>NZ_JBSHNQ010000059.1:0-39042 GCF_053604665.1 Lacinutrix chionoecetis
TAGTAAAAGAGAGAGGATTATCAATGTTGTCGAAGTCTAAAGCTTCACCGTATATAGTAACCTTAATTCTCTCTTTTGTTCTTTCTATTTATAGCAACAATTTACTGAGAATCAAACTTAAGTCGTATATAATTTATTGCTGCTTCTTACCTACTCACGAAAAAGTCCTGCGGATTTTCCATCTGTGATTTTTTTGCTAACTTTAATGCTTAAACCACACAACGAGTCATATACAAAACCTTTAAGCACAATAAAAAGCTAAATGACAAGAACAATAATAAATTCCACAATTGCATTAACTACTGCATTTTTGCTTACAATAATTCTTCATGAATTAGCTCATTATGTGATGTCTATTAGTTTAGATTACGATACAACTTTATTTCATAACAAAGTTGTTACAAAAACAAGTGGAATAAAAACCCACGAAATAATGATTGCTGGAATTGCTCCTCTTTTTTCTTTAGCTCAAGGAATAATTGCGTACACAATTTCCAAAGCAATGAAACCAAACCCAATTTCCTTATTAATTTTATGGTTAGGTATAGCTGGAATAATCACTTTTTTTGGATATTTAATGATAGCACCTATAATTCCAATTGGAGATACTGGAAAAGTATTTTCAATGCTAAATATTCCAATGATAATACAAGTAATAATTTCAATTTTAGCACTTTTAGTAATTACGATACTATTGATGAAATCTACAAAGCAATTTGAAAAATATGCTATTAAAGATTTTGGAGATATTAAAACCAATAGAAAAAAATGGTCTATTTCTTTAATACTAATTCCTTTATTAATTAGTATCATTTTAATCACAATTTTTCAATTCCCGATTCCGCATATAGCAAGTATTTTGGCAACGGTCTGTGCCCCTTTTTCAATTATGGCAATATTTGGGACTTTTATTGGAGGTAAAAATGAAATAAAAGCAGACTTGCAAGGAAATTCTTTAAACAAGAACATTTCTATTCCTATATTATTTCTACTTATTTTAACAATTATTGTTAATAGAATGTTAGTTAGTGGAATATAATTATTGTGCCTAACCCGTGTATAATCCATTGAAAGTTCTCGCCTACTTCTGAAAATTCTCGCGGATTTTCTACCTGCCTACCGGCAGGCAGGTTCGGTTTTTATTTGCTAAATTAGGTGCTTAAACACGCCACTAATCATATACAAACATTTATACTCAATTGAAAAAACTATGAAAACTATAATAAATATTATTCAAAAGCTATCATTTTTAATTTTGCTTATAGCTATGTTTATGGGTTGTAACTCAAAAAATAAAGAGTCTATTAAAGACACACAAAAGATAACGTCCAAAAAGGCTCTTTTAGCTGTGATAGATTCTATTAACTCAGAAATAAATAACGGAGATTATGGATTAATTGACCGTTTTATGGTCATACAAAATGACGAGCAATTGGCAGATTATAAATATGATCAAGACTACGAAACCATTGTTCAACAATATGACACCACCAATCATCAATACAATTTCAATAATACGGATTGGCATCCGTATTACAAGAAAAGTGAATTGCACACCCTTCAATCTGTCACCAAAAGTATTACCTCAATCCTTTTAGGTATTGCCTTGGATTTGGACGATGAATATAATGTTAGCAACAAAGCAATGCCTTTATTGACTGGTTATAATGACTCTGACTTTCAAGATAAACGAAAGCAAAATATAACCATTGAAGATTTATTGACTATGAGAAGTGGAATACAATGGAATGAAGAGACCGATCATAATGACCATACAAATGACTGTTTTTTACTGGAAGCAAGTGACAACTGGATTGAATATGTACTGAGCAAACCTATGGATACCATACCAGGAACAAAATTCGTGTATAATGGTGGTGGAACTGTGCTTTTAGGTAAAATCGTTAGAACCATAACTGGAAAACGAATCGATAAATGGGCAGAAGAAAAACTTTTTGAGCCACTTGGCATTACAGATTACTACTGGAAAGAAACACCCGATGGAGAAATTGATACGGAAGGAGGTTTGTATCTTAAGACAGAAGACTTGGCTAAAATTGGTGCACTATATCTTAATAATGGAAAATGGAATGGCAAGCAAATTGTATCTAAAAGTTGGGTTACAACATCCACAAGCCCTTTACTTAAAAACGTAAAACCGCAATGGCGAGATGTAACGGGATATGGTTATCAATGGTGGATTCCAGAATATACAGATGATGGCAGAGTGGGTATTTACGCAGCCAACGGATATGGAGGACAATATTTAATGGTAGCACCAGAATACAATTTAATAATAGTCTTTAATGGTTGGAATATTAATAGTGAGCCAGAAAAGTCAACTTATAGGGTTTTGCGAGACAGAATAATCCCGACACTTAAGAAAAAATAACTGGGTACAACGTATATAACTCATAGCGAATGAGTTGCTAATCGAAGTTAAGGCACATTTGCAAGTCCGCCAAATTTTTTAATTTGGCTTATTAAAAAAAAGGTAATAAGATAATTTAAAAAATTCGGCTCGTGCTTAACCAAAAAGCAATCGCTAATTTGCACGATACGAGCCATATACAAGACGGTTGGCATTAATTGACTCAAAACTATCTGATGAATAAATATTGGCAATTACCAAACACAAAAGATATTGTTTTAATTAGAGACAATTATGTTTATTACGGACAAAGCGAAACAGAAATAACAGAAATACCTGAATATTTTGACAGAATATCACTAAATAAAATTAAAAAAATTAAGAATAGTGAAAAATCGAAATTTCTAAAATTCTATGATAGAAGTTCTGTAAAAAATATATCTATAGAAAGTGAAAAGATTAAAACAGAAATTATTGAATTCATAAAAGAAAATCTATCTGAATTCAAATATTGGAAAGACTCACCAAGTAATATTGAATATGCCAAAGAATATTATTTCTTTATGGCGTTTATTTTATTTTGCTTCTCTTGCTCTATTTATTTCTATATCGGAATCTCAAACGGAGAAAAATTTCCGCTAACAAATATAAAAGTAGGAATTTTACATTTTTGCTTATATCTGGCTGAATCTGGAATTATAAAGTTTGTATCTATGTACTTAATTATTTTTGGATTGACGATATACTCTTTGAGGAGAAAATTACGAACGAAAGGATATATAGAAACCTTAAAAAGAAAAAACAACTAATGTCATTGCTTATTTGGAAAATTCTTTAATAATTTTCGCGCGTTTACTTTTGTTTACTAAATTAGTTGCTTAAACATGTAAAAAACCATACACAAACATGTTGTGGGTAATCCCGAAAAAATGTAGTGATTGAACTAAAAACCATAAGAGAATACTATAAGCCCATTCAACCAACCGTTTCGGCTGGCGATATAGAAATAAGTTATCAAGAAATCCAGCCAGATAAGGAAATCGAGAGCTTTGTTTACTGCTTTTGGCAACTTAAAACACAAAAAGCTTTAAAAAGCGATTATAATTACCGAGTGGTTTCAGACGGTTGCATCGATATTTTTTTTGAACACCAAAAACCGATTAAAAACTTTGTAATGGGATTTTGCCGCAAGTTCGTTCAATTCCCCTTAGGAAATGAATTTGATTATATTGGCGTTCGTTTTTTGCCTTCTGCATTTTCACACTTGTTCGGAATTAACGCTAAAACTTTAAGCAATCAATCACAAAAACTGAACAAAATTTTGCCCAATTTTTCCGAGTGGATTAACTCCACCATAAAACCTACAGATTCAATAGAAAACATTATAAAAAGCCTAAACATAAAATTAATAGGTTATACAAAAAATCAAGTCGTCCATTACGACCATCGTTTTTTAGATGCTCTAAACCTGATTTTCCGAAAGAATGGATTTTTGGACACAGAAAAAGAACTTAATACAGGCTTAAGTCCAAGACAATTACGTAGGATTTTCAATTTTTATATAGGCACGACACCAAAATCGTTCAGCAATATTGTACGTTTTCAGCACATTTTGAATGCAAAGCCTTCAAAACAAAGTCTAAAAGAAAACAAACTGTACTTTGATGTTGGTTTTTTTGACCAAGCTCATTTTATTAAAAACTTCAAAACTTTTTACGGAGTAACACCTTCAGAAGCCTTCCGTTAAGTTTGTCCGATTTTTACAATTCTTATCATTCTTGTCGATCTAAATTTGTTGTAATAAAATCATTAACAATGAGAACATTATTATTAACCGTGTTTGTTCTTACAATAAGTTTGACAAATGCACAAACAGCAAAAAAGATGAAACTAAACGCAGGGATAATTACCGAAAAATTACGAGAAACCAAGAAGTTTTACACAGAAGTTTTAGACTTTGGTGTGAGTTTTGAAAACGAATTTTATCTATTACTTCACACACCTAACCAATCGGCAGAATTCAGTTTTTTGCAGCCAAACCACCCAAGTCAAAATCCTATATTTCAATCAGCATTTAATGGAAAAGGTGTTTACTTAACAATTGAGGTTGAAAACGTAGATAAAGTTTACAAAAAACTAAAAGACAAAGGAGTTCAGCTGGAAATCGAAATCAAAGATGAACCTTGGGGAGATAGACATTTTGCAATTAAGGACCCGAACGGAATTGGAATTGATATTGTAACTTATACCAAGCCCGAAGAATAAAGTAATATATACAACATAATATAAACGCAATAGCGGTTTGAGTGCGCTCTCGAACCGTTTTTGTGTTTAATTAAGTATCTTTCTATCCGAAAACAATGTGTCTTAAATTCTCTACTACGTTTATAAGACTATTAGCACCAATTGTAGGACTACGCAACACGACAATAATATGGATATTGTAAACTATAATAAATCAGCTTGGGACGGTTACGTTGATAAAAAAGATCGTTGGACAATTCCTGTTTCTCAACAAGAATTGGAAAACGCAAATAATGGAAACTGGAATATTTTTTTGACACCCAATAGACCTGTTCCTCACAATTGGTTTCATGACTTAAAAGGTTTAAAGATTTTAGGACTTGTATCTGGCGGTGGACAACAAGGACCTATACTTGCAACTTTGGGAGCAGACGTAACAATTTTTGACAACTCTGATAAACAGTTACAACAAGACAAAACAACAAGCGAGAAATTTAATCTTGACATTAAAACTGTTCAAGGTGATATGAGAAACCTTTCTGTGTTTGCCGACAACTCATTTGACCTGGTTTTCAATCCTTGTTCAATACTATTTGTTGACAATGTTTTTCCAGTTTGGAAAGAATGTTTCCGAATCTTAAAACCAAACGGAATTTTAATGACAGGGTTAATCAATCCAATTTCATTTCAAATTGAAGAACAAAGTTTGAAACTAATTTACAAACAGCCTTTTTCAGACTTACACTCACTACCAACAGAAAAATTAAATGAACTAAAAGAGAATATGAAGCATTGGTATTTGGACATAGCTTGACAGACCAAATTAGCGGACAATTAGAAGCTGGTTTTAGCCTGACAAATATGTATGAAGACAATTGGGGTGGAGAAAGTAAAATGGACGACTTTTTTCCTACCTTTATAGATACAAGAGCTATAAAAACAAATAAAAAAAATAGTGCTAACAATGGCTATAAGTAATAGTTTGGTGCGTGCTTGCAAGATTAAGTGCTAACCACAGAAACTATTCTTGACAAATGACGTTACTAGAAAATTGAATATAAAAACATAAAAGATGATAAGAATTGTACCTATACTCCTGCTAACCTTTTTAACTTTAAGTTGCTCTCACTTTAATAAAAAAAATGAACAGAACGAGGAAATAAACCATTTACGTGCCGAACTTGACAGTTTAAAAAAATTAAAAACGGAAAATCCAGACGATATGAACGGACAAATTGCAACATTTTTAACATTTCAAAAAGAGGATGCAGAACAGGCCATGAACTTTTATGTAGGGCTGTTTGCCAATTCCAAAATTATTAACATAAATCGTTGGGGCAAAGAAGGACCAGGAAAAGAAGGTAAAATTATGCATGCCACATTTTCTTTAAATGGAAAAGCGTTTATGTGTAGCGATAGCCCACCAATTCATGACTGGGATTTTACACCAGCAGTTTCAAATTATGTTGAATGCGAAGACGAAAATGAACTTGAAAGGTTATTTACAAAACTATCCGAAAACGGAAAGATTATGATGCCATTAAACAATTATGGTTTCAGTAAGAAATTTGGATTTGTTGAAGATCAATTTGGAGTTTCTTGGCAATTAAACCTGAATTAGAGAAAAACTATTGCCAATAATGGCATAAGCAAATGCTTACAGTTATCTTATTAGTAGACGGAACTGCACAGGCAAGAATGGAGGCCTACCATAAAGAATTGAAATCCTTAATTATAACAAACAATAAATAAAGTGATCTTTTAAATATATGGATTGTTTCTATTGAACTTGTTTTAAAGTATGGTTCTAAAATCAAACTTAAGTGTCCAGCCAAATAACACACCAATAGAATTACAATATTTTTACTTTACTCCCATAGCCTTCTAAATTTTTTATTCGTTTTTAGTTTATTATATTAGTTACTTAATCACCTGTCTCCCAATTGGCAGCCGCAATTTGATAAACCTTTATTAGTACAAACTATTAAAACTATAAAAACTATAAAAAATGAAACCTTTTAGTATTGCAATAATAATGGTTATATCATTAATCTTCTCAGCATCTGCCCAAGACAATTGCTTAACTCAGGAAAATCTTAAAAAACTGGATGCTTCCTGGGAAAAAGCACAGTTAGATTTAGACTTCGAGGCTATAAACTTACTATTATCTGATGATTTTATTTGGGTTCATAATCATGCCAATACGATTGATGATAAGCCCGCAGTGTTAGAAAGAGTTACTCGCCATTTAAGTAGTAATAATAAAGATACAAAATCACGAATTTCTAAAGATGTAAACGTAATTATCTTTGGCACAACAGCAATTGTTAGCGGTTTTACAATAGTTGATAGAGGTCCAAGACCAACTACCTATCATTTTATGAGAACTTATGCCGAAAACAAAGGAAAATGCTATTTAATAGCTAACCAAACTATGGCAATACCAGAAAAAGAGTGATGGATTACTTTGCCTTTAAGTAGCGTATGGACATAACAAAAAAACAAATATTAAATATGAAAAAAACCATTTACATCTTTATTATAGCTATAGCCTTTTCAAGTATAGCATACGCCCAAGACAACGATAAGCTTTTTGCTATGATTTATTCTAAAGGACCAGAGTGGAACGAAAAAGTATCAGCTTCGAAGCAAGATTATTTTAAGGCACATTCACTTCATCTTCAAAATTTAAGAAAACTTGAAAAAATCTTAATGGGTGGCAGGTATTCAGATTTAGGTTTTATGATTTTAAAGGCAAAGAATATGCCTGAAGCGCAATTAATAACTAAAAAAGATTCGTCTGTTGTAAATGGTATCTTTAAAGTAGAATTATTTGAATTTAAGCCGTTCTATAATGGATGTATTGGAGAGGAGCATTAAAAATTGATATGTTTTTTTAAATGACTATGGACATTGAAGAAATTGAAAATTTATAATGGCTTGTAATACTGTTTATAATTTACACAGCTTAACTTACTCTACACTAATAATTTATAAGTAATTTAAAAAATTATCTTAAAAATGAAAAAACAAAAAATTGATTGGCTAAATCATTCATTAGAATTTATTGTAGTAATAGTTGGAATACTCATTGCTTTTCAATTGAATAAGTGCTCATCTGAAAAAGAACAACGTAAAACAATTGAAACTCATTCTATAGAAATTAACAAAGAAACTTATTCAAACAAAAAATCGTTTGAAAATGCCATCAAATATGATGAATTGCATTTAATGAAAATGGATACACTATTAGGGCTAATTGATAAAAAAAACGATTTTGAAAAGGTGAATAATCTTTCGATAGAATTATTGAATTTAGGAGGTGTGTATATAAGAAAAAATGCTTACCAAAATTTGGTTGAGACAGGAGATATTAGGTTTATGAAAAACTTTGAAGAGAAGCAAAAAATCATCAACCTGTATGAATATTATAAATGGGTAGAAGGTTTTAACGAAATTTCAGCTAATTTATATACTAGTGACTATTATCCTTATTTAAAGAAGAATTTGGACTTGGTGAAAGGATCTGTTCAAAAAGACGAAGTGTACACATCCAAAGAATTTAAAAATATTCTTGGAGCTTATTATAAAACCAGCAGAAATAGACTACAAAAATATAAAGATTGTCTTGTGGTAATAGACAAATATTTAGGAGAAAAAAATTAAAAAATTACTATATTAAACATATGTTTTCATTTTCATTAAATCATTTAGCCCTTTCGGTAAAAGATGTTAACAAATCTCTGGCTTTTTACCAGAAAGTCTTTCAGCTTAAAGAAATTAAAAATACGGCTTCAAACTCTAAAACAAGATGGCTATCGCTTAACCAAGGGAAACAACTTCACCTTATTCCGCGACCAAATTCTATAATAAAGACCAATAAGGCCGTTCATTTTGCTTTAGCAACGCCTCATTTTAATGCATTTGTAAAACATCTCGAAGCAATACCTGTTAATTATACCGATTGGCTCAATAGGCCTAACAAAGATTACATACGAAAAGATGGTGTTAAACAGATATATTTTCAAGATTTAGATGGTTATTGGATTGAAATAAATAATGATGCCTAAAAAATTATAATAAATTTACTTTAATAATAAATTAATTAATCGTAATATTGCAATAGATAAATAAAAGAACCTATGGGATTAGCAAAAACCGAAATGTTTACAGACCAGCAAAATGAAATTTCATTGTTTGCTAAAGCATTTGGCCATCCTGCTAGAGTTGCTATTTTACAACATTTATTTAAAATTAACTCTTGTGTTTGTGGTGATTTAGTTAACGAAATTGGTTTAGCACAGCCTACCATTTCTCAACATTTAAAAGAACTAAAACATTTAGGTTTAATTAAAGGCAACGTGGAAGGAACAAGTGTTTGCTATTGTATTGATAAAAAAAACTGGACAGCTATGAAAAAAATAATGTCTCAATTTCTTAATCAAGACTTAATAGAAAAAGGAGATTGCTGTTAAAAAAATTTAAATCTATTAATCGTATAATCGCAATAAATAAATATAATTATGAAATTAGAACACGTTAAATCTACATTAAACACATTAGAAACCATAGGTTTTCAATTGCCAAACGGAGAATTAGTACCAAAACACTTTCATGTAACAGAGGTTGGAAAAATCACAAAACATTTTATAGATTGTGGTGGCACAGAAAGAAAAGAAGAAGTTGTAAATTTTCAACTGTGGAATGCCAACGACTACAACCATAGACTACACCCAGAAAAGTTATTGAAAATTATTGAGCTTTCGCAAAAAGTTTTAAACATAGGTGATTTAGAAATTGAGGTAGAATATCAAGGCGAAACCATTGAAAAATTTGGATTAGATTTTAATGGAGATAATTTTTTATTAACCTCAAAACAAACCGATTGTTTGGCTAAAGACAACTGTGGCATCCCATTAAAAAAGCCAAAAATAAAATTGTCCAGTTTAAATGATGAACCTTGTTGTGCTCCAGATGGAAACTGTTGCTAAAAAAACCATACAAATTTTATAAAAAATGATAACAACAAAACCAACCCTATTCCCAGCAATAGAAAAAGTTATTAAACAATTAGATACTAATAAGGTTTCAAACAAACGTAAAGCAGTTTTAAAACCACTGATAGATATAATTCAATCTAAGGTTACAAATAATCAAGAGATTAGAATTAATTTTATCTGTACTCACAATTCACGAAGAAGTCATTTATCACAAGTTTGGACACAAACAATGGCAAACTATTTTAATATTAAAAAAGTATTTTGCTATTCAGGAGGAACAGAAACTACAGCACTCTTTCCAATGGTTGTAGATACATTACAAAATTCTGGTTTTAAAATCAAAGTAATTTCAGAAGGTAGTAACCCTATTTACAGTATAAAATATGCCAACAACGAGCATCCCATTATTGGATTTTCGAAAAAGTTAGATGACGATTTTAATCCTAAATCTGAATTTACAGCAATCATGACTTGTGATTCGGCAAACGAAGCATGTCCCTTTGTTCCTGGAGCAGAAAAACGTATTCCTATAACTTTTGAAGACCCAAAAGTTTTTGACAACACACCGCAACAGGAAGAAAAATACAAAGAGCGTAGTCTGCAAATCGCTACTGAATTGTTTTACGTATTCTCTCAAATTAGTTCTTAAAACATGGCATTAAAAAAATTAAGTTTCCTCGATAGAAATCTAACACTTTGGATATTTGTTGCCATGGCTTTTGGAGTTGGTCTTGGTTATTTTTTTCCAACGTTTCCAGACATTATAAACGCATTTAATAGTGGAACCACAAATATTCCTATAGCTATTGGTTTAATTTTAATGATGTATCCACCTTTGGCAAAGGTTAATTATGCATTACTACCAAAGGTTTTTAAAAACACAAAAATCCTCTCTATTTCTCTAATATTAAATTGGATTATTGGTCCTGTATTAATGTTTATATTGGCTATTACCTTTTTAAGGGATTACCCGGAATATATGGTCGGTCTTATTTTAATAGGGCTGGCACGTTGTATAGCCATGGTTTTAGTATGGAACGATCTCGCAGATGGCAGTAGCGAATATGGCGCAGGTTTAGTGGCTTTAAACAGTATTTTTCAAGTGTTTGCCTACAGCTTTTATGCTTGGATTTTTATAACCGTGCTTCCACCCTATTTTGGGTTTGAAAGTGCCATTGTAGATATTTCTATAGCAACAATTGCAGAAAGTGTCGCTATTTATTTAGGTATACCATTTATAATGGGAATTTTAAGCAGACTCGTTTTAGTAAAGCTAAAAGGCGAAGCATGGTATACCAATACATTTATTCCTGCCATTTCACCAATTACCTTAATTGCTTTATTATTTACTATTGTTATTATGTTTTCGCTAAAAGGTGAATTGATTGTTGAAATCCCAATGGATGTGATAATAATAGCAATTCCTTTGCTTATCTATTTTACCTTAATGTTCATTATTGGATTTTTCTTTACCAAAGCTACAGGTGCATCTTACGACAAAACAACAGCTGTTGCTTTTACAGCTGCGGGAAACAACTTCGAATTGGCTATTGCAGTTGCTATAGCCGTTTTCGGATTAAATTCTGGGCAAGCATTTGCAGGAGTTATTGGGCCATTAGTAGAAGTACCTGCTCTAATTTTATTAGTTCGTGTATCCTTTTGGCTTAGAAAAAAGTACTTTAAAAAAGTTGTTGCTTAACACTTTGGTATTTTATTAAAAAGCTAATAATAGCGACAAAAAAAAGCCATCTTTAAAGATGGCTTTTTTTAAATTTATGCTATACCTTACTCCTTATATAAATATACTGCAGATGCAGACATTAAGCTGTTAGAAAGTACAGGAGCTATATCACCTCCAGCACCTATATTATTAAAGGCTAATATTTTACCATTTTCTGCTTCGGCTATAAATACTGTTTGTGTAGTGCCATCGAACGCAACATCTACAGGGTTACCTAATTCTGTACTTGCACCAGAAACTATAACTTGATCAGATACAGCTAATGTACCTCCATCGCCAGTGGCATTAAACTTAGTAGTAAAGTCAGAAATAACATGAAACCCTCCATCTGTACTGCTGGCTGCATCACCAATATCTGTTAAAACAGCTGTATTAGATTGAGCATCGTAAGTTATACCATGTGTTCTTGTTAAACCATCTATTGCAATAGTTTTAGAAGCTGCTAAAGTAACATCTGTTTCGTTACTTAAGAAATCTGTAAAAACAGCAAGTTCATTTGTTGTATCTACAATAGCGTAAAGGTCATCACCTATAAATGTAATACCCCAAACCTTAATGTTTGTAGTAATAGTGTTTTTTAACTCAAAACCATTGGCTGTTTTTTTATATATAAAAAAACGTCCATCTGGTGTAGCTACCTGTCCATCGACATCGTTGTTATCTGCTACAACATATAATGCATTGTCTTTTACAGCCATTTCTCTTGGGTTATCCATATCTGCAGTTCCAGAAATATCAACTGTAACAGTTGTTCCAGAAACTAAATTCGAGACGTTAGAAAAACCTTCGATAGATAATCCTGATCTTGATGCTTGAGAAACAACATCTGCAGTAGCATCATAATGAATACCGTCTGCCATCGTGCTTGTTGTAATTAATGTTGTACCAGTAACGTTAGATAAATCTGTTACATCATAAATAGTAATGTTACCATTTGCATTGTTAGAAGTGTACAAACGCGTTGATGCTGTTTGTGGCGTGTCGTTATTACCGCCATTGTCATCGTCGCTACTACAAGACGTAAATGTTATTGACGATAATGCTAAAATGCTAAATAATTTAATTGAATGTTTCAATGTTCTCATTTTGTTTATTTGTTTAGTTTAAATTTTTGATAAATTGTTGTAATACTAAACTTACGGCAAGAACTTTAAAATAGTCTTTTTAAAACACGCCTTTAACCAAAAATTAACAGCCAAACCCTTTTTTTCTTAAAAAAAACATAACACATTTATTATATGCAAAAGCGATTATTTTAAATGATGAAGAATGAAGGCTTTAAAGAAAAAAGCTACTTCGAGTAGGCTGAAGTAGCTTTTTTAAGTTGTAGTAGGTAAATGTTTCTTTTTAGGGACTTGAGTAAAAGTTTACTTTATGTTTCATCCGCATACTACACGGAAGATATTCCAATTATTATACCAAAATAATAATTTATTTTAAATAATGCTATTTTTTTGTAAAAAACTCAGCTTTAAAGCATTGAAAGAAGTTTATTTAGCTATGAGTATTCAGGTTTTTTACCAATTACTCCATTATAAAATGAATACATATATTGAAAATCTTCTTCAATATTTTCTGTGGGATAAAAAGGTTCAGACACCGTGTTCTGTTTATTTTTAAAATCTAATGTAAACATGATTATAGGTACGTTTGCCGCTTTTGCAATATAGTAAAATCCTGTCCTCCACTGCTCTACTTTTTTCCGTGTTCCTTCCGGTGCGAATGTAATTCTAAACTCTTCGTGTTTATTAAATTCTTTAGCAATAGCTTCTACTTTATTTTCATTATTACTTCGGTTTAAAGGCACACCTCCTATGGCTCTAAAATAGTATCCAAATGGCCAGGTAAATAATTCTTTTTTACCTACAAAATTTGTTTTAATATTAATAACTCTTCGTAACAGCACTCCAATGTAAAAATCGTGCCAGCTCGTGTGAGGCGCTGCTATTATAACCGCTTTTTTAATAGTCTCTTTGGACATAGTTGTATTGCCCAAGACCCTCCAACCTAAAAGTTTAAAATAGATAAATTTATAAATGCTGCGCATACTACATTTTTTGGTAGAGCGCCTTAAGCTTTTCTCGAGTGATTGTTTTCTTCCATTGCTTGCCTATGGCATTTTCCCAAAGTGGTTCTAAACTCAAGGCAACATCAATCATAATATCGAACTCATTGTCTGATAAATCTTTACATATATCTTGTGGTAAATTAATATTATGCTTTGCTTTCATCTTTTTAAACATGGCAACACCATCTGGATAATACTCTTCTAAATGATCGAATACAATGCAATTACCAATACCATGTTTAACACCAAGCAAATAGCCTAAACCATAACTTAATGCATGAGCCACTCCTACCTGAGAATAGGCAATACTCATACCTCCATGCCAGCTTGCCATCATAAGTTTGTCTTGGGCTTCTTTTTCTTCAATATCGCCTTCCAGAAAAATTTCTTTACATAGCGAGTAGGCTTTTTCTCCGTAACTTTTACTAAAAGCATTTAAATAGGTTCCATTAAGTGATTCTATACAGTGAACAAAACAATCCATCCCTGTGTAAAACCATTGGTCTCTGGGAACATCTTTAGTAAGCTCCGGATCAAGTAAAACCTGATCGAAAGGCGTATAGTCGCTGTTAATTCCTAACTTTCGTTCTGGTCCTGTTAAAATAGTTGTTCGGGACACTTCTGCACCTGTGCCAGAAATAGTAGGAATACCAACGTGATAAATAGCTGGGTTTTTTACTAAATCCCAACCTTGATAGTCTTTTGATTCCCCATTATTGGTTAACATAATGGCTACAGCCTTGGCAATATCGAGAATACTGCCTCCTCCAATGCCAATAATTCCTGACGGTTGTTCTTTATAGTTAAGAATTATTTCCTCTACAAGATCATCAATTTGAGAGGTTTTAGGTTCTTCGTCAGCAGAGACATAAATTAATTTATCGTCGTAAGACAAAGGTATTCTTGACGTTAACCATGCATTTCCTTTAAATACATCGTCTACAAAAAATATAAATGGTGCTTTGGTGTTTAATCGTTTTGGAGAGAGAATCTCTTCTAACTGATTAAAACTACCTCGTCCAAAAATTACTCTGGACACCATTGGAAAATTCTTATAAATCATTTAACTAATTCTAATTGTAAAAATATTCTTTTCTAATTTAATATTGTAGTTACTTCGCTTAAACTTAGTAGCGTTTTATAACTTTTAGACTCGTTTTCATTAATATCTACTTGTTCGTGCGCCCAAGTAGTATGAAAAGGAATATGAATTGCATTTGCTCCTATTGCTATTAGCGGTAAAACATCCGATTTCAAGGAGTTTCCAATCATTAAAAACTCTTCTGGTTTTATTTCCAAATGTTTTAGCAATCTATTGTAATTATCTTCTTTTTTGTCACTTAAAACTTCTACATGATGAAAATAACCTAACAATCCAGATTTTTCGAGTTTGCGCTCTTGATCTAATAAGTCGCCTTTGGTAGCCACTATTAATCTGTAATTTTTGGATAAAGCCTCAAGTACTTCTTCCACACCATCTAACAATTCTACGGGTTTGTTAATCATCTCCTTTCCAATGGCTAAAATGTGTTCTATTGTTTTGTTTGAAACGGTATTATTAGATAATTCTAATGCCATTTCTACCATAGATAACACAAAACCTTTAACACCATAACCATAAACTGGAAGATTTTTTATTTCCATTTTAAAAAGCTCCTGATCTATTTTATTTTCGGTTTCAAACCGGCTTAATAGTTTGGCAAACTTACTTTCTGCCTCACGAAAATAGGTTTCGTTTACCCAAAGGGTGTCATCTGCATCAAAGCCAATTACTTTTATATTTTGGTATTCTTTGTTCAAAATTTAATTCAATTTAATCGAAGCTCTTATCCAAAAGTTTCTTCTTTTCAATATAAAATAGCATTGTCATTTCCACATTTTTTTTGCACGTTCCAAATCCTCAGGTGTATCAATTTCTACACCCTGCACATTCGTTTCCACCATTTTTATACGCTTTCCATATTCTAAGTAGCGAATGCATTCTATTTTTTCTGAGGCTTCGAGCATAAGCATTGGTAAACGGTAAAAATCCAGCAATGCTTGCTTTCTAAACGCATAAACACCTTTGTGCTTATAATATTTTGCTTCTACTGCTTTATCTCTTGGAAATGGAATTGGGCTTCTTGAAAAATAAAGTGCAAAATTTTTCTGGTCAACAATAACCTTCACCGTATTAGGATTATTTATTTCATCAAGGTCTGTTATATGCACCATTAACGAAGCTAAATCCACCTCCTTTTTATCATCCGCTTTAAATACTTTAATAAGTTTTTTAAGCGAAGCCACTTCTGTAAAAGGCTCGTCTCCCTGCACATTTACAACTATGTCCACATCCATAAATTCCACAGCTTCGGCGATGCGATCACTACCACATTCGTGCTCTTTTTTGCTCATCATCGCTTTACCACCAATAGCATTAATTTCGTTATAAATAATGTCGCTATCTGTTACTACAATCACATCATCAAACAATTGAGTAGCAAGTGTGGCCTCGTAAGTACGTGTTATAACAGGCTTTCCTTCTAAATCTTGCATAAGTTTGCCCGGAAAACGAGAAGCACTGTAACGTGCAGGAATCATTGCGATTATTTTCATTTATAAAACTGAAATTTTTGCGGAATAATTAATACTTCAAAAATAGAATTTTTAAAATAAAATTAAGCCTTAGAGGATTTAAACTTTTTATAAAGTCTGAAAATGATAAATAAGATGAATATTACAAGAAATATAGCAATAACCGGAAAAATTATAGAAACGGCAGACATAACCACTGCTGTTCCTGTTTCTACGGTAGAAACTACTGGGTTTGCCAAACCTCCTGTGGTGGTGGTTGAAGCCAACCTGGTAGCTCCTGCACTACCAGCCACTGCTGCAGCTGTTCCTCCGCCTGCAATAATGGCTAAAGCCCAGGTAATTACTGGGCTTAAATCTGCAACCGTAGATACCATAACTGCTGTACCTGCAATTGCAGCCAATGGTATGGCAATAGAGTCTAATGCATTGTCAACATATGGTATGTAATAGGCAAAAATCTCTACCACAGTAGCAACACCCAATACAATTAATGCAGACAAGCTACCAATCCATTGCCACGAGTCGTTAAGCTCCCAACCGCCTAAATAAGCGGTTAAACTCAATGCAAATAAGGGAACAAATACCCGAAAGCCAACAGAAGCTGCTAATCCTATACCAAGGCAAATACTAATTATGGTTTCACTCGTCATAAATTAAATTTTAATAGATTTCTTAAAACACGCAGGTTTGATTAATTATAAATGTAAGGTATTCTATTCTGTTTCAAAAAAATCGTCTTTAAAACCTATTAAATATAACTTTTCTTTCGCTCTTGTTACTGCTGTATAAAGCCAACGTAAATAATCGCGATTAATGCCTTCTGGTAAATAAGGCTGCTCTACAAAAACAGTATGCCACTGCCCTCCCTGAGATTTATGGCAAGTAATGGCATAAGAGAATTTAACTTGCAATGCATTAAAATGCTTGTTATTTTTAATTTTTAAAAACTTCTTGTAGTTGCTGGTTTCATCTTCATAATCTTTTTGTACCTCTTGATATAGTTTATTAGACTCCTCGTAAGGTAAAGAAGGTGTTTCGGCATCAATAGTATCTAACAGTAATACGGTTTCAAAGGGTCTCATTTTTGGGTAATCGACCATGCGCACTTTAACTTCAGCAAAACGAAAACCATATAATTCTTTTATGCTAAATATTTCTAATACTTCAATAATATCTCCATTGGCAATAAAACCAGCCTCAGTTGTTGGTTTTAACCAAAAATAATTGTTTTTAACTACCATTAAATAGTCACCAGAGGATAATTCGTTTTCATTAAATAGAATTCGACTTCTTATTTGCTGATTATATAAGTTAGCCCGCTTATTACTGCGCACTATAATAGCCATTTCTTCATTTCCCAAGGTACTGTATGCATCGTTAATAGCATCCATTATATCGTAACCATCCACCAGACGCACAATATCTTTAAAGCCTTTAAGATTAAATTTAAAACTTTCGAAAAACGAACTGGCTATGGTTTCTCGTAATAGAGTAGCATTTTCTAAAATACCAGAATCCTGTTCCTGCCGCATCACTTCATCAAGCTCTATTTTAGTAACTTCTTTATTGTAGGTTAAACTTAAATTATTTTCGTCTAAAGCTGGACTGATATCCAATTTTACAGGAGGTAATTGCGCCGTATCTCCTATTAACAACAATTTACATTTATGTCCTTGATAGACGTATTGCATTAAATCGTCTAACAGTGAGCCATTGGCATGCAACTTAGAATCTGAAGGTGCGTCTGGAATCATAGAAGCCTCATCAACAATAAAAATGGTATTTTTATACTTATTTGGTTGTAAGACAAATTTTACACCACCTCCTTTTTCTTTTTTTGGAAAATATATTTTTTTATGGATGGTAAATGCTTCCTTTTTAGAATAATTTGAAATTACTTTTGCCGCACGACCCGTTGGAGCCATAAGTACAGCACTCATTTTTGCTTTCCATAAATTATTCACTAAAGTCCCTATTATCGTGGTTTTTCCTGTTCCAGCGTAACCTTTTAGTAAAAAAATACCGTTGGCCTGATCTTTAAAAATAAATTCTGAAAGCTGTAATAATAAAATATCTTGTTTTGCAGTGGGATTAAACGGAAAATGCTGTTTTATAAGGGAATAAAATTGTGAGGCTGTCATTTAATCGTTTAAAAAGTTAAGAATAATTCAAAGATATAAATGATTTTTACTCTTATTGGTTTTTACGAACAAAAAAAAATTGTAGATTTGCGATAGACCATTAATTAAATTAATAAAATTATGATGATAGTTTTAGGTGTAATAGCTGCAATATTACTAACAATTGGAATTGTTTATGCGATAGATAAATTTATTCCTACAAAATTTAAGCCTGTAATTACAATATTACTTTGGGTTGCCATATTTGTTTTAGGTTATTTTACCTTCATGTCTGTTTATAATGAAATTAAATTTCATAACATTAAGCAAGATCGCTATGCGGCAGTAATTGAAAAACTTGTTGATATTAGAGACTCTGAGTTGGCTTATAAAGAAGTTAACGGTAAGTTTACTAATAACTACGACAGTTTAATTAAGTTTATTGAAAACGGAAAATTTGCCATTATAGAACGTAGAGATTCTACTGTTATAGATGAAGAAAAAACAAAAGCTTATGGTGGTATTAAATACACCAAAGAAATAACTATTGTCGATACCTTAAGTTTTGAATCTGTTAGAGATTCATTATTTAAACAATCTGATCGTTACAAAACAATGATGAAAATACCTTTTGCTAAAGAAGGAACCACCTTTACATTAAAAGCTGGAGAAGTTGGTGAAGACGATAAAAAGCTACCTGTTTTTGAAGCTGTAGCAATGAAAAAGGATATTTTACACGATCAGCCAAAAGATTTAGTTAAGAAAGAAGAAAATGTATTCTCTGTAGAAGAAATTAATGGTGATGCCATAAAAATTGGATCTATGGAAGAAGTTAAAGTAAATGGTAACTGGCCAAAAGTTTATGACCCAAACTAAAAACAGTCAAGAAATATCACATAAAGCATTGTCCATTCAAGTTAGTTTGAATGGACTTTCTTTTTGTATTTTAAATACTGCCAGTAACACCATTGAAGTTATTAAGCAATCAGCTTTCGAAAAAAAGCTAACACCTTTTGGGTTACTTGATGCGATCAAGCATTTATTCAATACGCAGGAAGCTCTTCACGATACTTTTAATAACGTACAACTTATACATGTTAACGAACTATCTACTTTAGTACCTGCAGCGCTCTTTAATGAAGATGTGGTGGCCGATTACCTTAAGCTTAATTCTAAAATACTTAAATCAGATTTTGTTACTTTCGACGACATAAAAATTAACGAAACGGTAAACGTTTATGTGCCTTATGTAAATGTCAATAACTTTATTTTCGATCACTATGGAGACTTTACCTATAGGCACTACTCTACTGTTTTAATCGAAGAAATACTGAAGCAGGAAAAAAATGCAGATAGTAGTAAATTATATATTCACGTTAACCCAACACATTTTGAAATTATAGCCACTAAAGCTGGTGCTTTAACGCTTTATAATACTTTTGAATACCAAACAGCCGAAGATTTTATATACTACGTCCTGTTTACAGCAGAGCAATTATCATTAAACCCAGAAAGTATTGAAACCGTATTATTAGGCGCTATTACTAAAAATGATGCCTTATATAATATCCTTTACAAATATGTTAGACACGTGAGTTTTATTCAACAAAATGATGCGTTTAACTATGCTGATACTATTACAAACAATCAATCTAATTTTACTTTAATACATAGCTTAAAATGCGAATAGTCTCAGGAGAATTTAAAGGCAGAAGAATTACAGCACCAAAAAAGCTACCTGTTCGGCCTACAACAGATATGGCGAAAGAGGCACTATTTAATATTTTAAATAATCAGTATTACTTTAACGACATCTCAGTGTTAGATTTATTTGCAGGCACTGGTAATATAAGCTACGAGTTTGCGTCGCGCGGTACAGAAAAAATTACTTGTGTAGATGCTAATTTTGGATGCATTAAATTTATTAACGAAACGGCCGAAAGTTTCAACATGCCACTACAAACTATAAAAAGCGATGTGTTTAAGTTTTTAGAAAATAGTAATACAAAACATACAATTATTTTTGCCGATCCTCCTTACGACTTTCCCGTAGAAGAATTTTCTAAAATTCCTGAATTGGTTTTTAAAAACAACTTATTAGAAACCGATGGTTTACTAATAGTAGAACACTCTAAACATACAGATATTTCGCATTTGGTAAACTATAGTCACTCTAAAAGCTATGGTGGAAACAGATTTAGCTTCTTTAAGCACTTAAATAGTGATGAGGAAGAATAAATTATTTTGTATTTCTTTTCCTACGTGAAAATACTGATAATCAATAAGTTATGTTTTTTACATGCTTTTTTTTATTACATTGTACTCGCTATTAACAACTTAAACTTGTAATTTTTTACACACCTCATTCTACACCTTAATTTGGTCAGTTAAATAACTGATAGCGTATTTGGTTGTCATTGCTTTGTAATGGTTAAAAAGTCTATTAACCAAAACCATTCACATTATGAAAACTTTAAACAATCAAAAAAACTTTAAAATCAGCACTTTTTTTAAATCAAGTTTAGCGGTATTAATTACCATGCTATTTGCTGTTAATCTGTCCTTTTCCCAGGAAGAAGGCGACATGTTTGTAGTACATACAGACCATGTTAAATTCGAAAAAATACCAGACTACGAAATAGTCGCCAAAGAATTAAAAGACAACTTTACAAAATACAATCTTAACGATACCTATTGGACAACAATAAGCACTACAGATGGTCGCTATGTGTATGTTTCACCAATTAAAAACATGGCAGAATTAGATAAAGATATAATGAAAGGCTTGTCTGAAAAAATGGGAGAAGCTGCAGTTGGTAAGTTGTTCAGTACTATGGATGCCTGTTACGATTCGCATGGCGATGAAGTTATTTCTTATAAAAAAGAGCTATCCTACCAGCCGGAAGGTTACACTACAGCAGGTAAGAATTACCGCGAATATCATTTTATCTATTACGCACCAAAAAATGCTAAAAAATTAAAGGAAGCGATAGCTAATGTTAAAGGTATATATACCAAAAAAGGAATAAAAACGGGCTATAGTATTTTTCATAGCGGCTTTGGAAGTGATGAAAACTACTATATGGTAGCTATTGCTGGTAAAGACAAGTTAGATCTGGCTCAAATTGATAAAGTCGAAGAAGAGCAGTTAGGCGCAGAAATACAACCTGCAATGTTTAATGTTATTGCTTTAAGTACAAAGTATGAAAAGGTTGAAGCGAGAATGAGACCAGACCTTAGTTACACACCAACACAAGATTAATAAAACAAAAAAATATATTACAAAAACCCTTTACCAATCTGTGAAGGGTTTCAATGTTAAACAAAAACAAAATCATTATGAAACAGCTATCAACCAAAACACCAACGCCTGTTATTTTACTAATACTTTTAGCCTTACATTTTACAGTTTTAAGTTGTAATAATGAAGAAACAAAAACGCATGAAGAAGTAGAAAAAGAAATAATTATAAAGGCTGAAAAGCCTGAATATTTTTCACTTCGTCCAGAAGTAGAAAAAGCCTATGGTTATGCACATGCGGTAAAAATTGGTAACAACATTAAAATTTCTGGTGCAGTGAGTATGGATAACGAAGGTAACCCAACAGCTGTAGGAGATTTAGGTGCGCAAATGAAAAATTGCTACGCAGATTTAGAGAAAATTTTAAACCACTATGGCTGCACGTTCGACGATGTTATAGTCGAAAATATATTCACCACCAATATGCCTTTATTTCTTGAAAATGCAGCGTACAGAGGCACCATTTATACCAAACATTTTTCAACCGGTTCATGGCTTGGCGTAAAAGAGCTGGCGATACCAGAGTTTTTAATAGAAATTGAAATGGAAGCACACAAACAAGAGTAGTATATAAACAAAACCCTCTACAATAAGTAAAGGGCTTGTTTAATGTAAGTAAATCTATAAGCCGGATTCTGTACTCTTGCGAGCCCTTATCATTTATCTACGTGAGTTGTTACCAACACACTTTAGCTGTCTACCCTCTAACTCGCGCGTGCACGCTCGAACGTTAGTTTACATGACATTGCACCTTATAGAGTTTACCTGGTTTCACTACAGCATGACCTGTACATACTTTCTGTTGCACTTTTCCTAACCTCACGGCTGGTGGCTGTTAACCACTATAATGCACTACGGTGTCCAGACTTTCCTCTTTAAATAAATTTAAAGCGATAAGGCGATTTACTTACTGCAAAAATAGGATAAAGTATTTATGATATTGGAAGAATAGTTGTTTTGTTTTTGAAGGTTTGTTTGATGGCTTGATTAAACCCTCATATTCTCGTCATTTTTTTCTTATAGACTTCCAATTCTATTGCTCTTTGCTTAGTATTTTTTATTGGTATTTTATTCATAGAAATCAATTTATTTTAGACGGTATCTTCTCTTGACATCATCTACCTGAACTTTATTTATTTTTCATGCCAATACTTTATGTAATTGTGGCGTCCAACAACTTATGGTCCATTAGATTCAATAACTTGAGAACATGTCATGTCTAAATTTTCTTAATCAGCTAATTTATCAAGTCCTGCTAGAATCATTGCCGCTATAAAATCTGGATCATAGAACCAACCTTTTGTATTATCCATATTATATACTTTACTAGGACTGGCGTGCCCGCCGTCCATTTCTCCGATGTCAACATCCTTGATTGATTTATTATGGTGATTTATAGAATGGCTTAACTCATGAAATAATGTTCCGTATTCTGCTAAGGCAGGTACTAATATATTCAAATTTTTTGCATTTTTATTCAGCTTTTCCATAATCTCACCTACATGTATCAGAATCATTTTTACGTCCTTAATTTCTTCCCCATTCCCATTATTATTGTTTTCTCGCTTTGTAACTCCAGAGTCTGTATCACCTTTTCTACCTCCCGTTATACCTATTGGGAACGATCTTTGTTTATCCAGTAACTTTTCGATAACCCTGACTATTGCCTTTTTCGCGTCTTTTATATTCTCTTCCAATTGACCAGATCCTTCAGATTCACCATAATGGTCCTTTATTTTGTTCACAATGCCTTGAGCCAGTTTTGGTTCAATATTATTATCAAATGAAGCAGTTAACATATATTTCTTTAATATTTTTTTCGGTGCTTCCTTTAATATTTGTTCAAAATCAAAATCTTTAAGCTTTTCCAATTTACTCCTCATCGACATTAACGTGTCGAGGTATTTAATTGATCGATCCATAGCACCAGAAGTAGTCTCTGATGCTAAGAATATACCAGATTGTTTCTTTAGTTTAAGTGTGAATTGGGCAATTTCTTCCTTGGCTAAAATGAATGCTGGGGCCTTTTTTAATAATTCTTGTGCCGCATCTTCAAATGCTATAAATTCATCTTCTATCGCATCGGGTAACTTTATATGGTCTTCACTATTAGTATGGGTGACAGTCTTATCCATAAAATTATTTATTTCATTAATTATCAATGTACTACATTCATATACGTTATGTGTATCAGTCTTATCCCACCCTGCTACTTCTAACACATCTAAAAGCCAGCCTAAAACATCTCCATTCTTTAGTTTATCACGCACTGCTGGTCCGTAGCCGTTATTACCTTTAGTTTTATTTATTATATCATTCAGAGCTCCTATTTTATCTTCAAGGGCCATTTTAAGCTTTACTTTTTTAGATTCTTTTTCATCCTCTACAGTATCTTTTATGGAATCACTATTAGTATCAGATGATACTTCTTCCTCAGACACTACGAGAGCGTCTAAATATTTTAAAGGGTCAGAACCGAATAATTGTACCCATTCGGCGTGGGATTTGGCATGCCTTACACCACTGTGACTTTTGTATCTATCCTCTCCATTTTCTATAAGATAAAACATTCTTTTATCCTTCTTTATATAATACCATCTAACTCCTGCAATAGGTATATCCCATTTTAAATTTCCTGATTTAGAATCTAACCATTTTGGCTGCATTGGCTCAATGCCACCTGTTATTGTGTTTCTTTTCTCTTTTGCATTTTCTGAGAAAAAAGTAGAGTTCATTTGCAAAGCACTTTTACCCATAATGTCCACCTCTCTCTCAAGATGAGCATCATCATTTACTTTCACCTTATCGTTCCGTCCTAAGTGGGTATCGGTTCCTTGCGCATATGCCTGCACTTGCAATTGAGCTGGTCTATTGCAATTATGATGAAATTTTGCATCGTTCATTGATTGACCAGACAGATACTCGAAACCTGTTTTCAAGTTATCAGATAAACTTGTATTATTTTCTTTCTCTTGGGTAGGCTGTTTTTTAGCAGAATGTTCATTAGCCTTATTCTGATAAGCCCTTAACTGCAAAGATTTTGGACTATCAATGGACAATTCTTGAAGTTTTCGGTTATTAATTGCTTTAGAGCGGTTATCTACAAACTTAAAAGCTGCCTCATCAACACGCTGCATTTGATATTTGCTATAAGAAATCGATTGCCTTTTATTTTCCTGTGATTTGTCAGCGTGAATACCCATTAAATTATAGTTTACAGGTAAAAAACAAATTAATCTATTGATTTGCAAGAGTATAAATACTCGATTTAAATTTAATAATTGTATTTCCAATAGCCTATAATATAATCTGATAAAAGAAATAGTTTTATTATTTTCTGATAAAGCCAAAGAGGCAAAAGGTTTATGGCTCTATATATTTGTTAATAACTCCTATTAAATTATAAGTCCAGAATTCTAAATTCTAATTCTAATTTTTAACTTTGTTAATCAATATAAAAGCAAATATTCAGTCTCAATTTGGAACATTTTGTAGTATCAGCCAGAAAGTACAGACCTCAAACGTTTAAAGACGTTGTGGGACAGGATGCTATTACAAACACCCTCCTTAATGCTATTGAAAATAACCACTTAGCACAAGCCTTACTTTTTACAGGACCGCGTGGTGTGGGTAAAACCAGTTGCGCACGTATTCTTGCCAAAATGATTAATAGCGATGGCTCGGAGTCTGAGGACGAAGATTTTGCATTTAATATTTTTGAGCTGGATGCTGCCTCAAACAACTCGGTTGACGATATTAGAAGTTTAACCGATCAGGTACGTATTCCACCTCAAGTGGGAAAATACAAAGTGTATATTATAGACGAGGTGCACATGCTCTCGCAAGCTGCTTTTAATGCCTTTTTAAAAACTTTAGAAGAGCCACCAAAACATTGCATCTTTATTTTAGCAACTACCGAAAAACATAAAATAATCCCAACCATTTTATCGCGTTGCCAGATTTTCGATTTTAAACGTATTACGGTAAAAGATGCCAAGAACTATTTAAAATATATTGCCGAAGAGCAAGGCATTACTGCAGATGATGATGCTTTACATATTATCGCCCAAAAAGCAGATGGTGCCATGCGAGATGCACTTTCTATTTTCGATCGTGTGGTTAGTTTTTCGGGTAAAGACTTAACTCGACAAGCAGTTACCGAAAATTTAAACGTGCTGGATTACGAAACGTATTTTACTAGTACAGACCTTATTTTAGAGAATAAAATACCAGAATTACTGCTTCAGTTTAACGACACATTGTCTAAAGGTTTCGATGGCCACCACTACGTGGCTGGTTTAGCATCGCATTTTAGAGATTTACTGGTTTGTAAAAATCCAGCTACTATAGAATTGCTTGAGGTTGGCGATAAAACCAAAGCAAAATACTTAGAGCAATCTAAAAAAGCCTCTCAGGACTTTCTTTTAAAAGGTATCGAGTTAGCGAATGAAACGGATTTAAAATACAAATCCAGCAAAAACCAACGACTGCTCGTTGAACTCTGTTTAATGCAATTGGCCTCTATCACTTATGATGGAGAAAAAAAAAATAACAGTCGGTTCATAATTCCGCCTTCCTATTTTAAACGTGTTGGTATAACGCCTATTCCTGTAAAGAAACCCGAAACTCCTGTAGATAACAATAAAACAACTACTGTAACAAAACAACAAACCGTTACTGCCTCTGCAGCCAAACCTGTTGTTGTTACCAAAGCCGAAACGCCTAAAATTGTTTTAAATACTACAACCAAACGTACATCGGGTTTATCGTTAAGTAGTATTCGCGCCAAAAAAGCACACGAGATAAAACAACAGGTACATGTGCCTGATGTAGAAAATCTACCAAAAGAACCTTTTACACAAGACGAATTAACCGAAACCTGGAATACATACATTTCAAGAATTGAAGCCGAAGGCAAAATGAATCTTGCTGCCATACTCTCAATAGATAAGCCTACGCTTAAAGACACTACTATACATTTAACTTTCCCAAATGCGACCAATAAAGTGGAAGTTGAAAGGCAATCCTTCGATTTATTACAGTATTTAAGAAAGACATTACAAAATTACGACATTAGCTTAGCCATTGAAGTAAATGAAGAGATGCAGAAAAAATTCGCATATACGCCGGAAGAAAAATACGAAAAGCTAAAAGAGAAAAATCCAAATATTGAATTGCTTCGCAAAACCTTCGATTTAGACCTTTAATATAAAAACTTAAATAGTCTTTTTATTAGTATTGAACTACTATTAAAACCGTTTAAAAAATTACCTTTAACTTTGTTTTTTAAATGCATACAATGAAAAAACTATTTTACCTATTTATTATCTGCGCTGTTGCTTTTGTGAGTTGTGATGGTCGGGACAGAACCCAAAAGACAAATGCCGAAGTATTAGCTGACTCTAAATTGTTAGATTCTTTTTCCCAAAAAACCAGATATATTCCCGAAAAGCATACTAAAAAAGTGACCGATACTATTTTAGATAATGGTTTTAATTTAAAAATTAAAGAATACACTACTACAGATAAAGAAATAGAATTAGTAGAAAACAATGATGGGATTACGTTAACAAGACGCTATAGAATTATTAATACCGAGCTCACAATTAGCTTTAAGGATCAGGTAATTTTAGAAAACAAGTCCATTTCAAATTTAATTAAAAATACCGATGCTCTTAGCGACACTACTATTGAAAATTCATTAATTTATTTAAATTACGATGAGATACAGCCTATAAACACTGAAGAGCTAAAATTAAGTATTATATTATTTAATCCTAAATTACAAATCGCTCAGATTTATAAATTGTTAGTAAATAGCAACGGTGAGTATGATATTGAAAGTGGCGATAAACTTAATACCTATATCGAATAGTAAATAGTAAAACTTATAAAACAATGTTAGGACTTAAACTACCAACAGATCCACGTTGGGTAAACATAGTAGAAAAAAATATTGAAGACATTTTAACAGACCATGCGTTTTGCGAGCAAAAAGCTACCAGTACTGCTATTTCTTTAATTGTTAGTTTTCCGGAGTATACAGAATTAGTACAGGAAATGGTGGCTTTGGTTAAGGAAGAAATTAGCCATTTTAAAATGGTGCACGACTTAATTTTAAAAAATGGTTGGGTTTTAGGTCGGGATCGTAAAGATGAATATGTATCAAAATTGCTTCAATTTTTTCCAAAAGGAGGTAGTAGAACGACACAATTGGTACATAGACTATTGTATGCCGCTTTAATTGAAGCACGAAGTTGTGAGCGTTTTAGGTTGTTAAGCGAAGCTTTAGAAGATAAAGAGCTGGCAGAATTTTACAGAAAACTAATGGTTAGTGAAGCCAATCATTATACCATGTTTTTAGGCTTTGCCAGACAATATGGAGACAGAAAGGAAGTTGATGAAAAATGGCAAGCACTTTTGGACTTTGAAGCAGAAATTATGAAGGGTTTGAGCAAGAGTGAAACTATACATGGATAAATTTTACTACAACTTTTTTTATAAAAAAAATCCAATACTTCAAGTATTGGATTTTTTAGTTTTGTAATAGTTGGTTTGGTTAAAACTTTACACCAAATCCTATTTGCATGTTGGTGTTTTTTGCTTCTAATGTGGTTTCATCATCAAAAATATTGGTAAAACCATATGAGTATCTAAAATCTAAAAAGAACTCATCTGAAATCATATATTCAATACCACCAAGTCCGGAAAACGCTAAGTTTTGTAACCCATCCTGGTATTCATGTGCTTTTAAACTTGCCTGCGGTCCAACACCAACAGCTATATTATCTGTAAGTTTAAATTTAAGAAATAATGGCACTTGTATGTAGTCTATACGTATAAACTCTTCTTTAGCACCTTCTGCAGAAAATTGAATTTCTGGAGCGAAAGAAATACTTGAAGACAAGCTATACTCGCCAAAAAATCCAATTGCAAATCCGTTTCTATGCATGTTCTCGATACCTCCTGGCACTTCTGGTTCAAAGTCTAAGTTAGAAATGTTGTAACCTGCTCGAACACCATACAATGCGTTTTGAGAGAAGCCATATAATGAAAACATTGCAAACGCTGCGATAAGTACTATTTTTTTCATAAAAATTGGGTTTATAGTTTTTTAGTTATAGTTAAATTTTAAAGTTGTACTAATATAATTTTTTTTAATATAATTGAAACAATAAAAAGATAAAGTGTATCATTTTAACTTTGTATGACTTAAAATGGTTTCATTATACATACTTTTAATAATTCCGTCTGCTAATCCAATCTTTGGAACATAAATATGTTTTGCTCCACTCCATTTCATTGCAGAGAGGTAAATTCTTGCTGCAGGTATAATAACATCTGCTCTATCTTGGTTTAAATCTAATTCTGTAATACGCTCTTCGTAAGAGTAACTTTGTAACATATCGTAATATGAGGTGAGGTAAAAGTACGTTAACGGTTTACCAGCAGCTTTTCCAGAGGATTTAAAAATGTTATTAATGTTACCTCCAGACCCTATAACGTCTATTTTCTCATACTTTTCTGTTTCTGTTTTAACCCATTCTTCCAGTTCTTTCCACATTTCTTTTTTAACGATATCGTTTAATAATCTTACGGTACCAATTTTAAACGATCTTGAGGTGGTTTTGTTTCCGTTATAAATAACGCTAAACTCTGTGCTACCGCCTCCTACATCTACATAGAGATAGGTTTTGTTATTATCTATAAAATTATTTAAATCTGTTGCTGCTATTATAGTTGCTTCCTCTTCTCCATCAATAATATCAATGGTAATTCCGGTAGTTTTTAAAATTAAATCGGCAACCTCTTTACCATTATTTGCTTCTCGCATTGCCGATGTTGCACAAGCCTTATACTTATCCACACGATGGGTTTTCATTAACAATTTAAATGCCTGCATGGCATCTAACATCCTACTTGTGTTTTCTTCAGAAATATTTTGTTTTAAAAAAACATCTGCTCCTAAACGAATTGGGACTCTAACAAGAGATATTTTTTTAAATCTCGAAGGTTTATCTGCACTTTCTACAATACTCGAGATAAGTAATCTCACAGCATTAGACCCAATATCTATAGCGGCATATTTAAGTATGGTTAGCATTAATTTAGTTTATTTTTATAATAGTTATAAGCTTCAAATTGAGACCTAAATTTCTCATTATCATTGCGCTTATACACATTAATTTGTTTTTTATTTAATATTCTGGCCTTAACGTTATCTTTCCAACTAATATTAAATGTATGGATTAATTCGTTCTTAATATCATTATCGTAAATAGGACAGCTTACCTCTACTCTGTTTTCTATATTTCTAGTCATCCAATCGGCCGAAGAAATATAAATTTTAGGTGCATCATTATTGCAAAAAACAAATAATCTGGTATGCTCTAAAAATTTATCGACAATGCTCACCACCTCTATATTTTCACTCATGCCTTTAACGCCAGGAACAAGACAGCATATTCCGCGAATTATCATTTCTATTTTAACACCTGCATTACTGGCTTCGTAAAGCTTATCTATCATTTGGTAACTTGAGAGACTATTCATTTTTAAACGAATATAAGCTGGCTTACCATTTTTCTTGTTTTTAATTTCGTTATCGATTAAATTAAAAAAAGCATTTTTAGTGTAATGCGGTGAGGTTATAATGTGCTTAAAGCGATAGACCTTATAATTTACAGAAAAGAAATTAAAAACTTTATTTATATCCTTTAATAATTTCTGGTCTGCGGTAAATAGCGTGTAATCGGTATAAATTTTAGCGGTAGACTCGTTAAAATTTCCTGTACTTATAAATCCGTAGCGTATAATTTTATTATTTTCCTCGCGCTCTATTAAACACATTTTGCTGTGTACTTTTAAACCTTGCACACCAAAAATTAATTGTATGCCTTCACGCTGCATTTGCTCTGCATATTCTATGTTCGCTTGCTCATCGAACCTTGCCTGAATTTCCATAGAAACGATAACTTTTTTACCATTAATGGCTGCATTAATAAGCGAACTTGCCACATGAGAAATTTGTGCTAATCTGTAAATAGTAATTTTTATAGATTTTACTTTAGGATCTAATGCGGCTTCTCGTAAAAATTTTACAGTATATGCAAAGGTGTGATATGGTGTGTATTGTAAATAGTCTTTTTTAGCAATGGCTTCAAAAATACTTGTTTCTAAACTAAGTCCTTTTACAGGTAGTGGTTCTATTTTATTATATAATAAATCTGTTCTTCCTAAACTCGGGAAGCTCATGTAATCCCTTCTATTATGGTATCTTCCGCCAGGTATAATACTATCGGAACTCTCAATACCCATTTTATTCATTAAGAAAGTTAAAGTTTCTTTATCTATGGTTTTATCGAAAACAAAACGAACTGGTTCACCATCTTGTCTGTCTTTAACACTATCGCTAATTTTCTCCATAAAACTCTTACTTAAATCGCTTTCAAGATCGAGCTCTGCGTCACGCGTTATTTTAATCATGTGAGCAGAAATACTTTTATAATCGAAGATGTTAAAAATGTCGTGTAAACAAAACCGAAGAAGATCATCGAGCAAAATAATGTAGTTTTTATTACCTTGTTTTGGAAGCACGACAAAACGGTCCATGCTTTTAGATATTTCTATTAAAGCATACTGGTTTTCATTGTTTTCTAAAGACATATTAATCGCTAAATAAGCTGCACTGTCCTTTAGATTGGGAATCTCTATCTCATCGTTTAAAATTATTGTTACTAACGCTGGACTAACCTTCTGAAGAAAATAGTTTTTAATAAACTTTTTCTGACTGCTGTTAATTTGAGTCTCTTTAATTATAAAAATATCCTCTTCTTTAAGTTTATTCTGAATATTACTTAATATACTTAAACTTGCAGATTGTTGTTTAATAACTGTTTTGGTTATAATTTCAAGTAATTCTGAAGCGGTTATACCTCCTAATTGATTTTTACCTGCTTTTCCAGCTTCGTCAATGCGTTTAATTGTAGCATAACGCACTTTAAAAAATTCGTCAAGGTTGTTCGAAAAAATACCTAAAAAACGTAACCGTTCAATAAGCGGAACATTCTCATCCATAGCCTCTTGCAAAACTCTTTCATTAAATTGCAACCAGCTTATTTCTCTATTTATGTAAGTGTAATTTTTAACCGATTTTTTAATCATTTGTATTTTATTTCAATACAAATATATTCTATTGTTTGCATTATTTTAAATGTTTTGGAAATACAATTTTCTCAGTACTTCCTCTACTTAGATTTTTCCAGCTATCAATGTCAAATTTTATGGTTACAAAGCCAGATGTGGTAACGTTTTCAACGTTAATATCGCCAAACCGATTTACAAAATTTGTTAAAGCATAATTATGTCCAAAAATCATGACACTACCGAATGAATCGTCACATGATGTGATCACGTCGGTTAAACTGTCTCCTGAAAAATCATATAAAGCTCTTAAATACTCTATTTTTACATCGTTTAAATTCAGGTTTTTAATAAATATTTCGGCTGTTAATTTTGTTCGTTGTGCTGCACTACACAATATTATTTCAGGTTTTATACCACTCTTGTTGAGATAGTTAGAAACTAAATTAGCATCTACTATCCCTCTTTTTTTTATAGGTCGCTCAAAATCAGGGAGTTGGTTTTTCCAACACGATTTAGCATGCCTAATTAAATATAGCGTTTTAAAACCTTTAATCGAATTATTTTGCATTTAGTCGGTGTTTAATGTATTTTCGTCTTTTAAACGAATATTTATGTCCTTAAACATATTTATTTGTAACACATAGAAAATAGGATTTCTTTTGTTAGAGCTATTAATTTTAAAAAAACCCAAACTAAAAACTAATTCCTACAAGCATCAATGAAAATGGATGTAACTTCCCTTAAACTGTAGTAGCTTTATTAGTTATAAAGAGTTAACTATGTTATGAAAATACTATTTAATAATATTTTTATTCTTTTGCGTGGAGTCGAGTGCTCTACAAACGTACCACTTACTTATTTTAATCTAAGATATAATTTTTTTATACAATTTTATATAAAAACATTCGGTTTGCCCCCAAATGCAAATACTTTTTTGTTAATACCCCAAAAAAATGAAAACTAAACTACCCTATTTTAATTTTGTGACAAAATGGAAATCAACATTTTTAGTTGTATTTGCATTTTTGTTTTTTTCGATGAGCCTTAATGCTCAGGTAAAAAAAGTGTTCACACCGCGTTATAACCAAACAGTAACTGGCGAAGTGACTATGATAGCCAATAATGTGCTATCCAGAACGGCAAATACAGATTACAACGGAGATGGAGATAACCAGAATTTTACAGACAACGTTTATGTAGATATCGATAACGATAATACAACCTTTAACTCAAGTAGCGCTAATTTAGTTAATCCACGGCCAGATGTCTCATGTCTTGCTATAGAAAAAGTGTTTTTGTATTGGGCAGCTTCAGATAAAGGTAGAATAGTTAATGGTGTTGAAGCAGAAAATGAGCCAAATTGGAATTACAATAATGTAAAACTTAAACTTCCAGGACAATCGACCTATTCCACCATAATTGCCGATGAAGTTATTTACAGAGGTCGTAATGAAACTTCTCACTTTATAAACGATCCATATATCTGTTTTAAAGATATTACCGCAAGTGTAAACAACCTCTCTAGCCCGTTTGGAACGTATCAAGTGGCAAATGTTGAGGCTAGAAAGGGTTTTTTAATCGGGCACGATGGTAATAATACCGGAACTGCTGGTGGTTGGCAAATAGCTGTTGTTTACAGCAGTCCAGACATGAAGTTAAGAAACATTACGCTGTCTGATGGTTATGTGCATATTGCAAATACAACAAGTAGTTTAGATTTCGATTTCGATGGCTTTCAAACAGTACCTAATGGAGCAGTTAAAGCTAATGTTTTAATTGGCGCTCTTGAAGGCGATAGAGTACTTGATGGTGACAGACTTAGAATTAAGGATGTAACAGACACCTATGTCGATTTAAGTACACCAAGCAGGGATGGTGATAATTTCTTTAATAGTAAAATAACTGTTGCACCTGGTGCATCAAACTTTACAGATAGAACACCAGCAAGTACAAACACCTTAGGATTTGATGCTGCCTTATTTCCATTAGATAACCCAGGGAAATCTGTTTTAGGAAACAATCAGACATCTGCTTCTTTAAGATTGATTTCAACGCAGGAAACTTACGGATTATATTTGTTAGGTTTTTCTATTGAAGTTTACATGCCAGATTTAGACATAACATTTAATGCTGCTCCTACACCAATTACTCCTAATAATACAACACAAAATGTAACTTATACAGCTACAGTAGCTAATAATGGTAACGATAATGCTAATAACGTAACCTTAACCGCAAATATTCCAATAGGATCTGAACTTGTTGAACCTATAACTGGATTACCAAATGGAGTTACTTATAATTATAATAGTGGTACAAGAGAATTAATATTTTCTGTACCAAATGGTTTATTAGATTCTGGCGATAATTTAAATTTATCATATAATACTACGGTTAACGATGCTTGTTATTTTCTGGTAAATGGCTGCCTTTCCAGTTTAACGTCTCAATTAACAGCAAATTACACAGGAGAACTAAATCTTAACAGTTTTACAACTTTGAGCTCGAATAGCACAGACGCTTGCGGTATTGGTAATAATTTACCAAACACTATCACTTTAAATCCTCCAGCTCCTGCTAATTGGGTAACTAATGTTGGTGCATTAGACACCATAGTACAGTCGGGAGATACCGCTGCATTAAATACTGCTCAAAGTTTAGCTCCTGTTTCTACTTGTCCAGGGCTAACTCCAATAAAAACAGCTGGTCCTTTTGTTCCAAGTGGATCAAATTCTTCAGATGGAACATACACTAACACCTGGACATTTACAGATGCTTGTGGTAACACCATTCAAACCTTTACTCAAACAATAACGGTTCAGGATACAGAAGGCCCTACAATCGATACTGTCGCTGTTAATTTTGAAGTGCAATGTGGTCCAGAAAATACCACTCAATTTAACGATTGGTTAAATAATAATGGTGGCGCTGTAGCGGTCGACAACTCAGGAGGAACCATTACATGGACAAACAATTACTCAGGATTTACAGATGGATGTGGAGCAACAGGTATTGCTACTGTTACATTCACAGCAATGGATGAGTCCGGCAATACAAGTTCAACGACAGCTTCTTTTATTATTGTAGATAATATTCCGCCACAATTTGTTGGCTTTCCTACAGGTGTATCTAACAATCAGGCAAGTTGTGTGAATGTTCCAGAACTAATATTTTCAAATTACATTGAAGAATCTGGAGATGGTAATGCTTCAACCTTTTTACAAGGTGAAGTTTTTCGTTTTACTGATATTGCTCCTGGAGTTGATGCACTTCTTACCATTGTAGCAACAGTTAATACAACTATACCTATTCTCGATGATAATTCCATTGGTGTTAATTCGTTTAGACCACGAACAGCATTTTCTTTAACCAATACTGGAGATAGAGCATATACAGAGTATAAATTTGATTTTGTTAGTGCTGGTACCAATACACCTTCTTCTTTACCAGAATTTTATGCGAATTTTAATGATATTGATGGAAACACTAACTACGGAGAACAAAATTGGACAGACATTAATACCAATTATACTGTTAATGATCCAACCGAATTAACCATAACTTCTGAAAACCCTTGGTTAGTTGCAACTGCTGGAACTGTAGAATATACTGGAGTTACAAATTCAAACCCTCAGGTAAACATTACAACTCAAAATACAAATGCCACGAGTTTTAGATTTAGATTAGGTGTTGTTGCAAGACAAAATAATGTATCAGGTAGCGGAAGACAACATAGCGTTGAATTTGCATGTATTGGTAACTACACTAATGCTTATGTTATTGATGAAGAAATTACAGTAGAGTGTTCAGATTTACTTCCGCCTGAAACTTTAACAGCTACAGATGCATGTGGTAATGCACCTGTAATTTTTAGTGAAACAAGAACAGATGGAAACTGCTCTAATAATTATATACTGTTAAGACAGTGGATTGCTACAGACGAGTGTGGTAATACAGCGACGAGAAACCTTACAATTAATGTTCAAGATACTACAATACCGACATTTACAGCGCCTGCAGATATCGAAATATTTTCTGATGCTTCATGTAATTACGATACAGCAGTTACAAATACTGGAGATGTAACAAATGAAGCCGATAATTGTGACACTGTATTACAGGCAACTTTCTCAGATAATATTGTTGCTGGTAGTTGTGAAGGCGATTTTACAATCACGCGTACTTGGTCTTTAGTTGACGATTGTGGGAATGCAGCACCAACACAAACACAAATTATTACAGTTACAGATAATATAGCGCCAACATTTACTTCTCCTGTTGATATTACTATTAACTGCGAAGAAGATCCTACAGATTTAAGCTTAACTGGTGATGTAACTACAGAAGCAGATAATTGTGATACATCATTAGATGCCACGTATACTGACACGACTGCTGCTGGTAGCTGTCCAAACGAATCTGTTATTACCAGAACCTGGACTTTAACAGACGATTGTGGTAATACAACAACACAAACACAAACTATTACAATTCAAGATATAACGCCTCCAACTTTTGTTGAAGCTTTGCCTGCCAGTGGAACAGTAGATTTCGACTCCATTCCAGATGCAGAAACGTTAACTGCTACAGATAACTGTGGTTCTGCAACAGTTACTTTTAACGAAGTTAGTGATGGTGATATCTGTACAGGAAGTTATACAATAACAAGAACATGGGTGGCTACAGATGAGTGTGGTTTAACTACCGAACATACTCAAGTCTTAACAGTAACACAACCAGTGCTTAATGCAACAATTACAACCGTAACAGATGTTTTATGTAATAGTGAAGCTACAGGAAGTATAGACATAACAGTAACTGGTGGCACTACCCCTTACACGTTTGTTTGGAATGATACCAACAACACAACAACCGAAGATTTATCTAATGTAATCGCTGGTGCCTATAATGTAACTGTTACAGATGCGAATGGTTGTACAACATCTATTGGCGCAACAATTTCAGAGCCTGTTAGTCCATTAAGTTTAAACATCACTAAAATTGATGCGACAACTGCCCAAGGATGTTCTAATGGTGAAGCTACTGCAATAGTTTCTGGTGGTACACCAAATTACACATACCAATGGAGTGCTTCAGCAGGAAATCAAACTACAGCGACTGCAACTTCATTAACAAATGGTACACATAGTGTTACAGTTACAGATGCTAACGGTTGTCAATTAACTCAAAGCATCGTTATTGAATGTGTCAATACGTGCGATGCCGAAATAAATATTACCAATGTTACAGATGTACTATGTACAGGAGATAACACTGGTGCTGGAACCGTAACTGCAAATTCAAATGCGAATCCTAATGCGACTTTTACCTTTACTTGGTCTACAGGTCAAACAGATAGTGGTGTTACCACAAGTACTCTTGCCAATTTAACTGCTGGAGTATATTCAGTTAGTGTAACAATAGATGGCACCGTTTGTCAAGCGGTAGAAGAAACCATTTCCATTACTGAACCAAGCAATGCTTTAGACGTTACAGCAACTACTACCGATGAATTAGGCCCTAACACAGGTGATGGTACAGCAACTGCCGTTGTAACTGGTGGTGTAGAACCTTATACCTATTCTTGGACTCCTAATGGAGAAAACACGGCTACAATTACTGGATTAAGTGCAGGTTCTTATACGGTTACCGTAACTGATGCCAACGGATGTACAGATTCTACAACGGTAACAGTGAATCCAGGTACATGTAATAACCTTTCAGTTACAGGAACCTCTACTCCTGCTGTTTGTTTTGGAGAAAGTAATGGTAGTATAACAGCAACCGTAACTGGTGGATCAGGAAACTTTACATATGCTTGGGATAACATACCAAACACAACCACTTCTGTTAATAATTTACCTGCAGGTGATTACACGATAACTGTTACGGATACAACAACACAATGTACTACAAGCACTACTATAACCATTAATGAGCCAAACGTTTTAAGTTCTGCTATAGCTATCTCTAATATTTTATGTAGAGGCGACGCTACAGGATCTTTGGACTTAGCTGTTAATGGTGGAACAGCTCCTTATTCTTTTTCTTGGGATAACGGTACAAATACTGAAGACTTAATTAATGTTGTAGCTGGAACCTATGCGGTTACAATTACTGATGCCAATGGTTGTACAACTACTGATTCTGCAACGATTATAGAACCAGCTACAAATGTGTCATCTTCTATCACATCTCAAACTAATGTGGATTGTTTTGGAAACGCTACTGGAGAAGTAACTGTTGAAGGTGCTGGTGGTATTCCTCCATATTCTTATTCAATTGATAATGGTGTAAACTATACTACAAACGGAACTTTTACAGGTCTTGCTGAAGGAAGTTATACGATTATTGTTTTAGATGCTAATGGTTGTACTATTAATCAAGCTGTAACTATTACAGAACCAAGCAATGCTTTAGAAGCAACAATTACTTCGCAAACTAATGTTATTTGTGGAAGTTCGAATGGATCTGCCACTGTAACTGTAACTGGAGGAACAGAACCTTACACTTACCTCTGGGATGATTCTGCAGCTCAAACTACTGCAACTGCAACAAGTTTAAACGCTAACACTTATAATGTTACTGTAACAGATGCCAATGGCTGTACCATTACGCTACCTGCTACTATTGTTAATTCTTGTATTGATCTTGTTAAAACAGGTATCTTTAATGATGAAGATCAAGATAATTGTGCAGATGTTGGTGAAACTATAACATATACATTTACGATTACAAATAGTGGAAATAGTAGTATTGATAATGTAGTTTTAACAGATCCTTTATTAGAAGCTCCTAATCCTGTTGTAGCAATCTCTGGACCTACTGGTGATACTGATAATGATAATGAATTAGATCCAACCGAAACGTGGATTTACACAGCAGACTATGCCGTAACGCAAGCTGATATCGATGCTGGTCAAGTGACTAATCAAGCTACTGTAACAGCTTCAACAATTGATGATATATCTATATTTGATACGTCCGGAACAAACACAGGAACAGATGATTCTACGGTTATTACATTGTGTAACAATGCAACAATCGCGCTTGTCAAGTCTGGAATCTTTAACGACGAAGACCAGGACAATTGTACTAATGTTGATGAAACGATTACCTATACCTTTACTGTAACCAATACTGGTAATGTGTCTATTGATAACATCGTGCTTACCGATCCTTTATTAGAAGCACCTAACCCAATCGTTGCCATTGCTTTTGTTTCTGGTGATACTGATGGTGATAACGAATTAGATCCTACCGAAACATGGACCTACACTGCAGACTATGCCGTGACGCAAGACGATATTGATGCTGGACAGGTAACCAACCAAGCAACCGTTAACGGTCAGAATGTATTAACAGATGCTACCGTAACCGATGTGTCTGGTACTACTGCTACAACAGACGATGCGACGGTGATTACCTTATGTCAAGGTGATACAACTATTGCACTTGTCAAGTCTGGAATCTTTAAC
>NZ_JBSHNQ010000060.1:0-139787 GCF_053604665.1 Lacinutrix chionoecetis
AGGTAACGGTAAGTCCTGGTGCGCCTCCTGTAATTTGTGCATCGGCATCGGTAAGGGTAAAGACACCAAAGCCATCACTGTCTGGATCGCAATATTCTAAAGCGGTTGGTGTGAAAATTACTGGTGCCTGCTCAACTACCAAGTCTAATGTGATTGTATTGTAACAGCTGGTGTTGGTATTGAGCACACCTGCTACTATGGTTTGCGGGTTGCTTATATTAGTGTAGGTATTTGGTAATGGGTTGGTTTGAGCGTCTGCATCTGCCTGATTGAGGTAATACGTAACGCTATAGGCTGGATTGCTGCCTGTTATTTCGTTGTTTTTTATGGTTAAATCGATGGCTGTAAAACCGTCTGGTGTGCCGTCGTCGCAAACTTCTAATGGTGTAGGGGTTATTAGGGTTGGGAGTGGGTTAATTACCACTGTATTAGACGCTGTTAACGGACTATTACATGTTGTTGTTGGGTTTGTAACAGACTCTAAAGTTAATGTTTGATCTACTGCAGGAGCTGTGATAGTAATTACAGACTCACCAGCTGCATCTAAAGTAGTTTGTACTGTTGCTCCTCCATTAATATTATAGTCTACAATATGCGTCGCAGTTCCTGTAATGGTAAATACAGCATCTTCGCCTGTACAAACAGCCATGTTACTAGTTAGGGTTACTGTTGGATTTGGAAGCACAGTAACTGTCGCTGTATCTGTTAAAACACTTGAACAAGTACTTACTGGGTTCGTTACCGTTTCTAACGTAATGGTTTGATCTATAGTTGCTGCGGTAATTGTTACAATAGCCTCACCAGCAGCATCCACTATAATTTGTTGCGTTGCACCACCATTTATAGTATATTCAATACTATCATCTGGCGTTCCATTTATTGTAAAAATGGCATCGTTACCAGAACAAATATCTGTATTGGTAGTTAACGATGTTATAACCGGATTCGCACTTATAGTCACCGTGTTCGTGTCTGTTAAAACACTTGAACATGTAGTTGTTGGATTGGTTACCGTTTCTAAAGTAATGGTTTGATCTACTGTTGCTCCAGTAACTGTCACTATAGCAACACCTGTTCCATCTATTAAAACCTGTTGTGTTCCACTGCCATTAATATTATAATCTACAGTATTACCAGCATCTCCAGTTATTGTAAAAACAGCATCATTACCTGAACAAATACTCGTATTACTTGTTAAAACAACTGTTGGGTTGGTATTAACCGTTATGGTTTCGGTATTGGTTAAAGGAGCTGTACATGTTGTTGTTGGATTAGCTACAGACTCTAAAGTGATGGTTTGATCTGCAGTAACTGCAGGTACCGTTATTACAGATTGCCCTGAAGCATCAAGAGTTGTTTGTAATGTTCCGCCGCCATTTATGTTATAATCTACAACATGCGTAGCTGTTCCTGTAATAGTAAATACAGCATCATCTCCCGAACAAATATCTGTATTACTTGTTAAAGATAAAATCTCTGGACTTGGGTTTACAATAAGATTAAACTCACCTGCAGGATTAGTTGTTACATTAAAACAAAGCGCATCAGCTGTTAATTCTACTCTTACAAAAATAGGTTGCGGATTTGCTATATTATTATAAGGGCTTACCAAAGCATTTACATTGGCTGCTGCATCTGCAAGAGAGGCAAAATACGTAACTGTATAATCTGCAGCGGGCTGTGTACCTAAAATAATTGCATCTTGTGTTGTTAAATCGAAAGTCGCAACACCATCATTAGACACGTCATCGCAAGCTACCATATCTATAGCAGGATTAATAGTTGGTTGCGTAGTAATATTTAATGTAAAAGTATCTGTTTCAAAACACCCAGAACTTAAATATTCAATTCTTACATATATTGTTTGTGGCGTGCCAATAATTGCACTTGACGAATACATATCTGGGTTAGGAATAGGATTTGTATTATTATCGGCATCCATTTGTGTTTCAAAATAGGTGATAATTTGATCTCCTGGATTAGTAGCAGAAGCGTTTATAACTGCATCGTTTTGCGTCAGGTCAAAAATATAAGGAGGTGTTCCAGGATTACATAAAAATAAATCGTTTGGTGGATCTGTAACCAATTCTGGAAGTACATCTATACAAACCTGCTCAGTATATTCGCAACCAAAATCGTCTGTAGCTCTATAAGTGTAGCAATACTGTCCTGCTGAAGGTGGTGCCACAGTAATTGTATTTCCTGTGGTGTTGGTAATTGTAGGATCCGCATCCCAACCTTCGGTTACTGTTACAGGTGTAAAAGACAATTCTGGTGGCTGTAAATTTGGATCGAACTCAATGCTCCAAGAGAAAATAAAACCATTATCAATTCCTAAGTTATCAATAATTTGAATACACCAATCTCCATTTAACGGACTACCCAATAGAGTATTAAGAGTTCCTTCAGGCAGATATGTTCCCGGAGCTATAGAGTTACTTGGAGGTGTTCCGGCTATAATTGTTGGCCCATTCTCTAAAGTTACAGTTCCAGCCGTAGAAAAACAATAATCCGCACCAACTCCAGGCGTATTAGTATTATCATCATTTGCTCCTCCAAGATAGGTTCCTCCACCTCCTGGGTATTCTTTTAAAACAGCCACTTGTCCAGTTGGACTAATAATATTAATATCTAAATCACCAAGAAAGGAATGCTCCATATTCACACAAATTCCAATAATCTGATTAATATCTGTTAATGTTTGTGAAGAATCATAGCAGTCCACAGTAACACAAGTTGAATAAGTTGCACCATTACCATCTGGTAAAAATGTTGTTCCACTAACTGGTGGCGTACAATCATTAATAAACTCAGTTGCCATAACAACACCATCAATAGTAGTGGTTTCGCCGTAGCACAAAATATTTTGAGTGGCCTGTGTTGCTGTAAAATCGGGTTCTGTACTAACCTGTATAACTTGGTTTATTAAATTTGTATTAGTACAGCCTGTGCCTGGTGCAGGATCTGTATTGGTATCTGTAATATTGAGATTAACTATGTAAACTCCCGGAGTTGGGTAGGAGAACGTTGCTGTTTGTCCAGAAACAGTATTACCATCACCTAAGTCCCACTCGTATGTTGCACCAGTACCATCAACAGAAAAAATACCACTTCCATTTAGCGTTATATCTTCATCAGTACAAACTCTTATATAACCATCTCCATTTGGCGCAGGTGTTGAGCTATCTAATTGAGATGTAATAGTTTGACAAGGCTCATAACATGAAATTGTAGCTTCCCAACCTGTAGTTGTTGCAGATGGATCTGACGTAAATACTATTGTAATACAACCGGTTGTATTATTTGGTGTTGCAATTACTACACCTGGACTACTTGCTACACTTCCACCTGAATACGTTCCAAATGCATTTGCTGTAGTATCGTCACCATCATAAAATGTAATTGTATCATTATTAAGTTGAGTACTAAAGGCAGTAAAATCGAGTTGAATTTGATTTCCTGGTATATCTGGACAAATTGTAAGTGTAAAATTCTCATCACTACTATAATTTCCTCCTGGCCCACCAGAATCATAAAACGTGCCTGAACATTGGGTAACTGTTCCGTTTTGCATTAAAACATCTTGAGAAAATGCAACGGTTGCTATAAATAAGAACGAAACTAAAAATGTAAATTTCTTCATTGTTGTTATTTTATTGATGTTGAGATTTAATGATGATGAAATAATTGGTATTATCTATTCTATAAATCCGTGAGCCTCTTCCAAAAAATTCGAGGTTATATTTTAAAACGTTAAAGTTGTCTTTACTGTAACTTTTATCGAAAGTTAAAGCCGGATTATAGGTGTTAAATAATCCTGCCTCACTTAATGTTTTATATTTTTCTGTATTATTAACCAGATCAGGAATCTCTTTAACCTCTATCCTATTTCTAAGTAAGTTTTTTAAATCCTTTAATTTTTGAGGTCTGTTTAATACGTAAGCATCAAATTTATCGGCATAAACCTCCTTAATAAATGAGGTTTCTTTTGCGGTAAGTGGTGCCTTTACATTGTCTTTATATTTAACTAATTGCAACGGCTGCTTGTTAGGCGTTTGTGCAGTAACATTATAGACACTTAAAGTGAATAATAACGCTAATACATATAAGGATTTGAGTTTCATAAATGGATATAATTTTAAATAAGGTGCTAAAAATACCAAAAAATAATTAACTTTTAGTTAACTATAGTTCGACATATAAATAAAACAACTATAATTAAAAAACTCCTACCTTATTGCACCCATTTTTTTATTACTTATCTTTGTAGCTTATAATTTTTTGGGAATAAATGAAAATTGATAATATACAAGATATTCACGACGATTTAGGCGAAAACCATATTGGTACTTCGACCGAAACACCTATGCGAGCTGATGCTTTTAAACTTTCTGATAAAGAAAAAATTGAAAACATTACAGACGATGTACGCAGTATCATGGAAACTTTAGGATTAGACCTAAACGACGATAGCCTAAAAGGCACTCCAAAACGTGTTGCAAAAATGTTTGTAAATGAAATTTTTGGTGGCTTAAATCCAGATAAAAAACCAAATGCCTCTACGTTTGATAATAAATACAAATATGGAGAAATGCTGGTTGAAAAAAACATTACGGTGTATTCAACTTGTGAGCACCATTTGTTACCCATTGTTGGGAAAGCACATGTTGCCTATATTTCTAATGGTACTGTGGTAGGCTTATCTAAAATGAATAGAATAGTCGATTATTTCGCCAAACGCCCACAAGTTCAAGAGCGCTTAACAATACAAATTGTAAAAGAGCTTCAAACCGTTTTAAACACTCAAGATGTTGCCTGTGTTATAGATGCCAAACATTTATGCGTTAATAGTCGTGGTATACGTGATGTGGACTGTAGCACAGTAACTTCAGAATTTGGCGGGCAATTTAAAAACAAAGAAACCAAACGTGAGTTTTTAGATTATATCCAGTTGGACACAACGTTTTAATTGATGTTAAATCGGTTAGCTGATAACTGTTAACTTGAAAAAACAAGAATAGATGCATTCACATGCATTTGAAAAGAATTGTAATTTATTTCCGAAGAAAACTATAAAATTATTAGATTAGATGTTGAATCTATTTACTAATAAAAATCAATGCGTTAAGAAATCACTTTTTAAAATAGAGTAAAATCGCCTTAACAACTCCACAACAAACAACATATAAAAATGCAGTTATATAAAAATCAACATATAAAAGTCTATAATTCTTTAACTGGCACAAAAGACCCTTTTAAAACTTTAAATGATGGTTATGTTGGTATGTATGTTTGTGGTCCAACGGTTTACAGCAATGTGCATTTAGGTAATGTAAGAACATTTATGTCGTTCGATATGGTGTTTCGTTACTTAAAACACTTAGGCTATAAAGTACGCTATGTACGTAATATTACAGATGCCGGACATTTGGAAAACGATGCAGATATTGGTGAAGATAAAATTACCAAAAAAGCACGTTTAGAAGAAATTGAACCTATGGAAATTGTACAACGTTATACTGTAGATTTTCATAATGTGTTAAACCAATTTAATTTTTTGTCACCAAGTATTGAGCCTACTGCTACTGGGCATATTATTGAACAGATAGAACTTATAAATACTATAATAGACAACGGTTTTGGCTATGTAGTAAATGGCTCTGTTTATTTTGATGTTCATAAATATAACGAGACAAACAATTACGGCATTTTAAGCAAACGAAAGTTAGAAGACTTAATCCATAACACACGTACGTTGGATGGGCAGAGCGACAAAAGAAATCCGCAGGATTTTGCACTTTGGAAAAAAGCCGAACCCACTCATATTATGCGTTGGCCTTCGCCTTGGAGCGATGGTTTTCCAGGCTGGCATTTAGAATGTACTGCCATGAGTACAAAATATTTAGGCGACCAGTTCGATATTCATGGTGGTGGTATGGACTTAAAATTTCCGCATCACGAATGTGAAATTGCACAAAATCAGGCCGCTAAAGGTCAATCTCCTGTTAATTACTGGATGCATGCCAACATGCTCGAATTAAACGGTTCGCGCATGAGTAAATCTACAGGTAACTACATTAATCCTTCAGAATTAATTTCGGGTAAAAACGACATTATGTCTAAACCTTATAACCCAAGTGTTATTAGGTTTTTTATGATGCAATCTGCCTACAGAAGCGTTTTAGATCTAACAAACAATGGTTTACTGGCAAGCGAAAAAGGCTTTAACCGATTAATGCATGCTGTTGATGAGTTAGCTAATTTAAAAGCATCAAACACCTCGTCTATAGACATTAAAGCATGGCAGCAATCTTGCTACGATGCCATGAACGACGATTTTAACACACCTATTTTGATTGCTAATCTTTTTGAAGGCGTAAACTATATTAACGCTATAAAAGAAGGTAATGCAACAATTTCTAACGACGATTTAGCCCTTTTAAAAGACGTGTTCCACATTTTCGTTTTCGAAATATTAGGTTTAAAAAACAATCAGGAAAGTGGTGAAGGAGCAGAAAAACTTTCGGGAGCAGTAGAATTACTAATTAAATTAAGACAGGAAGCGCGTGCTAACAAAGATTTTGCTTTGTCTGATAAAATTCGTGACGAACTTGCCAATGTTGGCATTACCTTAAACGATAGTCGCGAAGGCACTACATTTACTACTAATTAAATCCTTACATAAACCCTCTACAATAGCGAGGGCTTTTGGATTATGAAAAAAATACTCATCGCACCTTTTTTGTTTATAATTAAAGTTTACCAAACTTTTATTTCTCCTTTTACACCAGCAACGTGCAGATACCAACCAACCTGCTCGCACTATACAAAAGAAGCCTTACAAAAACACGGGTTTTTAAAAGGCATGAAATTGAGTATTACACGCATATTAAGTTGTCATCCATGGGGCGGAAAAGGATATGATCCTGTTCCCTAATGACCTTTTTTAGACGTTTAATCGAAAAATAGACCTTACAGGTTTTAAAACTTGTGAGGCCTAAAAAAATAAGGATTCGTTAAAACCTTCTAAAGAATTCCGCATTAATAAACCATAAATACTATATTTACGCTCATAAAAAATAATCTATGTACTTATTAGAGTTCAACTGGAATCCTATTACTGGAATCGACATTGTTGGAAATTTTAAAATTCATTTTTACAGTTTAATGTGGGTAATCGCCTTTGTTTTGGGCTGGCACATTATGAAACGTATTTTTAATAGAGAAAAAATAAATATCGAATATTTAGATCCTTTATTTATTTACACCGTATTAGCGACTATGTTGGGTGCGCGTTTGGGTCATGTTATTTTTTACCAGCCAGAATTATTTTCTCAAGATTTTTTTAGTGTGTTTCTTCCCTTTCACTTTAAACCAGAATTTGAATTCTCTGGCTTTTCTGGTTTAGCAAGTCATGGCGCAGCTATCGGAATTATTGTTGCTATGTATTTGTACCGACGAAAATACAAGTACAAATCGGTAATGTGGATTTTAGATCGTATTGTAATTCCTGTTGCCTCTGGAGCTGTTTTTATTAGAATTGGAAACTTTATAAATTCAGAAATTGTTGGAAAATTATCTGGAGATTTCCCATTAGGTGTTCGCTTTGTTCAAGAATATTACTCAAAGAGAGAGATTGTTGACAAAACAGGTATTAAAGATTATAAGGACGCTTACCAAGCTGTAACAGACAACCCTAAATTTATAGATTTACTGGAAGCTGTCCCATTTAGACATCCTGCACAATTGTATGAGTCGTTCTGTTATATTTTCGTGTTTTTAATATTATTATATTTCTATTTAAAAACAGATAAAGGCAACCAACCAGGATTTTTATTCGGCTTGTTTTTAGTACTACTCTGGACCGTACGTTTCTTTGTAGAATTTGTAAAAATTGCACAAGTAGATGGCAGAGACGATTATATCTGGTTTATGAATACCGGACAAGTTTTAAGTATTCCGTTTATTTTAGTAGGATTATATTTTATGTTTTTCTACAAACAAAAAGCAACTGTTTAAGCATGAAAATTTTTAAAATAGCACCTTTAGTTTTCTTTTTAGGGCTCATTGTTTTATCGTGTAAAAGCGAACCCAAAACAATTAAGCAACCCGAAATAACCTTTAAAAAAGAAGGTGAGCTTATGCTTTATAAGGGCGTGGCAGACACTTTAATCACCGCGTTGGATATTGAAATCGCTAAGACACCTTTTGAAATTGAAACTGGTTTAATGTATCGAGAATCGATGAAAAAAAACCAAGGTATGTTATTTGTTTTTAACGAAATTAGAGAGCGTAATTTTTATATGAAAAACACACGCTTTCCATTAGACCTTATTTTTATAGACCACAATAAAACCATTGTAAGCTTTCAGGAAAATGCCCAACCGCTAAGTGAGGCTTCACTACCCTCTAATGCGCTGGCTCAATTTGTATTAGAAGTTAATGCTGGTTTGGCACAAGAATGGTTGTTAGAAGTAGGTGATAAAATGGATTATTTTGAATACAAATTTGTAGAGTAATGCTACAACAAGTTATAGAAATAGAAACTGGCGATAACGCTTCTATTTTTGCAACTCAATTTATACCAGAAACTTCCAACAATAAAAGTATTGTTATCTCATCTGCAACAGGTGTATTACAGAACTACTACTCTAAATTCGCAAATTACTTTTGCACCTTAGGCTTTACGGTTTACACTTTCGATTACTCTGGAATAGGCTTATCGCACGCTAAAAACATTAAAAAAAACAGCGCCAACTTACAAGATTGGGCTAACAATCAGGCAGCGGTTTTACAATTTGCTAAAACTGAAAACGCGACACATAAAACTATTTTAATTACCCATAGTATTGGCGGACAACTTATAGCTTTTAACGCGCATATTAATCTAGCGGATGCCATTATAACTGTAGCCTCACAATCTGGCTATTGGAATGTATTCTCAGGTTTGCAGAAAGTTAAAATGTTTTTATTTTGGAATTTAATGATTCCTTCACTATCACCTGTATTTGGGTATTTCCCGGCTAAAAAGCTCAACCTTTTTGAAAACCTTCCAAAACAGGTAACTTACCAATGGCGACGTTGGGGAAATAAAAAGAACTACTTTTTAAGTGATGCTAAAAAAGAAAACTTAAATTTAGTGACGTGTCCAATGCTTGTTTTGAGTTTTCCTAAAGATAACTTTGCGCCTAAACGAGCAGTAGATTGGTTTGCTAATGTTTTTAAAGCAGCCAAAATAGATAGGAAGCATATTTTACCAAAAGCACTAAACCTACCTAATATTGGCCATTTTGGTTTCTTTAGAGCACGCTTTGCAGATTCGCTTTGGGTGATGACATCACAATGGATTGTAGATAATACTTAAGCTTGTACACTCGGCTGAGCTCTGTGTAAACGTTAAGGATGGAAAGGTTTGTTTGAGCTCCTCGCAGAGAGCGAGCCTTGAGAGCCTGACCTTGCTTTTTTGCAAGGTAACGCCCAAATTAAACAGATAACATTAACGAGATTCCATGAAAAATTTACAACAAAGAAAAAGCCTTTCAGTTTTACACTGAAAGGCTTTTAAATATGATTAAATTATAAGATTAAGCTTTCACTTCTTCTTCTAATTCTTCTTCTTTTACTTTGTTTTTTAATGCCTCTGTAGCATCTCCTCTTTTTACCGAATCGTACATAATTGGTGTTGCGATAAATAATGATGAGTAAGTACCTACAATAACACCTACTATTAAGGCAAACATGAATCCTCTAATAGATTCTCCACCAAAAATAAAGATGGCTAATAATACAACTAACGTTGTTAAAGAGGTGTTTAATGTTCTACTTAAGGTACTGCTTAACGACTTGTCTATAACCGTATTAAATGGCCAGCCCGTATGCTCGTTAAAGAATTCACGAATTCTATCGAACACAACAACCGTATCGTTTAACGAGTAACCAATAACGGTTAGAATTGCCGCTATAAACGCCTGATCTATTTCCATAGAGAATGGCATAAACTTGTATGTTATAGAGAATACACCTAATACGATTAATACATCGTGGAATACTGCTGCTACTGCACCAAGTGAGAATTGCCATCTTTTAAAACGTATTAAAATATAAAGGAAAACAACTATTAAAGATCCTAATACTGCCCAGAATGATGCTTGTTTAATATCATCGGCAATGGTTGGACTCACTTTATACTTTTTCATTAAACCAATGGTTTTGCCTTCTCTGTTTGAAATAAATTCTTCGTAAGACACACCACTTAAATGAGGTTGTAATGCGTTATATAATCCTTGTCTAATTTCTTCGTCTGCTTCTTCTGAAGCTTCGTCGATTCTATACTTTGTAGTAATTTTTAACTGGTTATTATCTCCAAAAGTTTTAGCATCTGCACTACCAAAAACTGCTGGGTCTGATAATGTTGCACTAATTTCTGCGGCATTAACTGGCTGCTCGAAACGTACTTGATAGGTTCTACCTCCAACAAAATCGACACCTTGATCTAAACCATTAGTAAATAATGATACTAAACTACCTACAATTAAAATACCAGAAATAATATAAGACATCTTACGTTTCTTTAAGAATGCGATATCGATGTTTCTAAATAGATTTTTAGTAATACCTGTTGAGAAATCTAAAGTTCCGCCACGTCCTACATACCAATCTACTAATAATCTGGTAATAAATATTGCTGTGAATAAAGAGGTTGCAATACCAACTAATAATGTTGTTGCGAAACCTTTAATTGGTCCTGTACCTAATAAAAATAAAATTAAAGCGGTTAAACCTGTTGTAATGTTAGCATCTAAAATAGATGATAATGCATTACTAAATCCGTCTTTAATAGCCGATTTCTGGTCTTTACCTTTTCCTAATTCCTCCCGAATACGTTCGAAAATAAGCACGTTCGCATCTACGGACATACCTATGGTTAATACAATACCTGCAATTCCAGGTAAGGTTAACACGGCTCCTAAACCAGATAAAATTCCGAATATTAATAAAATGTTTAATGCCATTGCAACATCTGCAAAAGCACCTGCTTTACCGTAGTAAAAAATCATCCATAATAATACTAATGCCAATGCAATTAAAAACGACATGGTACCACTATCAATAGCTTCCTGACCTAATGTTGGCCCTACCTCATCACTCTGGATAATAGTTGCTTTTGCTGGTAATTTACCTGCACGTAATACGTTAGATAAATCGATAGCCTCGTTAATTGTAAAATCTCCAGAGATTTCTGAACGGCCTCCAGCAATTTTACCTCTGCTAATTCCTGGTGCAGAATACACAATGTTATCTAAAACAATAGCAATATTGCTTCCTTCTTTAAAAGCGCGCTCTGTCATTTCTTCCCAAGTTTTAGAACCTGCAGCATCCATTTGCATGTTTACCACGACTCTGTTAGCCTGGTCGTAACCTTCTCTTGCATCGTCAATACTTCCGCTAAGTGGTGGCACGTTATCTCTGTTTCCTTCTAAAACGTGTAACGTTGTAACTTCACTATCTTTTTTAGGCTTTTCGAATACAAATCTTATATTCTTCGCAGCTGCCGGACGCATTGCAATGGCTTCTTTAGAATTTAAAATATCTAATACTTTTTGTTGATCTTCAATATCTACAAGACCTACTCCAGAGTAGTAACCAGTTCCTGGTTTAACAAGGTCGTAGAATGGGTTTTCAATAATTGTAGTTTCATCTTCTTCTCCTGTTAGATCTCCAATAATATCATCGGCAGTATCTTCTTCCGGATCTTGCATGGCATCAACATCTGTTTCAGTTTCTGTGTCTGTATCTGCAACTGCTTCATCCTTATTTTTTAAAGCTTCGTTTAAATCGTTAAAATACTGACCTAAATCTGCAGCCTTGTATCCAAACCAGAATTCTAATTCTGCTGTTCCTGTAATTAATGCTTTGGCACGCTCTACATCTTTTACACCAGGTAATTCTACTAAAATACGTCCAGAAGATCCTAAACGCTGAATGTTTGGCGATGCCACACCAAATTGGTCAATACGTGTACGTAATACTTGTAAAGCCGAAGTTATAGACTCATCAATTTTCTTAGATAACGCGTTTTTAACCTCATCGTCACTCATACCAATAGTAACCGTCCCAGCTTCTACTAAAGAACGCGTTCCAAAAATATCTGGTGACGCTAATTTTTTATCGCCTTTAATAGCATCGAATGCTTCGTAAAACAAATCAACATAATCGTCTTGAGAGTTTTTCTGTAACTCGTCTGCATCATCTAAAGCTTTATTAAATACTGGGTCTTTAGAGTTATTGGCTAAACCTTTTAAGATATCTTTTACAGATACCTGTAAAATAGCCTCTAAACCGCCTTTAAGGTCAAGACCTAATTTCATGGCATTGTCCTTAACTTTCGAGTAGTCTTCACCTAAGAATACGCTTTCTTTTGAAACTGAAAGTGAATCTAAATAGTTTACCTCGTAAGCTTTTCTTTTTTCCTGATAATCTTCAACATCTGTACTGTATTTTGATGCTGCTATTTCTTCTGCGTTTTTCTCGATTGCGTTGTTTTTAAACGAGAAAGACAGTTGGTAAATACTTACCAATCCAAATAAAACTGCGAAGAGTTTTACTAATCCTTTATTTTGCATTGTTTTGTTATTTGCGTCAGTTTTTTATCTCGATTCTGCGAGGCTGACAATTATTAGTGATGGTTTTTATTTTGAAATGATAGCTTACAAAAATTGATAAAGCTATGTTTTAAAACGAACTGCTAAAGCCGAAGCTGAAAACTTATCATTATAAAACTTTATGTATTAGGGAATTTATATTTATTCTCCTGTTATAAAACTGGTCCTGCGCGACCTTCAGGAATTTTGTGAGGAATATTGTTTATTGCAATTGCAATGGTTTTGTTAAGCTTATAAGCCACATCAACCAAAACATGTTGCTCAGCAAAATCGTTGGTTGTAGTGTGAACATACAGATTAGGATTCGAAAACCTATCGTAGTCTTGTTTAAACTCAAATATTAATTTTCCTGTAGATCCTAAACCTGTATCGCTACTTTTACTAATCTCATACACATCGAGATTGTAATGGCTTTGGATTGGGAAATCTAACGGATTATCTTTTGAATTTGAAGCGTAATTTAGAGTTAACAAAGCTTCGGCAGACAATAATTCTTTTACATTGGAAACAGGCGCTTCACTGTAATAAGCAATAATTAAACGGCCATTAGCTTCTTCCCGAACTTCAATTTTAGAAACACCAATAGTTTCTAATTGCGCTTTTACGTTGGAAATTGCAATCTGGGCTTGGTTTGAAGAGATTGGAGCACCCGAAAACTGTAATACAATTTCTTGATTTGGCACTACCAGGTTTTCCTGACTTGCACCAAACAAAGTGAGTATTACAATTAAAGCACCAAAGTACCATTTTGTCTTCATGCGCCAAATATAAAAAAATTAAAGACTGTATTGCTACAGTCTTTGTATAAATATGCTTTTTACTATTAGCTTTCAACAAAAAAAACAATTTTACTATTGCTCTATTTTATTAAAATTTAAAAATTATTGTTTCATTTCGGTATAACCTTCTGGAATTGCCATATCAAATTTATCATCAGGAATTTCTTCCTTATTAATTATAGTAACCTCTTGAACAATTGTCATATTAGTAATAGACATGTCAGCTCCCATTTGACTCATTTTCGTTTTCATATATAATGGATAACCATCAATTTTTTTTCCGAATTGATTAGCTTCTTGAGAATAGACATCTATTGCATTTGTAGCTAAAATTTCTATCTCTACTTGTTGACCTTCTATATTAGTAGTCACAAAATATTGATTACACTCATAACCTAAAATAGTTTTAGTGCTTTCTCCTCTTGTTATTATTATATTTTCATCATCCTCTTTTGGTTGCTCTATATTCTGTTTTTTAAACACTTTTCCTGCCACGGGATTATCCATTAATATTAGCATCATTTTGTCATCATTATCTGTAATTACTACAACGTTTCCAGTCATAGGATTTTTTGATTCAATTCGCGAATTATGGTCTTTAAAGTATGTCGTGGTTTCCACATCACCCATCGCAAGTTGCTGATTCAACTTAGCGTCATCACTTGCAATGGTCATTTTAGACAAAAGAACACCTTCTTTTAATTTTTCTTGGGCTGTAATAATTAAACTAAATGCCAATGTTAATGCTAATAGTAATATATTTTTTTTCATTTTATAGGTTATAAATCATTCATATTGTAAGTATTAAAAACTCACCTCTTTGTTACAAACTTAAATTAAAAACCGTAATACTCTTAGTTATTAGGTTTTTTTTATATTCTAATAGCTTTAGTTGCGGAATTTCTCCTCTTGAGGCTAATATTGCAGCCAAAACCTGAGCTTCTTCTTTTGTAAAATCTCCTGCTATTTCAGAACGCCCACCTTTAATTGCACCTGCCGTTACTCCTGGAGCAGAAAATACAACGTTATTAATTACTATAGCAATATTCGATCTGTCGTTATAAGCCTTTTCTGTTAATCGCTCCCATTGCAATGCGCCATCTTTATTCATTTTAATAGAAACTGTTGGTCGGTTTCGAAAATCGTAATCTTGGCTTGCCGCTGTGATCACTTCTCCAGACATTACTGGTTTCTCGCCTCTATTCGATTTTATAGTATATACTGGTAAAGAGCCATTCTTGCTGGGTCTTCCATATAGAAATTTAACAAATTTTTGATCTTGTGGCAGTTTAGACTTGTATGTATTTAGAGTACTAATAAAATCTAAAGTGTCGGTGGGTTTCACGTAAAATAATATTGGACTTCCAGGATAACCACTGGAAACTACCGCATTTAAAAACAAGTCTACTTCTTTATATGCTTCTCCTGCTTCACCTTTAAGCGCCTCTTCAATATCTAGTATATAGGAGATAAATTGTTCTGCTTCGTAAGTTTCCCAAAACTCCAACTTTCCTCTATTGGTTATTAAATTATTGAAGGCCTCCTTTTTTAAAGTATTAGAATAGACAGTTAATGCTATATCATTATTTGATAACGCTTCAATCTTATGCTTTAATTTAAAGAAAGACATTCTACGCTCTAAAACGTTAATGACTTTATTTGCGTTTTCGGTTTCAGCTGCTTCTGTATTGTTAAAGGTATATATAAATTGATGCTCCAAAGGCTTTTTACAACCCATTACACTAAATACCATTAAGAGTGCAAACACTATTTTAAATTTTTTCATTTTTAAAAATAAAAAAACCTCACGAGTTAAAAACAAGTGAGGTTTGATTGTGTATTATTATTGATTATAAATCTAATAATCCGTTTGTTGTTTTAACGCCTTCGGCAGATTCTGCTAATTTTGCTTTTTCAGCATCCGTTAAGCTAATTTCAACTATTTCCTCAATACCATTAGCGCCAAGCACACAAGGTACTCCAATAGATAAATCGCTTAATCCAAACTCTCCTGCTAATAAAGCAGAACATGGAAATATTTTTTTAGTATCGCATGCAATTGCCTGAACCATTGCAGATACTGCTGCTCCTGGAGCGTACCACGCCGAAGTTCCTAACAAACCTGTAAGTGTTGCACCACCAACCTTAGTATCTTCAACCACTTTTTGCATTCTATCTTGAGATAAAAACTCTGAAACCTTCACGCTATTTCTTGCAGCTTTTTCAATTAACGGCACCATACCTTTGTCGCTATGTCCGCCAATTACCATACCGTCCACATCGCTAATAGGTGCTCCTAAAGCTTCTGCTAAACGGTATTTAAAACGTGCAGAATCTAATGCACCACCCATGCCAATTATTCTGTTTTTTGGTAAGCCTGTAGTTTTATGCACTAAATAGGTCATAGTATCCATAGGATTAGAAACCACAATAATTATAGTATTTGGAGAATGCTCGATTAAACTTGCCGATACGCTTTTTACTATACCTGCATTAATACCTATTAACTCCTCACGCGTCATACCTGGTTTTCTTGGAATTCCAGAAGTAATAACACAAACATGAGAATTTGCTGTTTTAGAATAATCGTTTGTAGTTCCTGTTATTTTTGTATCGAAACTATTTAATGAAGCGGTTTGCATTAAATCCATCGCTTTACCTTCGGCAAAACCTTCTTTAATGTCTAAAATTACAACTTCGCTTGCAAAATCTTTAATAGCAATATATTCAGCACAACTTGCACCTACTGCTCCTGCTCCAACTACTGTTACTTTCATTTGGTTTTTTTTTATTTTAAGTTAATGACAATTAGTTTGTGTATGATTTTAAAGGTGCAAATTTACAAATTTTGAAATAGAAAATGATTAAAAATGAGACTTTTAAAAACTGAAATTCATTCCAACGGATGCACTGTTAAAATCTGCAATGGTATAATTGGCATTGATTCCAAAAAAGCCTAAGGTTACATTTGCTCCAACAGTTGTTAGTACGCCTTTTGTTTCTGATTCGATTGAAAACGGATCGACTATTTCATCTGAAAAAAACGTACCATCTGTAACAACGTAAGTGCCTAATAAATCGGTTTTATTATTTCCGTTTAAATAGCCAACAGACCCATATAAATTAATGACTTTAAACTTAGTCCCAACAATTACTTGATACAGCATTGTATTGGTTTCTGTTTGAATTTGCTGATTTCTACCTTCTACAATATTAGAGTCTGTAAAATCGTAGTTACCATCTAAATGTGTATAGGCAATTAATCCAGAGATAGAAACCGGAAACAAGGTGTCTTCTGGTAAAAAAGCTGTAAAATCCTGCTGTAAACCAAAGCCATATAAACCTACTTTAGCATCTTCTTTATCCACTTTTGGAAAGTAACGTGCTTTTAATTGTGTGCCTCTAAATGGTGAAAAACTACCTTGTAAAAATACTGTAGGAATTAAATTAACATTTTGAGACCCTATTCCAGTTGGCAGGTCGAATGTAGCAGATTCTTCGGTAAAACCAAAAAAGCCTGGATAAGTAACTTCTACTTGTACTGCAGGATCATTATGCCCTAATGCGGTTGCTACAACTTTGCTCGTACTACCATCTGTGAAAGTTATATTTTCATAATCTGCAGTATTCATTATAAAGGATTTGTCTTCGTCATTTATAAATGTGGCGTTTCCAATAATTGACAATTCGAAACCAAAGCGCTTTGGTGTTTTTGCATTATTAAACCAACCGTTATTAATACCGTACGCCAAACCATCGTTTGCTGGTTTTATATAATTTGTAGAAAATCGCTTAGCATCGGCAATTCCTGCCGCTAATAAATCGTCAATATTTTCCTGCGCTGAAACATTTAGAGTTATTATTAATGTTATAAGGCTTAAAACTATTCTTTGCATGTGTTCTTGTTTTTAGTGTTAAACTAAATAATTTATGATATGGAACCAAAAATACGTTATAAAATCACCTGGAATTTTAGTAATATTATATAGGCTAATATTATTAACGCAAAAACACCTTCAATAGTTTTATTGAAGGTGTTTTTTTTGTTTACATAACGTGTTATGCATCTATATTAGCATAGACAGCATTCTTTTCTATAAACTCTCTACGAGGTGGCACTTCGTCTCCCATTAACATGGAGAACACACGATCTGCTTCTACCCCATTATCTATATGAATTTGACGCAGTGTTCTAAATTCAGGATTCATAGTTGTATCCCAAAGTTGTTCTGCATTCATCTCACCAAGACCTTTATAACGTTGAATTTTTGAGCCATCACCAAAATCTTCCATAATTGCAACTCTTTCATCGTCATTCCATGCATATTGTTTTTTAGAGCCTTTTTTAATTAAATATAAAGGCGGTGTTGCAATATAAATATGTCCATTCTCAATGAGTTCTTTCATATAACGGAAAAAGAACGTTAAAATTAAAGTTTCAATGTGAGAACCATCAATATCGGCATCACACATAATTACTATTTTATGGTATCTTAATTTAGAAAGGTTAAGTGCTTTACTGTCTTCTTCTGTACCAATGGTAACACCTAAAGCTGTAAAAATGTTCTTAATTTCTTCGTTTTCAAAAACTTTATGTGTCATCGCTTTTTCAACATTAAGAATTTTACCACGCAGTGGCAAAATAGCTTGAAAAGCTCTGTCTCGACCTTGTTTTGCTGTACCACCTGCCGAATCTCCCTCAACAAGATATACTTCGCATTTAGAAGGATCCTGCTCGGAACAATCTGATAATTTCCCAGGTAAACCACCTATACTCATTACTGTTTTACGCTGTACCATTTCACGCGCCTTTTGGGCTGCGTGTCTTGCTTGCGCTGCTAAAATTACTTTTTGAACAATAATTTTAGCATCGTCTGGATGTTCTTCTAAGTAGTTAGTTAACATCTCTGAGACTGACTGGCTAACCGCTGCAGAAACTTCTCTGTTTCCTAATTTTGTTTTAGTCTGACCTTCAAATTGAGGCTCCTGAACCTTTACTGAAATAATAGCTGTTAAGCCTTCACGGAAATCGTCTCCCGCAATATCAAATTTTAACTTGTCAAGCATTCCAGACTCGTCTGCATACTTCTTTAGCGTGTGCGTTAAACCACGTCTAAAACCAGATAAGTGCGTACCACCTTCATGCGTATTAATGTTGTTTACATAAGAGTGTAAATTTTCTGCATAAGAGGTGTTATAAATCATAGCAACCTCAACAGGCACGCCGTTTTTTTCACCTTCAAAAGAAATAACATCTCTCATTAATGGTTCTCTGTTACCATCTAAAAATTTGATAAACTCTTTTAAACCTTCTTCAGAATGAAATGTTTCACCTTCAAAAGAACCATCTTCTTTTGTATGTCTTTTATCAATTAAATGAATTGTAATACCTTTATTTAAATACGCTAATTCACGCATTCTACTTGCTAAAGTATCGTAGTTATATTCTAAGGTTTGTGTAAATATAGTAGCATCTGGTTTAAAGGTAACTGTTGTTCCTCTTTTCTCTGTTTCGCCAATTGCTTTAACCGGATAGAGTGGCTTCCCTCTTTCGTATTCCTGTTCCCAGATTTTACCATTTCTATATACAGTAGCTGTTAAATGTTGAGATAATGCGTTAACACAACTTACACCAACACCATGCAGTCCACCAGAAACTTTATAGGAATCCTTATCGAATTTTCCACCAGCACCAATTTTGGTCATAACTACCTCAAGTGCAGAAACGCCTTCTTTTTTGTGTAAATCTACTGGAATACCACGACCATCATCTTCGGTGGTAATAGAATTATCTTCGTTTATGGTTACTGTAATATTATCACAATGTCCTGCCAAAGCTTCATCAATCGAGTTGTCGACAACCTCGTACACTAAGTGGTGTAAACCACGAGTTCCCACATCTCCAATATACATCGATGGACGCATACGCACATGCTCCATACCTTCTAATGCCTGAATACTGTCGGCCGAGTAATTGTGCTTATTAAACTCTTCTTTTTTTTCGCTCATATATCTATTTAATTTATATTGCTTATTAGTGTTTTTTACAGCCGAAAAATACCATTCCGACAACAAACAAATATACAAAAACATTAAGGCTATTTCTTACCGTTTAACGGATTTATGTATTTTTTATTAACAATTGTTGATTTCACGAAAGTGGCTTAAATCGCTTGAAAAGGGTCTTAAACTTAATTTTGATGTTATTACAACTGTTTTGAAATCATTAAAATTTAAAAACTTCTTAGAAGCGCTATATGCGTTTTTTTATTTCACTAATTTTTAAATAAAAGTGGTCATTTTTGATCTGAAATAATATTATTTCTGAGTTGTTTTTTTTTCACAAAAAAAATTATAACAAACTGATGCTTTGTAATTTAATTTTTTAAATTTGTTTCCCCAAACTACTATTCTAAACCTATGAAATATTATTTTTCAACCACTTATAGGAATGTCACAGCTTTTATCTCTATAACAGGCTTATTATATTTCGCATTATTTTTCTCCTCTTTCTTTATATTTAATAACAACCCTACAGCAATTGTGGCTATTAATAGTATTAGCCTACTTGCTCTGCTTAGCATCTATGTTTACAACTTTAGAAAACTGGTTAGCGAACCGTTACGGTTAATAACAAAAATTCTTGAAAAAAATGATAAAGATGCCATAAGCAAACTTCAAGATACTTCAACCGAGTTTTCTCATATAGCCGATTTATTTATTAGTAATAACAGACAAAAGGAAGAACTAAAAAAAGCTAAAGAAAAAGCAGAAGAAAGTGAAGTTTTAAAAACCTCGTTTTTAACTAATATATCTCATGAAATTAGGACTCCTATGAATGCTATTCTTGGGTTTTCAGATATATTAAGTACACAACAATTATCTGACTCCGAAAAACAGGAATATATTACCGTTATTACTCGTAGTGGAAAAAATTTAGTCTCCATTATCGACGATTTAATTGAAATGTCTAAAATAGACACCAACCAAATTAAACCTAACTATAGTGCTTTTAATCTTGATGGTGTATTAAACGATATTAAAAGGACGGTAGAAATAACCATACCTAAAGATAAGCCTTTAAGAATATTCTTAGACCAACCAAAACACCCTGTGGTGTATCAGTTTATTAGCGACGAGACTAAACTTAGACAAGTTGTGGTTAACTTAGTTAACAATGCTGTAAAATATACCGAGAAAGGCGCTGTTAATTTTGGGTATAAAATAAATCCAGACGATAATGCTCTTCAATTTTATATAAAAGATACTGGTATTGGAATGACCAAAGAGGATTCAAAAAATATTTTTAACAGGTTTAACCGTATACAAAACGATAAAACCATTAATTTAAGTGGCTTAGGATTGGGACTTGCCATTTCAAAGGCCTACATAGAAATGTTAGGTGGTAAAATTTGGTTAAAATCTATAGAAAACCAAGGAACTACTTTCACCTTTACTATTCCATTAAAACTTAACGGTTTACCAGTAGCTCCAAAAACAGAGATTGCTTTAAATACTGTAGACAAAGTGAAGCCCTTAACTATTTTAATTGCTGAAGATAATGATATTAACTTTATGCTTATTAATCGTGTTATGAGTATAAGAAAATATACGGTTATAAGAGCTAAAAATGGTGAGGAAGCTGTAAATATCTGTAGAGATAACAACAACATTCAATTAGTAATTATGGATCTTAAAATGCCTAAAATGGGTGGTTTTGAAGCACGGAAAATAATAAAGGGATTTAGACCTTATCTACCAATAATTGCACACACGGCTTATTCTTCTGCAGAAATTAACAGTGAGGTTTACGATGCAGGCTTTATAGATTGCATTTCTAAACCTTTAGACAAAACAAAACTTTTTAGAATCATAGATAGAATAGAGCATCTTACACCAGATCCCGTTTTAACAAATATGAATTTAAACTAAAAAAAAGCCCAGTTAAAACTGGGCTTTTTTTTGCTATTAATTTTTACGTATTTAATACGCCTTATCGTGTACATTGGCTATTGCACGACCAGAAGGCTCATTCATGTTTTTAAACGCTTCATCCCATTCTAAAGCAATAGCAGTGCTACAAGCGACACTTGCTTCCTGAGGTACGCTCTTTGCAGCGGCATCACTTGGAAAATGGCTTTCAAAAATTGAGCGGTAATAAAACTCTTCTTTGTTTTAGTTCATGCTTATATATTATTTATAATCTCTCTATTATTTGAGGCATAAAAAAGTGCTTTAAATTGAATTTTTTATTCTATTAAAAAATTTATAAACATCAAAATCTCGCAGAAGCGAGATTTTGATGTTTTAATACCATTACTATTTTTAAATACTTCTTATAAAAAATACTAATAGCATTGTTTTTTAATGGTTGTGTTTACCCAAAAAAATAAGGGCAGTTACAACTTTACAATGCTTGAACATTGACCTCTAACGGTTGTGTTTACCCAAAAAAATAAGGGCAATTACAACAAAGCGTCACCTCATACGAATGTTTGTGTGTGGTGTTAACCCTTCAAAATAAGGGGAATTACAACTACAATTTAATTACTACGTTTTCGTAGAAGGTTGTGTTTACCCTTCAAAATAAGGGCAATTACAACACAAACAAATCGCTAAAAAATCTAAAAAATGTTGTGTTTACCCTTCAGAATAAGGGCAATTACAACACCTAATAACAAAAGAAGATTACAACGAAGTTGTGTTTACCCTTCAAAATAAGGGCAATTACAACATCAAATGTCGTAGAGCCTTCTTTTGGAATGTTGTGTTTACCCTTCAAAATAAGGGCAATTATAACAAATAATAACAACTACTGATAAATCTTGTTGTGTTTACCCTTCAAAATAAGGGCAATTACAACGGTGAATTTCACGGCAACGGTTGTTCAATAGTTGTGTTTACCCTTCAAAATAAGGGCAATTACAACTATTACGAATTTTTAGGCGTTACTAATAGGTTGTGTTTACCCTTCAAAATAAGGGCAATTACAACAAGCCTTTCGAAATACTGCTAAATGTAGAAGTTGTGTTTACCCTTCAAAATAAGGGCAATTACAACCAAAGTCCCGCTACAGCAATAGTAGCTGGTGTTGTGTTTACCCTTCAAAATAAGGGCAATTACAACATTCGTAGTGTTAGTTATGATGCTAACTGTGTTGTGTTTACCCTTCAAAATAAGGGCAATTACAACTTTGTCTTAGAATTTTGTTTTATAACACTTGTTGTGTTTACCCTTCAAAATAAGGGCAATTACAACTATAGTAAGACAAGCAGCAAGGCAAACAGCGTTGTGTTTACCCTTCAAAATAAGGGCAATTACAACAACACTATTGTAAGTCCTTGATTTTAAAGGCGTAAAAGCAGTTATTTGCAAGCAAAAACCACCAAATGTTTTATGTTTTTTGTTATTCCTTATTATTTTTATATTTCATTGCTACGTAAAAAGTGTTAAATACGCGCTCTACCATTTTTTTTCTAAAAAACCTAGATGTCCATAATACTAATGGAAAAGTTAATATTGTTAGCACTAACATTTCTAACGCTATTTTAAATTGATAATCTGCTATTAAAAAGGCTATAAAAAATGGCATGGATATTAATTGGATAATAATTATATTTCTTAAAAAAAAATGCATGCTTTGAAAGCTTTTTACAGTTGAAATTTTATCTTGGTATTCTAAAAAAAAATAAGCTTCGCTAAACATTTCTATACCACTTAGGTTTTTACGGTTATAATTTTGCATGATGTTATCAAAATTTGGTTTTATGTATTTTACATCATCTATTGCTATTTTATCTATGGGTTTACGCACTAAAGCTGTAAACCATTTCGCCTCAATGTCGTATAATAAAAAATTGGTTATTCTATGTATTATTAAGCCAATTACTATTGCGAGTAAAGTAAACATTAAGCCACTTACAAATTCTGATATGGTATTAAAAACAACCCATTGCTTTGGTATAAAATGAAACCCAATATATAAGGCTAAAACGCCTGGCATAAAAAACGACATAAAGTCGTAAAGTGAAAATTTATCCATTTTTATTTGTCCTTATAATTCTATTAAAATATATGTTTTTTGCGTTTGCATATTTGTCTGTTTTATCGTTTTTTGCTCGATATGGATAACAAATAGCATTGTGTAAAATAGACATAAATACTTTGCAAGTGTTTTTTTGAGCTTGTGTTAATTGCTGGAAACTACTTATAGTATTTGGTATTTCTGTTTTAATAAATTGCTTTTCTACTTCTTTTAATATTTGCATTAATTTTTTTTCTAACGGCAAACTAAAATGATATACCTGATTTCTAAAATCTATTTCAGGTTTCTCGTCTTCTTTTGTTATGTCACTCCAAATTTTCCATTGTTTTGCAATATTTTGTAACGACGGAATATCTTTACTATCAATATTATAGTGACCTTCTTTTATTTGCATGTTATCTTTTTGTATAAAATACTCTTCAATAGCCATTAACATTTTGGCAAAGTTTAAAGCTTCCTTAATAACATGGTTGTTAATTGTATTTAAATCTGCAAATTGTAAATCGCCTATTAAAACCGTTTTACCTCCTATTTTTCCTTTTATTTGATTCAGTTTTAAATACGCTTGAAGGTCTCCTAAAAAGCTTGTATTATAAACACTGTCTTCTTGTGCTTTTTTCTGAGTTACAAATTCTACATAATTATCTAGTTTATTAAAAGGCACCGTTATTTGGTAAGAACCGACCTCTATTCTGTTTTTAATATTGAATATTAAATTTTGTAAAAGCATATTATCTACATTGTTTTTACTAATTACATCTTTATTAACCATATAGTTAAGTGCAATTTCAAATAACAACGCATCTTCTAATTTATTGCTTTTTAATTTGTTATATAGTTTACCACATTCTTTGTATTCACTTTTGTCTAATTGTTTTTTATAATAATATTCTTTAATTAGATAAGTTTCGTTTTCTAAACTATTATAAATTATTCTATTTTTTACATCTCTTGTTATCTTGTTTGTAGATTCTAAAAATTTTATGAAATGAGAAACATTTATATAAAACATGTTTGTGTTAATTATAAACAGGTTTTTATCGCTATCAATTTTATAATTATTTTTTCTTTCCTTTTTTGCATCACTACTCTCTAACCACGTTTTATAGGCTTCTTTAACTTTGTAAAACATGTTATCTATAGATGAGCTTCTCTCAAACAATTTTTTAAAATTAGCGTCTAAATAAAAACCTTTACGCTCAAAAAGTTCGTTTAAATAGCGTTTGTAATTATCTTCACCTTCAAAAGCATACATCCATTTGCAAAAATCATTAAATTCGTTCTTTGTTATATGGAATCGTTTGTGATGCTTACCATCTGCAACTTGTGCTTCGTAAGTGCCTTTAAAGTACATTAAATGGCATGCTTTACGTATAAATTGTAATTTAAAGCGTTTACCTTTGTTTCGTTTTTTTAAATCATCTAATAATGTTGATTTCTCATCTGTATATGCTTGATTAATCTTGAATTCTATGTTTTTAGTTTTCTCAATTAATTTATTATAATTATTTTCCTTTTTTTCAGCTTCAATTAATAACTTTTCTAATACTGTTTTATCAGGTAAATTATTTTGTATAGCTGGCAAATATTGGTTTAACAATCTTCTTGGCAACAGCTTTTTAAAATCTCTTTTTTCCTCTACTGTTATTTTTTTATTAGTAACTAATGTATTGTTAGATTTAATAAAATCTTTTAAATAGCTATCATGATAATAATTTAGAATCAATCCTTTACCATCTGGATTTTTACTATAAAGCGCATCTTCTAAAAAATAAACCATTAAACTTCTTTGAATAGGTATTTTCTTTTCAACTTTACCTATTGAAATTTTAATTGAAATAGCATTGTTTTGGTTTACAAATGGCATATCCCATTCAGGATAATTTTCTAAATGATTATTATAAGTAGTAAAATGAACTAATTTACCATTGTGGTATTTTAATTTATCAATTTTCTTTTTTAATTCGGCATGGTCTATATTTAATTTATTTGCTTTTAACTCTTCAATAAATGCTTCCTGTTCCAAGTTATTATAAAACTGATACGAATTAAACTTTACACTTTTACCAAAATAGTTTTTTTCGGCTAAAAATCGCATTGCAAAATTCATGAATCTGTCTTGGTTTCTTCCATAAGATTCAATTAACGAATTTTGAATAATTCGTTTTTTTAAAGTTTCCGTTTTTGGGTTGATAAAAAGTTTTGACCAAAAATCTTTTTCAACATCTTCTGTTTTTTCTGTTTTACGATTAAATTTATATTTATGTTCTGCAAACCTTTCATAACCTCTTTTATTAGGAAAAAAGGTTTTTAAAACATACTGTTTTATAAATATTTTAAAGGCATTCTCTCTACTATTATATCGAATAGGTTTTACAGCATTTTCAATATCTTCTTTAAAAATTTTAATGTGTGGGTCTTGTGTTATTTCTTCGTAATATTCTCTTTCAGTATCACTAAGCTTATTCATCACATAGTTTTTCTGAATTTTATTACTATTAGAAAATAAATATTTTTTTACAAATTCACCAAAGTCAGCTTTATCTGCATAATCTGGATAGGTTCTATAAATTTCCATTGTAACAATACGGTCTATTAATACCTTTGTCATTTTTGGATTTTTATTTTCAGTTTCTAATTTTAAATCTTTGTTCCAAGTTATAGGATAATGATTTAAATAGTGTATAATGTCTCTAAACTTTACTAAATGAGTTTCATTAGAATCTACATCTTGACTGGAGAATTTTTTTGCAAAAAAGGAAATCAATTCTCTTTTGCTTCTCATTTTATCATTATTAGACCTCTTATAACCTTGTATTTTAGAAATTAAAGAATTTGCTTCATTTTTATACAAGAACATTGAAATTAGAAACAAACAAGCATCAAAAGATAGATAGGTTCCTGCTTTTATTTTTAAAACTTCAACTTCGTTATTTATTTCCCAAAAGAATTCGCTATTAATCTTTATAAATAAAACAGCATCGATAACCTCTTGTTTACTTTTTAAGCTATCAACATATAAATTCCATTTTTTATTTTTCTCTTTTCTTTCATTATCATCATTATCACTATTTTTCTTTTTTTGGAAAAACATTCTTTTTAGAAAACTCGTCAATTCATAATCATCATTAGGTAACGCTCCTTTTTCTTTTATATGCATTTGCAAAACAGCCAACTCAAAACTTTCTTTCAAAAAATCAAGAATGCTATTATCTATTCTTTCTTCTACTTCAAGTTTATCAAAAGTATGTGCATAATGACTATTTAGATTTCTAATGTTTCTAACTAGATAGTATAATTTTTCTTCAAAAAGAAAATTATCAGATTGTAGATTGAGAAACTTAGTTGGCACCTCATCTTTCTCATTTTCATTAAACTCAAATTGAAAAATTGTTTTTACATCAATCTGTTTAAATGCATGACCAATTGCAAAATAATGAATGCGTTGCATTCTATTTATTTTATTATTTCTTTTTAGTTCTAAATTTTTAACGGCTTTTTCTGAAATTGGACCAACAATTCCTGCATTATCAAAGTGCCTGAAAAAAGCAGACAAACTATGTTCTGTGTTTTTTACATTTTCCATAAGATAAAGATTAAAGTATTTTATTAAAAAAACTAATAACTTGATAATAAAATATTTACAAATTGTGAACACTTGACACAATACATAAACACACTTAAATACAAAAAACCTCGCACAAGCGAGGTTTTGAAGCTACTAATATTTAATAAAAAAGATAGCGATTAAGCTTTTACATACGCCTTATCGTGCACATTGGCTATTGCACGACCAGAAGGCTCGTTCATGTTTTTAAACGCTTCATCCCATTCTAAAGCAATAGCAGTGCTACAAGCCACACTTGCTTCTTGTGGTACACTTTTAGCCGCTGCATCACTTGGAAAATGTTCTTCAAAAATTGAGCGGTAATAAAATTCTTCTTTATTGTTTGGTGTTTGTATTGGGAACCTAAATTTTGCATTTGCCATTTGCTCATCTGTTACTGCTGCATCAACCACTTCTTTAAGTGTATCTATCCAGCTGTAACCAACACCATCACTAAATTGCTCTTTTTGTCTCCACGCAACGCTTTCTGGCAACATATCTTCAAATGCCTTTCTAATCACCCATTTTTCCATGCGTTCTCCATTAATCATTTTGTCCTGAGGGTTAATGCGCATTGCCACATCCATAAATTCTTTATCTAAAAACGGCACACGACCTTCAATTCCCCAAGCCGCTAAACTTTTGTTTGCTCTTAGGCAATCGTACATGTGTAATTTGTCTAATTTACGTACAGTTTCATCATGAAACTCTTTAGCATTTGGTGCTTTATGAAAGTATAAATAGCCTCCAAAAATTTCGTCTGCTCCTTCACCAGACAGCACCATTTTAATACCCATAGATTTTATAACTCTTGCCATTAAATACATTGGCGTAGAAGAGCGAATGGTTGTTATATCGTAAGTTTCAATGTTATAAATTACATCTTTTATAGCATCTAAACCTTCTTGAATGGTAAATTTAATTTCGTGATGTACTGTACCAATATGGTCTGCTACTTTTTGCGCCGCAGCTAAATCTGGTGAACCTTCTAATCCTACCGAAAAACTGTGTAATTGCGGATACCAAGCATCTTTTTCATCGTCACTTTCAATACGTTTTTGCGCGTATTTTTTTGCAATTGCAGACGTAACAGAACTGTCTAATCCTCCAGAAAGTAACACACCGTATGGGACGTCGCTCATTAACTGTCTGTGAACTGCAGCCTCTAAAGCTTCTTTTATTTCTGCAATACTGGTTTCGTTATCTTTTACTGCTTCATAATCACTCCAGTCTCTTTTGTACCATTTTACAAACTTCCCATCTTTACTCGACATATAATGTCCAGGAGGAAACAATTCAATTTTAGTACAAACACCTTCTAAGGCTTTTAATTCTGAAGCAACATAAAATGTTCCATTTTGATCCCAACCAATGTATAATGGAATGATTCCCATATGGTCACGTGCAATAAAGTATTCATCTTTTTCTGTATCGTAAATAGCGAAACCAAAAATGCCGTTCATATCGTCGACAAAATCCACTCCCTTTTCTTGGTATAACGCTAAAATAACTTCGCAGTCACTTTGCGTCTGAAAATCGTACTTGCCTTCAAACTGCTTTCTAATGGCTCTGTGATTGTATATTTCGCCATTCGCAGCTAATATTAATTTTTTATCTGGGCTAAATAACGGTTGTTTTCCAGAAGCAGGATCTACAATGGCCAGACGCTCGTGCGCCAAAATGGCTTTGTCGTCGCTATATATACCAGACCAGTCTGGTCCACGATGACGAATGGTTTTAGACATTTCTAAAACTTGAGGTCTTAAATCTTCAGATTTTTGTTTGAGGTCGAAAGCACATACAATTCCACACATAACTTATATATTTTAAATTCTTTTATTATTATTTATGAAGCAAATATTAACTTTATGTTTCATAATTAAAACATTAAACTAATAATTGATTACAAATTAATACTTTTTAAGCTATTTTAATATTTAATTGAAATATTATTTTAAGCATTTAAATCAAATCATTATAAATGTAAAGTTTAACATCTTAAACCGACTTTTAAGAAATACTTAAGACTAATAAAGAGTATTTTTAACAGACACTAAAAATCAAACAATTATGAAAAAATCAAAACTTATTACTTCTATTGCTTTCGCATTTATGATGTTTTTATCGTTTAATGTAACTGCTCAAGATTTCGCACCATTAGACAAAAGCCCATTAGATGCTGCGTCTTTTCCTACCAGCTATAAAGAATCCAATAAACTTGTAAAGGTTATTTACAGTCGTCCACAACTTAAAGGACGTAGTTTAGACAAATTAGCACCAAATGGAAAAGTTTGGAGAACTGGAGCTAATGAAGCTGCAGAAATTACATTTTATGTTGATATGAAATTAGGAGATACCACTATTAAAGCTGGCACTTATTCATTATTTACCATTCCTGGAGAAAAAGAATGGACCGTTATTTTAAGTAATGACCTTAATGTTTGGGGAAGCTATTCTTACGACAAAACAAATGATGTTGCAAGAATTACTGTTCCTGCAACAATGGGCGAAGACTCTTTGGAAGCTTTTTCTATCACTTTTGAAAAATCTGATGATGGTGTGCATATGCACTTAGGTTGGGACAAAGTTAGAGTTGCCGTTCCTTTTACTAAGTAATTAGAAACAACATCAAATCACAAATAAAAAAGCCTTCAGAAATTCTGAAGGCTTTTTTATTAAGGTATATTTAAATACTTGTGCGTTTGTAAAGAGACTTTCCATTTCGGGTTCGCCATAACGTAATCAACAATTAACGGAATCATAGTTTCGCGTTTACTCCATTCTGGCTGAAGATATAATATACAATCCGCATTTACTTTTAAAGCTTGCTCTTCCGCAAAGCGAAAATCGTCTTTATTATAGATAATGCATTTTAACTCATTTGCTTTATCGTAAACACCTTGTGTAGGGAGTTTCATTTTCTTAGGTGACAAACAAATCCAATCCCATATACCAGTTAACTCATAAGCTCCAGACGTTTCAATATGAATACTCATACCTTCCGCTTTCAATTGCTTTGTCAACTCGGTCATGTCCCAAGTTAATGGTTCGCCACCAGTTACAACAATAGTTTTACTATACTTTTTAGCATTGGCTACAATTTTTTCGGTTTCTGTTGGTGGATGCAATTGCGCTATCCAACTTTCCTTTACATCACACCAATGGCAACCAACATCACAACCGCCAATTCTTACAAAATAAGCAGCTGTCCCTTTATGGAAACCTTCGCCTTGAATGGTATAAAACTCTTCCATTAAAGGCAACATTTTCCCTTTATTTACTAATTCCTGAACTTCTTGCGTCATAGCTTGCAAAGATAGAAATTAAGTTTGAAGCTTTTAGTTAGGAATTAGAAGTTTTTACTTATTAAATTCTGAAAGATTATTCAGTCAATTCGGCTAAGATTACTATTTTTACAGCAAACAAACCAATTATGAGTAGAAAAGACGAATTCTTTAAGCATATTACAGATGGAAACACCACTAAAGGCGAGTTTATAACTTTAGGTTCGGCTATGTTAGATGGTGAAACAATTAAGGATGCTTTTGTAAAAATTCCTTTAAAAACCATGAATCGTCACGGTTTAATTGCAGGAGCAACCGGAACAGGAAAAACAAAAACCCTTCAAGTTTTAGCCGAAAATTTAAGCGATAAAGGTATTCCTGTTTTATTAATGGATATAAAAGGTGATTTAAGCGGTTTGGCGCAACCAAGTCCTGGACATGCTAAAATAGACGAACGTCATGCTGCTATTGGTTTAGATTTTGAAGCCAAAGGTTTTCCTGTGGAAATCATGAGTCTTTCTGAACAAGATGGCGTACGATTACGTGCAACCGTTATAGAATTTGGTCCTGTTTTATTATCAAGAATTTTAGATTTAACCGAAACACAATCTGGTGTGGTTGCCGTTATTTTTAAATACTGTGACGATAACAAACTACCGCTTTTAGATTTAAAAGATTTTAAAAAAATATTACAATACTGCACAAAAGAAGGTAAAGCCGAATTTGAAGATGAATATGGAAGAATTTCGACTGCCTCAACAGGTGCTATTTTGCGTAAAGTTGTAGAAATAGAGCAACAAGGTGGCGATTTATTTTTTGGCGAAAAAAGTTTTGAAGTTGAAGATTTACTAAGAACAACACGCGATTCTCGTGGTTATATTAATATCATTCGTTTAACAGATATTCAAGATAAACCGAAGCTTTTTTCTACGTTTATGTTAAGTCTATTAGCCGAAATTTATGAAACATTACCAGAACAAGGCGATTCTGGAAAACCAGAATTGGTGATGTTTATAGACGAAGCACATTTAATTTTTAACGAAGCTTCGAAAGCATTATTAAACCAGATTGAAAGCATAGTAAAACTAATTCGTAGTAAAGGTGTAGGTTTATATTTTGTAACACAAAATCCAACCGATGTACCTGAAGGCGTACTAAGTCAGTTAGGTTTAAAAATCCAACATGCCTTACGTGCATTTACTGCAAAAGACAGAAAAGCTATTAAATTGGCTGCACAAAATTATCCAGATACTGCATATTATGACACTGCAGATATTTTAACTTCCTTAGGAACTGGTGAAGCCTTGGTTTCTGCTTTAGACGAAAAAGGACGCCCAACACCTTTGGCCGCAACCATGATGCGTGCTCCAATGAGTAGAATGGATATTTTAACCGAAAACGAGCTTCAAACGCTACTAGACGATTCTAAATTAGTATTAAAATACAACGAAGAAATAGATAGAGAAAGTGCTTACGAAATGCTTAATAAAAAAATTGACAAAGCAGAAGAAGCTAAAATAAAAGCTGAAGCCAAAGAAGAAAAAGCTGCTGCAAAAGCTAAAAAAGCAGCAAGCCGAACAACCACAAGAAGACGCAGCACAGCGCAAAACCCAATCGTTAAAGTATTAACAAGTGCTACTTTTATACGTAGTGTGTTTGGGATTTTAAAGAAAGTAATGTGAAAAAAGTGTTCAGTGGCAGTCTCAGTTTTCAGCGCTCACTTATCCCTAAAAAGAAATAATAATAATAATAATTATAAGATTCCCGCTTTCTCGGGAAATATGTATGAAAAAAATAATTATCCCAATTATAGCTGTTACTTTATCTGTAACAGCTTGTAAAAATGAAGTTGATCCTTTTTTAGTTTCAAAACACAATGTTGGTTTATTAACCGATTCCACACAAGTTAAAGAATTGGAAACAATTTATGCCAAAGATTCTATAGTTAAAAATATCGCTGGCGATGAGTTTTTAGGCAATATAAACGACATTCAAATTTTTGAAAAAGGCGGAAAAAAACTATTAGAATTATCGCCTAAAGAGGCTTTAGATTCTACTGCAACCATTAGCACAGTAAAGATTTTAGATAGTCGTTATAAAACCAGTAAAGGCATAAATACACTTAGTACATTTGGTGACTTAAAGGCAAGTCATAAAATTTCAAGTATAGAAAATACGCTTAGAAATGCAGTTATCTTTGTAAACGAAAACAATACCTTTTTTACAATAAGCAAAGACGATTTACCTGGAGAATTACGTTTCGATATATCTAAAAAAATTGAAGAAGCAAACATTCCAGATACTGCAAAAATTAAGTATTTTATGGTTGGTTGGTAATCTTATTTTTACAATTACCTATTATTAACAATTAAGTTTCTCTATTTAAACCCAATAACAGCAAGCAATGAATCCACTTTTTTCTAAATTTTTAGTAGACATTGCTCGAAAGAGAATTGAAGCAAAACAGTTAAAAAAAGCACCTGTCACTTCTGCGCAGATAGCTCCTGTACTTAAAAACCTTAAGGTTGAGATAAGCCATGCTATTAAAGAATTTATATTTATAACAATAGGAGTTTTTTCTGCTGGTTTTGGTTTAAATGGCTTTTTATTACCAAACAATTTTATAGATGGAGGCGCAACCGGTATTTCATTATTATTACAAAACATTACATCGTTATCTCTTGGGATTTTATTGTTATTAGTAAATATTCCCTTTCTTATTTTAGCTACACAAACTATAGGCAAAAAATTTGCACTTAAAAGCATTGTTGCCATTGCTTTTTTAGCTGTTGTAGTGCATTTTGTAGATTACCCAACAATAACAGACGACAAGTTACTCATCTCAATTTTTGGCGGTTTCTTTTTAGGTTTAGGAATTGGCATGGCCATGCGAGGTGGCAGTGTAATAGACGGCACCGAAGTTTTAGCTATTTACTTAAGTAGAAAACTATCTTTAACCATTGGTGATGTTCTACTTTTAATTAACATTATTATATTCTCGGTTGGAGCTTATACCCTTTCTATTGAAATCGCGCTGTACGCGATTTTAACATATTTAGCCGCTGCAAAAACAATAGATTTTGTAGTAGATGGTGTAGAAGAGTACGTTGGTGTTACCATAATTTCTCAGCATCATGAAGCTTTACAACACATGATAACTAACAAGCTTGGTCGTGCTTGTACTATTTATGCTGGAAAAGGTGGTTATGGTACGTCTGGAAAAAGCTACGACAAGGATATTATTTATACCGTTGTTACAAGATTGGAACTTGCTAAATTACATACCGAAATTGATAAAATAGATGAAAAGGCTTTTATTATTATGGGCATTGTAAAAGATTTAAAAGGTGGCATGATTAAGAAAAAACCGCTTAAATAATATTTATGGGAAACAAAAAATACAAAATACAAAACAGCCCGTTCGTAGTACCAACTACAGATGGCAAACTAATAGAAGAACACTTTGGGAGAGCCACAGATGGTAATAAAAACATTAGCATAGCTCACATGGTTGCGCCTGCTGGCTGGAGTGAACCATTTCAAACTCCGGAATTTGATGAATACACGTATATAATTAAAGGCAAAAAGCAATTTATAATCGAAGGTGAGGAACTTGTTTTAGAGGCTGGACAATCTATTAAAATAGAAAAAAATACACGCGTGCAATACTCAAATCCATTTACAGTTGCTTGCGAATATTTAGCAATATGCACACCCGCTTTTTCTATGGACTTAGTAAACAGGGAGGACGAATAAATGGCAAATACAATTGTAAAAATAATAGGTGGTCTGGTAAATACAATGAGCTATATTTCACCACGATATGCTTCAAGAAAAGCATTAGACTTATTCGCCACACCAAGAAAAGGACGCATATTAGAGAATCAGAAAACATTTTTAGATTCAGCAGAAACGCATCATTTAAAATATAAAGATCTTCAAATTTCTACCTACCAATGGAAAGGTAAAGGCAAAACAATTTTGCTTGCTCATGGCTGGGAGAGTAACACACACCGTTGGGAAGCATTAATTCTTCAGCTTAAAACATTAGATTACAACATTGTATCTATCGATGCTCCTGCTCATGGTGGATCAAGTGGTAAACAATTTAATGCCGTATTATATTCAGAATGTATTCACGTTGCAGCAAAACATTTTAAACCTCAAATTATTATTGGCCACTCGGTTGGAGGTATGTCTACGGGATTTTACCAACACACCTATCAAAATAAAAATTTAGAAAAATTGATTTTATTGGGTGCGCCTTCAGAATTTACAGGTGTGTTTAAACGCTATGTAGATATGATGGGTTATAATAAACGTGTTGAAAACGGACTTAATAATTTAGTAGTAGAGCGATTTAATAAAGCACCCTCTCATTTTTCTTTGGCAAATTTTGCTAAGACGATTAACACTAAGACTTTAATTATTCATGATATTGAAGACAAAATCATTCCGTTTAATGATGCGGAAATGATTGCTAAGAATCATAAAAATGTGGAATTTATATCTACCAAAGGTTACGGTCATGGTTTACGTAATAACGTGGTAAATAAACATGTAATTGATTTCATCCAAACTTAAATTGTAACTTTACCGTATGGAAGAAAAATTAACCAGACTTAATAAATACCTTAGCGAAGCTGGCTATTGCTCACGTCGCGAAGCCGATAGATTAATTGATGCCGGACGTGTAACCATAAATGGTGTAGTGCCAGAATTAGGCACTAAAGTGACCGAAAACGATGTGGTTGAAGTGGATGGAAAATCGATAACAGAACGTAAAGCAGATTTTGTATATCTCGCCTTTAACAAACCTGTTGGTATTGTTTGTACTACTGATACTCGTGTAGAAAAAGACAATATTATCGATTACATTAAATACCCAAAGCGTATTTTTCCTATTGGCCGATTAGATAAGCCAAGTGAAGGTTTAATTTTCCTAACAGACGATGGTGATATTGTAAATAAAATACTTCGTGCCAGTAACAATCACGAAAAAGAATACATAGTTACTGTAGATAAACCAATTTCTCAAACCTTTATTAAACGCATGGCTGGAGGGATTTATTTAGAAGATTTAGATAAAACCACTAAAAAATGTACAGTCCGAAAAATAGATGCTCACTCGTTTAGTATTATTTTAACGCAAGGTTTAAACAGGCAAATTCGCCGTATGTGCGAATACCTTACTTACGAAGTAACATCACTTAAGCGTACGCGAATTATGAATATAAAACTTGATGTTCCTGTTGGCGAATACCGTGAGTTTACTGCTGAAGAATTAAAGACTCTAAATATGCTTTTGGAAGATTCTGACAAACATTACAAACAGAAAACTGAAGCTAAAAAAATTCATACTATAAATAGAAGAAAAGAGTAAATTGACAATTCAATTTAACTATTTGAGCATTTTTTTGAAATATTATTTATATTTTCATACTTTACAAACACTAACAAAACCACACATATTATGATAAAGATATTATCTTTAGTACTTACCATTGGAGGAATGATTGCACTTATTTTAGGTGTACTTGGCATCTTTGGTACCGATATTGTAGCTTTAAGTCCTTACGCATTAACAATTTTAGGCGTCATCTTTTTTCTTGCTGGCGTGTCGATGCTTAAATACAGAAAAGATAAACCTGCAGAATAAAAGAACGTGACAAAAATTTCACCTTTTCACATTGCCATTCCTGTACATAACCTACAGGAATGTCGTGTTTTTTATAAAGACGTTTTAAATTGTGAGGAAGGCAGAAGTAGTGAGCATTGGGTAGACTTTAATTTTTTTGGTCACCAATTAGTTATTCATTATAAAGAAAAATCTAAAGTAGAAGACACCACTAATACAGTAGATGGAAAACACGTACCAGTACCGCACTATGGCGTGGTGCTACCTTGGGAAACGTTTCACGCTTTCGCAGAAGATTTAAAACAGAAAAACATTAAGTTCATCATCGAGCCCTACATTCGTTTTGAAGGTCTTGTGGGAGAACAAGCCACGATGTTTTTTAAAGATCCTGCTGGAAATGCTTTAGAGTTTAAAGCTTTTAAAGATCTTAATCAACTATTTGCTAAATAGTTTTTTTTACTTTCTCAGCAACAAAAAACGGCAGGTAAATAATAAAAAAATAAGGAATTAAAAATAACTCAACTACTATAATGTAGTTAGGCCACTCTCCTAAATAATCTAATAAAGAAGCTGAATTTGGCTTTTGGTTTAAATAAGAATAATTGGCTCCCAGCAGGTAGTTGATTGTAAATAATATAACCATATACAGTTGTAAGGCTATAAACGATTTAAAAACACTTTTCCAGGTTGGTCGCATGTTAAATACAAAGGTCGCATAAAAAATAATGACCAAAAGCCCTAAATGTGCAATCCAATATCTAAAGTAATCGAAAGTTGGGAACCCAAAAGGAATATCTGGCGTAATAACCGCCTGGCTTGTTCCTGCAACTATCCAGAATAGTAAAATTTCATATAACCAATATTTTATTGTACTTGTAAAAATAAAAATAAAAAGCGCCATAAAACTACATAGAAACAATGGCAAATCTGTAACTATACTATAATTTCCCTTTAAAAAAAGGTTAATATGAAATGCTAAGACAGTAAGCGAAACAAAAAAGCCTAAACCTTTAAATACGTTCTTTTGCTGTGTTTCACTCAGTTTATTTTTAGAAAACTGAATTAAAAGTATTGCAAAAACAATAGCTAACAACATAGGAATAATATGTTGAATGCTTCCTATTTCTACTGAACCTGTAAAACTTAAATTGAATAATATCACGTTACAATATACAAATTGTAACATATTACATTCTATGGCGTTCTCTTGCTAACAGAGTGTTTTTAAGCAACATTGCAATGGTCATTGGTCCTACTCCTCCAGGAACTGGAGTAATAAAACTTGCTTTTTTGCTTACGTTTTCGAAATCCACATCTCCAGTGATAATGTAGCCTTTAGGATGCGACTCGTCCGGAACTCTTGTAATACCAACATCAATTATAACGGCATCGTCCTTTACCATTTCGGCTTTTAAGAAATTTGGCACGCCTAATGCTGAAATTATAATATCTGCCTGACTGGTAATTTGAGTAATATTTTTTGTATGACTATGTGTTAACGTAACTGTAGAGTTTCCTGGAAATCCTTTTCTACCCATTAAAATACTCATTGGCCTTCCAACAATATGCGAACGACCAATAACAACCGTATGCTTACCTTTTGTAGAGACATTGTAACGATCTAAAAGTTCTAAAATTCCAAATGGAGTTGCAGGAATAAAAGTTGACATATCTAATGCCATTTTTCCAAAATTCATTGGGTGAAAACCATCCACATCTTTATCTGGATGCACTGCCATTAGTACTTTTTGCGTATCAATTTGTTGTGGTAATGGTAATTGAATAATGAAGCCGTCAATATCGTCGTTGTTATTTAATTCTTCAATTTTATCTAACAACTCAACCTCACTGGTTGTGTTAGATAAGCGTACCATTGTAGATTCAAAACCTACACGCTCACAAGCACGAACTTTACTACCAACATATGTTAAACTTGCACCATCATTTCCAACAATAACAGCAGCTAAATGAGGTACTTTTTCACCATTAGCTTTCATTTTATCAACTTCAGCTTTGATTTCATTTTTAATATCGTTGCTTACTTTTTTCCCGTCAAGTATAGTCATTGTTGTAATCGTTTAGTTGGATAAATTTTTTTTATTATAAATAAAAAAACATGAGTTACCTCATGTTTTTCATAGCATTCATCATTGCTTTTCCTTTTCCACCTTGCATCATCTTCATCATTTTGCTCATTTGGTCGAATTGTTTTAGCAATTGATTTACTTGCTGTACAGATGTTCCAGAACCTTTTCCTATTCGTTTTTTACGGCTTGCATTTATTACTGAAGGATTTGTTCTTTCCTGAACCGTCATAGAATGAATGATTGCTTCAATATGTTTGAAGGCATCGTCGTCGATATCTACATCTTTCATCATTTTTCCTGCACCAGGAATCATGCCTACAAGATCTTTCATATTACCCATTTTCTTAATTTGCTGAATTTGTTTTAAGAAATCATCAAACCCGAATTGGTTTTTAGCTATTTTCTTTTGAAGTTTTCTTGCTTCCTGCTCATCAAACTGCTCTTGCGCTCTTTCTACCAATGAAACAACATCACCCATTCCAAGAATACGATCTGCCATACGAGAAGGATAGAAAATGTCAATAGCTTCCATCTTTTCACCTGTACCAATAAATTTAATTGGTTTGTTTACTACAGATTTAATAGAGATGGCTGCTCCACCACGCGTATCACCATCTAATTTGGTAAGAATTACACCATCAAAATTTAATACATCGTTAAAGGCTTTTGCAGTATTTACCGCATCCTGTCCAGTCATAGAATCCACAACAAATAGTGTCTCTTGTGGTTGGATGGCTTTATGGATGTTAGAAATTTCGGTCATCATGGCCTCATCAACCGCTAAACGACCTGCTGTATCTATAATAACCACATTATGCCCATTTTCTTTGGCATGTGCAATACCAGCTTGCGCAATTGCAACTGGGTCATTATTGCCTTTATCGCTGTAGACGTCTACCTTGATTTGATCTCCAACCACGTGTAATTGGTCTACCGCTGCTGGTCTGTAAACATCACAGGCAACTAATAACGGTTTCTTTGTTTTTTTGGTTTTAAGAAAATTCGCTAATTTTCCAGAGAACGTGGTTTTACCAGAACCTTGTAAACCAGACATTAAAATTACAGTTGGTGCTCCCGAAAGGTTTAAACCCTCGGCATCACCACCCATTAATTCGGTTAACTCGTCTTTAACGATTTTAACCATTAATTGTCCTGGCTGTAACGTTGTTAATACGTTAGACCCTAAGGCTTTTTCTTTTACTCTGTTAGTAAAATCTTTAGCTATTTTAAAGTTAACATCGGCATCTAAAAGTGCACGGCGTACTTCTTTTAAGGTTTCGGCAACATTAACTTCTGTAATGCTTCCGTGGCCTTTTAGTACGTGTAGCGCTTTATCTAACTTTTCACTTAAATTATTAAACATATTGTTCGGTATTCAGTATTTCAGTCTGCAGTTGGCAGTCTTACTCATTATTTTGAGTCGCAAATTTATGAATTTGAAGTGTATTAACGAAGTGAAGTTAACAAATAATTCTGCAAAAAAAGGCTACTAAAATTAGTAACCTTTTAAAAATTGAATGGTAATATAAAACTATAACTTTTCGAAAGTAAGGTAATCTGTTCCTCCATTACCACCACTAACATCTATAAGTTCTATTTTTGTTGCTGAATGGGAAACGATATCCCAATCATCTGACAGTTCTTCAAAGTTAGGAGGGGTGGCAAAAACAATATTAAAGTCTATATCATCGTCACTACTGCTTGAAGAGTTGCTACTATTTGTTACGGACCAACTTCCGGTAACGGTTGCCGTTTCACTTGTAGCAACTAATTGATTGTCGCCTGAAAACAAAAAAGTGTAATTAGTAAAATTACTTGTTTCTTCTTGATCTGTATCGAAAAAATAAGTAATAACCCAGTTACCTTCCTGCATTGCTGTTACTATGGCTTGTATTTGTGCGGCATTATTGTTTGAATTATTTGGAGCATCATCATCTGATGAACAGGCTGAAAGCACCAGTGAAAACATTAATACCAGAATACTTATTTTAAAATTTGTTTTCATAATATAAGTTTTATGTGTTTGGTTATAAGTTAATATTTTTTCAAAAAAAACTTTATTAAATAACTAATTTTTAACACTTTATATTGTGCCATTTTAAAAAAAAGAGTCATCAAAATTGACGACTCTTTCCAATTAAATAACCAACTAAAAAAGGTAATTATGGCATTACCTGTGCTTTACATTAATTACAATCTTTATCTAAAACTAACTCATTATTACTGTTATTTACATCATGCAAAATCAATTGATCTGCAGTGCATTCCACAACAATATAGTCTCCATTTAAAACTTGCACATTTCCACCAGAAATATTAGAGAACGTAATGGTAACTTGATTTCCGTTTCCTACGGTTGACCAGTTCATAGTATAATCTTCTGTACTATTTGGCGTATAAATTATTGCATTTGTTAGACTTGTAAAATTAATGTTGAAAATATTAAAACCTGTATCACCAGCATAGCTTGTAATTGTCCATTCACATTCTTGCAGAATTCCATCTACATCTCCTTCTGTACAGGTATTATTACTTGTGCAATCTTGCTCGATAACCATGGTATTACTTCCTTGATCCATTTGCAGTCGGTCCGATTCACACTCTACAATTAACCAGTTTCCAGAAATGGCTTGAATATTTGGACCGTTTACACCTGTAAATTCTACCCAAACACCATCGCTTGTTTGGCTTGTAGACCATGTTGACGAAATCGCCTGTCCGTTTCCTGTGATTAAAAGTGTTCCGTTAGCGTCGAAATCTAAATCGTAAGTAATTAAATCGTTACTGCCATTGTAATTAACAACATTCCAGATGCATTCTACTAAATACACATCTACATCACTTTCTGTACATCCTGAAGGGTTACAGTTTTCGACGATTAAATCTACTTCAAAAATTTCAAAATTGCCAGTAGATAGCATTTCTACTCTAGCAAAAATCGTTTGTTGCGATACAATGATATTGTTATAAGGTGATAACAATACATTTACATTTACCTGAGCATCTACAAGCGTTTCATGAAAAGTTATAGTTAATGAAGAGGTTTCACAATTAGCAAAAACTGTATTTAAATCAAATACTCCAAAACCGTCGCCATTGTCGTCGCATACAACAATTTCAGCATCAAAACTTTCAAAACACGTAAAAGGATTTTCATTCGGGTTACAATCCTGTTCCATAACCATGGTGTTATTTCCGTTTACCAGCTCCAGTCTATCGGCATCGCAATCGATAATTACCCAAGATCCTATTAAATCTTGTTGAAACGCTGTGAGTTGCGTGATAACCAATTCTGGTAACCCATCATTGCTTACAGACATTTCCCAGGCACCACCAATTGCAGAAGTTGCAGATCCTTCGTGCATTTCGAAAGCTCCATTTGCATGAAATTCAATATCATATTGAATAAAGGTGTCATTTCCATTATACGCCACAATAACCCAATAGCATTCTAACAAGTTAGACACAATATTATCTTCCGTGCAGTCATAATTATCGTCATCCCAATCGTTATCATCATCTTCATCGCAATCGTCTGCTGCCTCAGCAATTATGATTTCCAATTCTTCGTTATTGTTAACCACTACTGTAGAACCATCGCTTAAAATCATAGTTACCGGAAAGTTTAAACTGGCCAAAACGCCACCTGATAAATTTGCTATAAAATTATAAAGCGCTTCATCATTATTTATAACTACAGTTTCGGTGAGTTGAAAATTAGCATCGTAGATTGAAAATGATATTGGGTATTGAAAATCGATACATTCTATATCATCATCGTCTTCATTTTCGCCAGAACATTGCTCGATAAAACTCTCTAATTCTGTATAATTGGCAATGTCAACTTGTGTATAATCGTTTAAAGTTATAACTATTGGAAACACTATTTCTATATCGTCATTATCTGTATCAAATTCATTAAAAATAGCTTCAATTACTTCGTAATCCTCAATGCTATCGATTGTAAATTCAACGCCATTTATCATCACCGTAACTGGTAAATTAACTAAGATACAATTTGCATTATCTATAACGTTATCTAAAGACCCATCTAAAGTCGCCAAATTAACAAGGGCATTTCCCAAGGCTGAATCTTGAATGATAATGTCTTGATTATTGGGAGGTGTAATATCTGAATTTTCATTCTGGCAGGCTAATGCAGAGCAAAACACAACGATTAGTAAAAGGATTTTTTTGCAAAAAAGTTTTGTTGATTGAATATTCATAATTATTGGTTTTTTGGGCTTATTTTGTATTGCTTATTCAGTATTAAAACAATTAAGTTTTAAAAATTCCTAACTCTGTATTTGTTTTTTTTTACATTTAGACCGTTCTTAAAAACCGATATGGCAAAAAAATTACATGATAATATTTGTGATGAGATTCGCTTTAATGCGCTTTTTAAAAAGTATGCGAAAGACTTGCACAATTTCCTGTATTATAAATTTGGAGACCATTTAAATCCTAAGGACAAAACCCAAGATGCCTTTATTAAATTGTGGGAAAACTGTAAAAAAGTAGCGCCAGAAAAGGCAAAAAGCTATCTCTTTACTATTGCTAATAATTTAATGTTAAATGAAGCGAAACACCATAAAATTGTATTAAAACACCAAAAATTAAAACAAAAACATCAAACCAACCTTTCGCCAGAATTTATACTGGAAGAAAAACAATACATGCAAAAATTAGAAACTGCACTTTCTCGCTTAAGTGAAGCGCAACGTACTGCTTTTTTGATGAATCGGGTTGAAGGTAAAAAACACAAAGAGATAGCAGAATTGTTAGGTATTAGTAGTAAAGCTGTAGAAAAACGTATTTATGGTGCATTAAAGAAATTACGTGAAGATATCAAGGAGTTATAAAATTAAATTAGTAGCTTTTAAAAAAGGTAGGAGTTTTTAATATATAGTTGTTATATGTTTGAGTAAGATATTATGAAAAAAGAAGAGTTAATAAAAAAATGGTTAGATAACAGCCTTAATTCGCAAGAGTTGGAAGCTTTTAAACAGCTTGACGACTATAACGAATTAATGAGGTTGAATACTGCCTTACAACAATTTAAACCGTCTTCTTATCCTGCTGATGCTGAATTAGAAAAATTACAATTCGCACTTAAAAGCAAAACCAAAACACAAAAAAGCTGGTTAAAACCTTTCGTAAGAATTGCTGCTGTATTAGCTATTTGTTTTGCCACTTATTATTATACTACAACGTTAAACACTACCATTAATACTCAAATTGCCGAGAAAGAAACTATTGCGCTGCCAGATAACTCTCAAGTTATTTTAAATGCAGAGACTACTTTAGCTTTTAATAAAAAGAACTGGAGCACAGCGCGTGATATAGACTTAAATGGTGAAGCCTATTTTAAAGTTGCTAAAGGTTCTAAATTTAGCGTACATACTTCTGCTGGAGATGTTAGTGTTTTAGGCACAGAGTTTAATGTTAAAAACAGAGCTGATTTATTTGAGGTTGTTTGTTATGAAGGTTCTGTAAAAGTAACCCACGATAATTCTAACATTATTTTAAAACCTGGCAACAGTTTTTTAATAATTAATGGTAAACATGTTAAAACGCCTCTTATAAAAGCTACAAATCCATTTTGGATTAATAATGAAAGTGCTTTTAAAAGTATGCCATATGCTCAGGTAATTGCAGAATTCGAAAGACAATACAATGTTACTTTTAGCGTTAATACTATAGATACAAACCAGTTGTTTACAGGTAGTTTTGCGCATAATAATTTGGACGTTGCATTGCAAGCCATTACTATTCCTCTTAACTTAACCTATAGTAAAAGCAACACTAAGATATTGCTAAAGCGTGAGTAAAAACATTACGTTAACTCTCTTAATAGTCCTATTTTTTTTTAGTTTTTTTAGCGTGAACTCACAGACTACAAAAACTGAAAGACTACCAATTACCACAGTTTTAAAAGCTTTAGAAAAACGTTTTGATATTAGGTTTACCTATGCAGATAAAACAGTCGAAGGTGTTGAAATAAACGAACCATCTACATTACTCTCTTACAACGACGCTATTACTTTTCTTAGAACAAACACTAATTTAAATTTTAAAATTATAAACAGTCGGTTTGTTGCAATAGCACCAAGCAGAAAGGTAACAAGACCTATTGAAGCCCTTGAGGAAGTTCAATTAATTACTTTTTTAACCACTGGTATTACAAAAACAAAAACAGGAGAAGTAATTATTAACCCAGAGGAATTTGGCATTCTTCCAGGCTTAATCGAGCCAGATGTTTTGCAAACATTTCAAGCCTTACCAGGTGTATTAAGTGTAGATGAGACGGTTTCAAGTTTAAACGTGCGTGGTGGGACCCACGACCAGAATTTAATATTATGGGAAGGCATAAAGATGTATCAATCTGGTCATTTTTTTGGATTAATTTCTGCCTTTAACCCAAACCTGATTTCTAATGTTGTAGTCTTTAAAAACGGAACAAGTGCACTGTATGGTGATGGTGTTTCCAGTACTATAGACATACGTTTAGACAAGGACGTTAACAAAAAATCAAGACATGGTTTAGGCTTCAATTTAGTTCAGGCAGATGGTTTTTCTAAACTAAAACTGCAAGACAATATGGAATTGCAATTATCGGCAAGACGCTCTGTAACAGACCTTGTAAACTCACCGACGTACCAACAATACTTCGATCGTATTTTCCAGGACTCTGATGTGGACAATACTTCAGAAAACAACCAAAATTTTACATCTAACGAAACCTTTTATTTTTACGATGTAAGCGCCAAGTTGCTTCATGATCTTTCGGCTAAAGATAAACTTAGATTGAGTTTTACTACCATATTTAATTCACTTGATTATATGGAAAACAGCTCAAGCAACACTATTACTACTGCATTAAATAGTGGTATTACACAATACAATCTTGCCGCTGGATTAAATTACAACAGACAATGGAGCAAAGTATTAAGCACAGATGTACAGCTTAATATTTCCGACTATAAATTAAAAGCCACCAATTTTGATGTTGAAAACAACCAGCGTTTACAACAAAACAACACCGTTTTAGACAATGGGATTACTCTACAATTAAAATTAGATTTTAATACGCGTTTACAATGGACCAATGGCTATCAGTTTTCTGAAGTTGGTATCACTAATTTCGAAGAGATTAACAATCCCTCATTTAGAAGCGACATAAAACGCGTGGTGAGCACTCATGCTACTTTTAGTGAATTTGCATATTCCTCTTACAACAATAAAACACACTTAAAAGCAGGTGCGCGCAGTAATTATTTTAAGCCTTTTAATTTATTATTGGTAGAACCTCGTTTAAGTTTTAATCACAAATTTTTAAAGCATTTTAAAGTTGAGTTTTTAGGCGAATTTAAAAGTCAGGTTACCTCCCAGGTAATAGACAGACAAAACGATTTTTTAGGTATTGAAAAAAGACGCTGGGTTTTAGCAAATAACACCACCTTGCCAATTATAGAGAGTAAACAAGCCTCTATTGGCTTACATTATAATAAAAACAAACTCCTGTTAAGCGCAGAAGCTTTTATAAAAAATGTAGAAGGCATAACAACCAGAAGTCAAGGTTTTCAAAACCAATATCAAAATATAAACGCAATAGGCGCTTACGAAATTAAAGGCATCGATTTTTTAGTAAATAAACAATTTAACCAGTTTAGTAGTTGGTTAAGTTACTCTATTAGCGACAATAACTATAATTTTCCAACAATAAATAATGCGCAAGCTTTTGCCAATAATACTAACATAACACACGCGCTAACCTTTGCAGGAACATACACACTTAAACAGTTAAAACTTGCACTTGGTTTTAATTGGCACTCTGGAAAACCTGTAACTACACCTAACACTACGCAGCCTGTTTTCGACAATACTATAAATTACGATACTGCTAATAACAACACACTTGACGATTATTTTAGAACCGATTTCTCCGGAACCTATAACTTTAAGGTTGCTAATAAGGCTAACGCAGAAGCTGGCCTGTCGATTTGGAACTTATTTAACCGAAATAATACATTAAACAGTTATTATATTTTAAATGAAGACAATTCTATCTCTAAAATCGACAACAAATCACTTGGTTTTACACCTAATTTGAGCTTTAGGGTTGTGTTTTAGGTGTTTGACTTTGTCAAAATTTTAGGCTAACTTCGTTCAACGATTGATATAAAACATTCCAACGTTTCATATCAGAGAACATTAAACGAACTTCCTTAATCTAATCCCTAATCAAAGGCATCGTACTGCAACGTAACAAACCTTCTTGTTTAGAAATTTCTGCATAAGGAACTTCTTCAACAGTAAAACCGTTTTTACGAAGCCAGGTGTTTAATCGTGTAAAGTTTTTTTCAGAAATAATAACATTTTCAGAAATAGAGAAAATATTACTATTCATACTATACATTTCTTCTTTTGTAATAATGAAACAGTTCTCTTTTCCGAAATAATTTAACAACCATTCGTACTCTTCTTCCTCAAGAAATCCTTCTTTATGTAAAATGGCTTTTCCTGTTCCTATGGGCTGAAAACAACAATCTAAGTGCAACGCATTATCTCTTGGGTTGGTTTGCGATTTTCTTAAATTAAAAGATTTTACTTTTTTATGCGGAAATGTTTTTTCAATAAAAGCAACACCCTCCATATTGGTTCTGGCCACAATATAATCTGCATAATCGTCCTCTCTGTAAGTACCAATAAATATATAATCGTTCCAAAGCATAACGTCGCCTCCTTCGATATGCACCTCTTCTGGTGGTCTAATTACTTTTTCCTCATCTATTTGATCGATAACATAGTGTATAGCTTCAAATTCGTTTTCACGTTCTGGTAGAATATTTGCTTTTACAAATACATCGTCTATAACAAAACCTATGTCTCTGGTAAAAATCTGGTTGCAATTTTCTATAATTTCTGGTCTAAATACCTTGACATTATATTTTTCGAAAACATTGGCTACGGCCTCCATTTCTTTAATCATATCTTTTTCCACAGGGTAGGTTCCTGCTTTTATATGTTCTAAAGATTTTGGGTCGTAGGCGTCTTCCTCTTTAGGTGTTGGACCATTACTTCGAGCTGTTCCTAAAATAACTGCACGAAGGCGAGACGTTTCGTTTTTTACGTTGAGTTTTAACATGAGGTAAATATATAAAAAAGCTCCATAATTACTTATGAAGCTTTTGTCTGTAATAATATTTTAGTATTATCTTTTTTCTATATCTTTAAAAGGCCTGTGTGTTTCGCCAATATAAACTTGTCTTGGACGTCCAATTGGTTCTTTACGTAAACGCATTTCTTTCCATTGTGAAATCCAACCTGGTAAACGTCCTAATGCAAACATAACCGTAAACATTTCTACAGGAATACCCATAGCTCTGTAAATAATTCCTGAATAGAAATCTACGTTTGGATATAACTTACGCTTTACAAAATAATCGTCACTTAAAGCCTCAGATGCTAAACCTTTGGCAATATCTAAAACAGGATCTTCCATGCCTAAATCTGCTAAAACTTCGTCTGCTGCTACCTTAATAATTTTAGCTCTTGGGTCGAAGTTTTTATACACCCTGTGCCCAAAGCCCATGAGACGGAAAGGATCTTCCTTATCTTTAGCTTTAGCCATAAATTTTTTAGTGTCTCCACCATCTTCTTTTATAGCTTCTAACATTTCTAATACTGCTTGGTTTGCACCACCATGTAATGGTCCCCACAGTGCAGAAATTCCAGATGAGATTGACGCAAATAATCCTGTATGTGCAGAACCTACCATTCTTACCGTAGATGTAGAACAATTTTGCTCATGATCTGCATGTAAAATTAATAACTTATCTAAAGCGTTTACTAAAACTGGGTTTTGTGTATACTCTTCGTTAGGCTGTTTAAACATCATCTTTAAAATGTTTTCTACATAGCCCAAATTTTTATCGCCATAGTCTAACGGTAAACCTTGTTTTTTACGAAGCGTCCATGCCACTAACACTGGAAATTTACCTAAAATTTTAACGATGGCTCTATACATTTCCTCTTCCGAATCTACATTTACTGAAGACGGGTTAAAAGCTGTTAAGGCGCTTGTTAAAGAAGACAGCACTCCCATAGGGTGAGCCGATTTTGGAAAAGCATCTAATATTTTTTTGATGTCTTCATCGACAACAGATTGTGCTTTTATATCTGAATGAAATTTATCTAACTGCTCCTGAGTTGGCAATTCACCAAAAATTAGTAAATAAGCGACTTCAAGAAAATCTGCTTTTTCAGCTAATTCCTCAATGGCGTAACCTCTATATCTCAATATTCCTTCTTCTCCATTTAAAAAGGTAATGGCACTCTCACAAGACCCTGTGTTTTTATAACCTGGATCAATTGTAGTAACTCCTCCTGTAGAAGATCTTAAGGTTTTAATATCTATTGCAACTTCATTTTCCGTTCCTGTTATTAAAGGAAACTCGTGCTTTTTTCCGTCGATTTCTAACGTAGCAGTTTTTGACATATTTTCTTTGAATTTTTACTTATTTATGCGGGACGCTAAGTTACAAAATATGTCGCTATTTATAAAACTCGTTAACAACCATTTTAACAATTAATGTATTGAAAAAAATTATAGTATAAAAAAAGCGATTATCAATAAGTTGATAATCGCTTTAAATAATGTTAAAAAAAACAATTAGTGTTTAATTTTAAAGGCTTTTTCTTTAGGATAATATGCAATTTCTCCCAGTTCTTCTTCTATACGTAACAACTGGTTATATTTTGCCATTCTATCACTTCGCGAAGCAGAACCAGTTTTAATTTGCCCGCAATTTAACGCCACAGCTAAATCTGCTATGGTATTATCTTCTGTTTCTCCAGAACGATGTGACATTACAGAAGTATATCCTGCATTATGTGCCATATTTACTGCAGCAATAGTTTCGGTTAGTGTACCAATTTGATTTACTTTAATTAATATTGAATTGGCGATGTTATTTTTTATTCCTTTTGAAAGTCTTTCTACATTAGTAACGTATAAATCGTCACCAACTAATTGCACTTTATCTCCAATTTGTTCTGTTAAATATTTCCAGCCTTCCCAATCGTTTTCATCCATACCATCTTCTATCGAGATTATTGGATATTTACGAGATAATTCAGCCAGGTAATCTGCCTGTTCTTTGCTTGATCTTACTTGTCCGGAGTCGCCTTCGAATTTTGTATAGTCGTATTTTCCGTTAACATAAAATTCTGCAGCAGCACAATCTAATGCTATCATTACATCGTCTCCTAATTTGTAACCAGCATTATCAACGGCTTTTTTAATAGTATCGAGTGCGTCTTCCGTTCCTCCTTCTAAATTAGGTGCAAAACCACCTTCGTCTCCAACTGCAGTACTTAAACCTCTATCGTGTAAAACTTTTTTAAGATGATGAAATATTTCTGTACCCATTTGCAAAGCGTGAGAGAAATTCTCTGCTTTTACTGGCATAACCATAAATTCTTGAAACGCAATTGGTGCGTCGCTATGTGAACCTCCATTAATAATGTTCATCATTGGTACAGGTAGTGTATTTGCACTTACACCTCCAACGTATCTATATAATGGCATACCTATTTCTGCTGCCGCTGCTTTAGCAACCGCTAATGAAACACCTAAAATAGCATTTGCGCCTAATTTAGATTTATTAGGTGTACCATCAATTTCACGCATTAAAGTATCTATATAGTTTTGCTCGAATACGTTAACACCTAAAAGTTCTTCAGCTAATACGGTATTAACATTTTCAACCGCCTTAGTTACACCTTTTCCCATAAATTTATCACCTCCATCTCGTAACTCTACAGCTTCATGTTCTCCTGTTGAAGCTCCAGAAGGCACTGCTGCTCTTCCTACGTAACCATTTTCGGTTTCTACATCTACTTCTACTGTAGGATTTCCTCTTGAATCGAAAATTTGTCTTGCGTGAACGTTAATTATAATACTCATAATTGGTGTTTTAAGTTTGTTATACTCCCAAATTTACAGTTTAATTTTGTTATGTAATTGGTATTGAATTCAAAATTAACAATAAAATTTGCTATAACGTTTTAGTAAAATTAAATAAGCAACAGATTGCGTTTTCTATTGCTTATTTAGTATTAATTTTTATTAATGTTTTTTATGAATTCGTCGAACAGGTACGAAGAATCGTGAGGTCCTGGACTTGCTTCTGGATGATATTGTACAGAAAACACATTTTTAGACTTCATTTTGATACCTGCAACAGTATCGTCGTTTAAGTGTATGTGTGTAATTTCTATATCGCTGTGCGCTTCGGTCTCTTCTCTATTAATAGCAAAACCATGGTTTTGCGAGGTTATTTCTCCTTTTCCCGTTATTAAATTTTTAACTGGGTGATTTATGCCACGATGTCCATTATGCATTTTGTAAGTTGAAATGCCATTGGCTAATGCGATGACCTGATGCCCTAAACAAATACCAAATAATGGCAAGTCTCTTTTTATTATTTCTTTGGTTAATTCAATAGCTTCTGTTAACGGTTCTGGGTCTCCTGGTCCATTAGACAAAAAGTAACCATCAGGTTTCCATGAACTCAATGCTTCGAATGTTGAATTATATGGAAATACCTTAATATAAGCGCCTCTTTTTGCCAGATTACGAAGTATGTTCTTCTTGATACCAATATCTAATGCTGCTATTTTAATATCTGCATCTTCATCACCAACAAAGTAAGGTTTTTTGGTCGAGACTTTAGAGGCTAACTCTAAACCATTCATTTGTGGGATATCTGCTAATTCCTTTTTTAGTCTATCTACATTTTCAACATCTGTAGAAATAACCGCATTCATAGCACCATTATCACGAATGTAAGCTACCAGAGCTCTGGTATCCACATCGGAAATGGCTAAAAGATTATTATTATTTAAAAAATCTTCAAGAGAACCATCTGCATCATCACGAGAAAACTCGTAACTAAAATTTTTACAAATTAGTCCTGCTATTTTTATAGAGTTAGACTCTACTTCTTCGTCATTAACGCCATAGTTTCCTATATGAGCATTTGTGGTTACCATTAATTGCCCATAATAAGATGGGTCTGTAAAAATCTCTTGATAACCTGTCATTCCTGTATTAAAACAAACCTCTCCAAAGGCGCTTCCTTCTCTGCCCACTGCTTTTCCATGAAAAATGGTTCCGTCTGCTAATAGAATTAATGCTTTTTTTAATTTTTGATATTTCATTATCGTAGTTGTGTGTTTTTATTTCTACTTAAGTAGAAAACAAAAGTTTTGCAAATTTTCAAAAAAAAAAGGATAAACTAAAATAGTTTATCCTTTATATATTAAATGCTTATTAACATTTATTCTTCTTCGTTAGTTGCTTCGGTTTTAACTGGAGCAGCAGCAGCAGTTTTTCCACCACGACGACTTCTACGAGTGGTTTTCTTAGCTTTCTTATCTGCATTGTAGATTTCGTTATAATCTACTAACTCAATCATTGCCATATCTGCGTTATCACCTAAACGGTTTCCTAACTTGATAATTCTTGTGTAGCCACCTGGACGATCACCAATTTTTGCAGCAACATCTCTAAACAATTCTGTTACCGCTTCTTTTTGGCGTAACTTAGAAAATACTAAACGACGGTTGTGTGTCGTGTCAGATTTCGATTTAGTGATCATTGGTTCTACAAATTGCTTTAAAGCTTTTGCTTTTGCAACTGTAGTATTAATGCGTTTGTGCTCGATTAAAGAACAAGCCATGTTTGCTAACATTGCTTTTCTATGAGCTGTTTGTCTTCCTAAATGGTTAACTTTTTTTCCGTGTCTCATGACGTTTTGTTTATCATCTTGCTACCAAATCCAGATTATAATAATTGACTGGAGAGCAAAATATGATTAATTAATCTTTGTCTAATTTATATTTTGATAAGTCCATTCCGAAGTTAAGACCTTTAACGTTTACAAGCTCTTCAAGCTCTGTTAAAGATTTTTTACCAAAGTTACGGAACTTCATTAAATCGTTTTTATTAAAAGATACTAAGTCTCCTAATGTATCCACTTCTGCAGCTTTTAAACAGTTAAGTGCACGTACAGATAAATCCATATCTACTAACTTAGTTTTAAGCAACTGACGCATGTGAAGTGACTCTTCATCATAAGTTTCAGTCTGTGCAATTTCATCAGCTTCTAATGTAATACGCTCATCTGAGAATAACATGAAGTGGTGAATTAATGTTTTTGCTGCTTCAGTTAAAGCATCTTGAGGTGTTATTGAACCGTCCGACTGGATTTCGAAAACTAATTTTTCGTAATCTGTCTTTTGCTCTACACGGTAGTTCTCAATGCTATATTTAACATTTTTTATTGGTGTATAAATTGAATCTGTAAAAATTGTTCCTATTGGTGCTGAAGCTTTTTTGTTTTCTTCTGCAGGAACATAACCTCTTCCTTTTTCAATTGTAATTTCCATAGTAATATTTACTTTAGGATCTAAATTACAGATTACTAATTCTGAATTTAATACTTGGAATCCTGAAATAAATTTTTGAAAATCACCTGCTGTAATTTTGTCTTGACCTGAAATAGAAATAGAAACCGATTCGTTATCTACATCTTCTATTTGACGCTTAAAACGCATTTGTTTTAAGTTTAAAATAATTTCAGTTACATCTTCCACCACTCCAGCAATTGCTGAAAACTCATGATCTACACCTTCTATTCTAACCGAAGTAATTGCAAAACCTTCTAAAGAAGATAATAAAACTCTTCTAAGGGCATTTCCTACTGTTAGTCCATAACCTGGTTCTAAAGGTCTGAATTCGAATTTACCTTCGAAATCAGTAGAATCAATCATGATTACTTTGTCGGGCTTCTGAAAATTAAATACTGCCATATGTTTCTTCGTTTTAATTGTTATGTGGTTGCGCGATTTAAAAGTTTGAAGAACACTAATAAATCCTTTGGCCAAATACCAATATGATTATTTTATTTAGAGTATAATTCGACTATGAATTGCTCGTTAATGTTTTCTGGAATTTGAATTCTTGCTGGAACAGAAACGTAAGTTCCTTCCTTTTTCTCACTATTCCAAGTAATCCATTCGTAAACGTTACTTGAATTTGATAAAGATCTTTCAATAGCTTCAAGAGATTTAGACTTTTCTCTTACAGCAACAACATCACCAGCTTTTAATTGGTAAGATGGTACGTTTACCAACTCCCCATTTACTGTAATGTGTCTGTGCGATACTAATTGTCTTCCAGCACTTCTTGTTGGTGCTATTCCCATTCTAAATACAACGTTGTCTAATCTAGACTCACATAATTGTAATAAAACTTCACCAGTAATGCCTGGAGCAGCTGTTGCTCTTTTAAACATGTTTCTAAATTGACGCTCTAATACACCATAAGTATATTTAGCTTTCTGCTTTTCCATTAATTGGATTGCATATTCAGATTTTTTACCACGACGACGTGCGTTTCCATGTTGTCCAGGAGGGTAATTTCTTTTTTCGAAGGCTTTATCGTCTCCGAAGATAGCTTCGCCAAATTTACGAGCTATTTTAGTTTTAGGACCAGTATATCTTGCCATTTTAAATTGATTTTTTGAGAGTGATTATGAATTAAGGTCTTAATCTTATCCTTCGATAATCGTTTTAATCTCTCGTTGATACTTGTTATTATTTTTTTTTTAAGTCTGCAAATTTACACAAAAAAATTAACATCAGCTATGCTAAATAGCTGATATTAATTTATGCGTTGTATTGAAGCGTACGTTGTGCGCAACGTGCTTAAACTCTTCTACGCTTTGGAGGACGACATCCATTGTGCGGTAAAGGTGTAACGTCAATAATTTCTGTTACTTCAATTCCTGCATTGTGAATAGAACGGATAGCAGATTCTCTACCATTACCTGGTCCTTTTACGTAAACTTTAACTTTTTTCAATCCAGCTTCTTTAGCTACTGCAGATGCGTCTTCTGCACAAAGTTGAGCTGCATAAGGAGTGTTCTTTTTAGAACCTCTGAATCCCATTTTTCCAGCAGATGACCATGATATAACGTCACCTTTTTTGTTTGTTAATGAGATGATAATATTGTTGAAAGATGCAGTAATGTGCGCCTCTCCAACAGATTCAACTATAACTTTACGTTTTTTAGTTGATTTTGTATTTGTCTTTGCCATATTTCTATAGTTCTAAGTAGTTAGTTGATAGTCGCTAGAATCCTAAACCTAAATAATTTCAAACAGATTCTTTCCAACGTCTAACACTAAAGACCAAATTTCTAATTATTATTTAGTTGCTTTTTTCTTGTTAGCAACAGTTTTTCTTCTACCTTTTCTGGTTCTCGAGTTGTTTTTAGTACGTTGACCTCTTAGTGGTAAACCAGCTCTGTGACGAATACCTCTGTAACACCCAATATCCATTAATCGTTTAATGTTTAATTGTGTTTCAGAACGTAATTCACCTTCAATAGTATAAGTTCCAACAGATTCACGGATTGCTCCTATTTGATCGTCTGTCCAATCTTGTACTTTGATGTTTTCGTCTACTTTAGCTGTTGCTAAAATTTCTTGTGCTCTACTTCTACCTACTCCGTAGATATAAGTTAATGAGATCACTCCTCTTTTGTTTTTTGGTATGTCTACACCTGCAATTCTTGCCATAATTACCCTTGTCTTTGTTTGAATCTAGGATTCTTTTTGTTAATGACGTAAAGTCTGCCTTTTCTGCGTACGATTTTACAATCTACACTTCTTTTTTTAACTGATGCTCTTACTTTCATCTCTGTTAGTATCTATAAGTTATTCGAGCCTTAGTTAAATCATAAGGACTCATTTCTAATTTTACTTTATCACCTGGTAACAACTTAATGTAGTGCATACGCATTTTACCAGATATATGTGCAGTCACAATGTGACCATTTTCTAATTCAACACGAAACATAGCATTTGATAATGCTTCTATAATGGTTCCGTCTTGTTCTATTGCTGCTTGTTTTGCCATATATATTTTTTTTAGTTATCTATAAGCAAATACCTTGCCTAGATTTCTAAACTTTAATTACATTAAGCTACTGCCTTTCTATTTTTACCGGTTTTCATCAAGCCATCATAGTGTCTATTTAACAAATAAGAATTTACTTGTTGCATAGTATCGATTGCAACACCAACCATAATTAATAGCGATGTACCACCAAAAAATAATGCCCATCCAGATTGTACTCCCATTAGCTTAAAAACGAAAGCTGGAAATATAGCAATCAGCGCTAAAAATATTGAACCTGGTAATGTTATTTGAGACATGATTTTATCTAAATATTCTGACGTTTCAGAACCAGGTCTAATACCTGGAATAAAACCGCCACTACGTTTTAAATCATCTGCCATTTTGTTGGTAGGAACAGTAATTGCTGTATAGAAATATGTAAAAACAATAATTAGTAATGCAAATAAGACATTATACCATAAGCCAAACATATCTGAAAAATTAGCACCCATCCATTGACCAGCAGCTGTATCTTTTAAAAGCGATGAATCTCCAATTAAACCTGGTACAAACATAATTGCCTGTGCAAAGATAATAGGCATCACTCCAGATGCGTTAAGTTTTAAAGGAATAAATTGTCTTGCGCCTCCAAACACGTTTTTTTCGTAGCCTCCAGTTGCAGATCGTCTTGCATATTGTACTGCTATTTTTCTAACAGCCATTACTAATAGTATAGATGCTGCAATAATTGCAAACCAAATTAATATTTCAAACAAAATCATCATCGCTCCATTACCCGTAGTAAATCTCGCACTCATGTTTTGTAAAAATGCTTTTGGTAATGTTGCAATAATACCTACCATAATTAATAACGAGATTCCATTACCTATACCTTTATCTGTAATTTTCTCTCCCAACCACATAGCAAATATACAACCTGTGACTAATATTACTATAGATGAAAAATAGAATACGCCACCTTGTCCTAATAAAAATGCTGAATTTGGTATACCAAACATTGGCTGTAAACTAGCTAAATAGCCTGGTGCTTGCACTAAACAAATACCAATAGTTAACCATCTTGTAATTTGAGTTATTTTCTTTTGCCCACTTGCACCTTCTTTTTGAAGCTTCTGTAAATAAGGAATCGCTATTCCCATTAACTGAACAACAATTGAAGCTGAAATATAAGGCATAATACCTAAAGCAAAAACTGATGCATTAGCAAAGGCTCCTCCTGTAAAAGCATTTAATAAACCAATAATTCCACCATCTGCAGCTTGACCTTGTAAGCTTGCTAATTGTGTAGCATCTATTCCTGGTAAAACAACTTGTGCTCCAAAACGATAAACTAATAATAAACCTAATGTAAATATGATTCGGTTTCTTAGTTCCTCAATTTTCCAAACATTCTTTAACGTTTCTATAAATTTCATATTCTTAAGTAGATCTTATAAAGTTGTTGCTTCTCCTCCTGCTGCTTCAATGGCAGCCTTAGCAGTTGCGGTAAACTTGTGTGCAGTTACATTTAATTTTGCTTTTAATTCTCCTCTTCCTAAGATTTTTACCAGCTCATTTTTACCTGCTAAACCTAAAGAAACGATAGTATCAAAATCTAATGTATCTTTAATTTTTTTATCATCAACTAATTGCTGTAGCGTATCCAAGTTAATTCCTTGGTGCTCTATGCGGTTGATATTTGTAAAACCAAATTTAGGCACACGTCTTTGAAGTGGCATTTGCCCACCTTCAAAACCAACTTTCTTAGAATAACCAGAACGAGATTTTGCTCCTTTGTGACCACGTGTTGCAGTTCCACCTTTTCCAGAACCTTGTCCTCTACCTATTCTTTTACCTTGATTTTTTACTGAACCTTCTGCAGGTTTTAAATTACTTAAATTCATTTTTCAGTATCTTGTTATTTAGTTTCTTCTACAGAAACTAAGTGATTAACTTTTCTAATCATTCCTAAAATATTAGGAGTGTCTTCGTGCTCAATAGTTTGTCCAATCTTTTTTAAACCTAAAGCTAACAATGTTAGTTTCTGTCTTTTAGTACGATTGATTGCGCTCTTAACTTTTGTTACTTTTATTTTTGCCATTTCTGTAAATATTAACCGTTAAAAACTTTCTCTAATGAAATACCTCTCTCACGAGCAATAGCTTGAGCACTTCTTAATTGCAATAATGCATCAAAAGTAGCTTTTACTACGTTATGTGGGTTTGATGATCCTTGAGATTTAGATAATACATCGTGCACTCCAACTGCTTCTAAAACTGTTCTCACAGCTCCACCAGCAATTACTCCTGTACCAGGAGCTGCAGGAATGATGTTTACTCTTGCTCCACCAAATTTACCTTTTTGTTCGTGTGGTAAGGTTCCTTTAATAATAGGTATACGAACTAAGTTCTTTTTAGCATCTTCAATAGCCTTTGCAATTGCACTTGCTACATCTTTAGACTTTCCTAAACCGTGTCCTACAACACCTGCTTCATCACCAACCACTACGATTGCCGAAAAACCAAATGCTCTACCACCTTTTGTTACTTTAGTAACTCTCTGTACACCAACTAAACGATCTTTAAGATCCAATCCACTTGGTTTTACTAACTCTGCGCTTTTGTATTTTTGATACATAATTTCTTAGAATTTAAGTCCTGCTTCTCTAGCTCCTTCGGCTAATGATTTTACTCTTCCGTGATATAAGTATCCACCTCTATCGAAAGCGATAGTACTTATTCCAGCTTTAATTGCTTTTTCGGCAACAGATTTTCCTACTAATGTAGCAACTTCACTTTTATTACCTTTTGCAGAACTAATGTCTTTATCTCTTGAAGATGCCGCTGCTAAAGTTTTACCTGTAACATCATCAACAACCTGAGCATAAATTTCTTTATTACTTCTAAAAACAGCTAATCGAGGTCTTGCTTCTGTACCAGAAACAACCTTGCGTATTCTGCTTTTAATTCTTAGTCTTCTTTCGTTTTTTGTTAACGCCATAACTTAATTATTATGCTGATTTACCAGCTTTTCTTCTTAGTATTTCACCTACAAACTTGATACCTTTTCCTTTGTAAGGTTCTGGTCTTCTAAATCCGCGAATTTTCGCAGCTACTTGCCCAACAAGTTGTTTGTCGTGAGATGTTAACTTAATGATTGGATTTTTACCTTTATCTGAAACTGTTTCCACTTTCACTTCTGGTGCAATACTCATAACAATATTATGAGAGAAACCTAAAGCTAACTCTAATTTGTTTCCTTGATTACTTGCTCTATATCCTACTCCTACTAGCTCTAACTGCTTAGTCCATCCGTTAGATACACCTTCAATCATATTATTGACAAGTGATCTGTATAAACCATGCTTAGCTTTACTTTCCTTAGAATCTGATGGGCGTGTTACTAACACATTACCATCTTCAACTTTTACATCTACAGTATCAAAAGTTTGAGTTAATTCTCCTAACTTTCCTTTAGCTGTAATAACGTTATCTTTTACTTCTACTGTAACTCCTTCTGGAATTGCAACTGGGTTATTTCCTATTCTTGACATCTCTTTCTCCCTTATTAGATTAGTAAACGTAACATAAAACTTCCCCACCAACATTCTCACGTTGTGCTTGCTTACCTGTCATAACTCCATGAGAAGTTGAAACGATAGCAATACCTAACCCGTTAAGAATTCTTGGTAATTCCGTTGAACTAGAATACTTACGCAGACCAGGCTTACTGATTCTTTGTAGTTTTCTAATTACTGGTTCTTTTGTTTCTTTATTGTACTTAAGGGCAATTTTAATTGTTCCTTGTACAGAAGAATCATCGAACTTATAACTTAAAATATATCCTTGATCGAATAATATTTTAGTTATGTCCTTTTTTAAATTTGATGCAGGAATTTCTACAACTCTGTGATTAGCACGCACTGCGTTTCTAATTCTTGTAAGAAAATCTGCAATTGGATCTGTATACATATGTATTAATTTGCGGACTTGGTTTTCGTACTATTACGAACCTTAGACCAATTTATAATTTTACCAACTTGCTTTTTTAACACCAGGTATTAAACCTTGGTTAGCCATTTCTCTAAACATAACACGAGAAATACCAAACGTACGCATGTAGCCTTTAGGTCTTCCTGTTAATTTACATCTATTATGCTGACGAACTGGAGAAGCATTTTTTGGTAACTTTTGTAATCCCTCGTAATCTCCAGCTTCCTTTAAAGCTTTACGTTTCTCGGCATATTTAGCTACTGTTTTAGCTCTTTTCACCTCGCGGGCTTTCATTGATTCTTTAGCCATAACTTAGTTTTTTTGAAAAGGTAACCCTAATTCAGTTAATAATGATTTTGCTTCTTTATCTGTTTCTGCAGAAGTTACAAATGTAATATCCATACCAGAAATTTTATTGATTTTGTCAATATCTATTTCTGGGAAGATAATTTGCTCAGTAACTCCTAAATTGTAGTTACCTCTTCCATCAAAACCTTTAGCTTTAATACCATTGAAATCTCTTACACGTGGTAAAGCTGAAGTCACCAAACGGTCTAAAAATTCGTACATTCTTTCGCCTCTTAACGTAACCATAGCACCAATTGGCATACCTTTACGTAATTTGAAAGTTGCAACATCTTTTTTAGATAACGTTGCTATAGCTTTTTGTCCTGTTATAGCTGTTAACTCGTCTAATGCGTAGTCAACTAATTTTTTATCTGCAACCGCTGCACCAACACCTCTAGATACTACTATCTTTTTAAGTTTAGGTACTTGCATTACATTACTATAACCAAATTCTTCTGTAAGAGCTGCAATTACTTTGCTTTTATACTCTTCTTTAAGTCTAGGTGAATATGCCATAACTATATTACTTCGTTTGATTTTTTTGAAAATCTTACTTTTTTCCCATCTTCCATTCTGTATCCAACTCGCGTTGCTTCTCCCTTAGAAGTTAGCAATGATAAGTTAGAAATTTGAATAGGAGCTTCTTTCTCTACGATTCCTCCTTGTGGACTTTGTGCACTTGGTTTAGTATGTTTCTTTACCATGTTCACGCCCTCAACGATCGCTTTGTTCTTATCGGCCAATACCTTTTGTACTTTACCTTCAGATCCTTTATGATCTCCAGCAATTACTTTTACAGTATCTCCAGATTTTATTTTAAGCTTTGTCATCTTTTTTTTATCAATTAAAGCACTTCTGGTGCTAATGATACAATTTTCATGAATTGTTTATCACGAAGTTCTCTAGCAACAGGCCCAAAAACACGTGTTCCTCTCATTTCACCCGTTGGGTTTAAAAGTACACAGGCGTTATCGTCGAATCTTATATAAGATCCATCTGGACGTCTTACTTCTTTTTTAGTACGTACAACAACTGCAGTAGAGACAGCACCTTTTTTAATGTTTCCATTTGGTGTTGCATCTTTAACAGAAACAACAATTTTGTCTCCTACAGAAGCGTATCTTCTTTTAGTTCCACCTAGAACACGTATTGTTAATACTTCTTTTGCTCCGGTGTTATCAGCTACTTTTAATCTTGATTCTTGTTGTACCATAATTACTTCGCTCTTTCAATTATTTCAACTAATCTCCAACATTTAGATTTAGATAAAGGTCTTGTTTCCATGATCTTTACTGTGTCTCCAATGTTACAGTCGTTTGTCTCGTCGTGTGCTACGTATTTTTTCGTTTTTAAAACGAATTTTCCGTACATAGGATGTTTCACTTTTTTTACTTCGGCAACAACGATTGATTTCATCATTTTGTTACTAGTAACTACTCCTATACGTTCTTTTCTTAAGTTTCTTTTTTCCATCTTTCAGCAGAATTATTGTAATTCTCTTTTAGTTAATTCCGTTGCCAATCTTGCTACGTCTCTTCTTACAGAACGTAATTGGATTGGGTTATCTAAAGGAGATATTGCATGTGCCATTTTTAGGTCTGAATAACTCTTCTTTGTTTCACCAAGTTTCTCTTGTAACTCAGCTACAGATAATTCTTTAATTTCTGATTGTTTCATAATATCAAATAAATTATGCTTCGTAATCTCTAGCGATTAAAAACTTAGTTTTTACCGGTAATTTTTGTGCTGCTAAACGTAATGCTTCTTTTGCAACGTCTAATGGCACTCCTCCTATTTCAAAAAGGACTCTACCTGGCTTTACTACTGCTGCCCAATATTCTACCGCACCTTTACCCTTACCCATACGTACTTCAAGAGGTTTCTTTGTAATTGGCTTATCTGGAAATATTTTAATCCAAAGTTGCCCTTCTCTTTTCATGTAACGAGTAGCTGCAATACGTGCTGCTTCTATTTGACGCGAAGTTAAAAAGTTCGAGTCTAGTGATTTTATTCCAAAAGTTCCGTTTGATAGTTGATGCCCTCTTCCGGCATTACCTTTCATACGTCCTTTTTGTTGTTTACGAAATTTTGTTCTTTTAGGCTGTAACATTTTTTTCTATTCTTTAAAAAATTACTTTCTACGACGTGATTTGTTGTCTCTGTTTCCTCCACGTCCACCTTTTCCTTGCTTCTTAGATAATCCAACAAGAGGAGAAAGCTCTCTTTTACCATATACTTCACCTTTCATGATCCATACTTTAACACCTAATCTACCATAAGTAGTATGTGCCTCAACTAAAGCATAGTCAATATCGGCTCTAAAAGTTGATAAAGGAATACGTCCTTCTTTATAGTGTTCAGAACGTGCCATTTCAGCACCATTTAAACGACCACTAATCTGGATTTTAATTCCTTCAGCATTCATACGCATTGTAGCAGCGATAGCCATCTTGATTGCACGTCTGTATGAAATTCTATTTTCAATTTGACGCGCAACACTTGTTGCTACTAAAAACGCATCTAATTCAGGTCTTTTTATCTCAAAGATATTAATCTGAACTTCTTTGCCAGTAATTTTCTTAAGCTCTTCTTTTAACTTGTCTACCTCTTGTCCACCTTTTCCAATAATAATACCTGGTCTGGCAGTAGTGATAGTAACGGTTACAAGTTTTAAAGTTCTCTCGATAATTACTCTACTTACACTAGCTTTAGATAAACGCGCGTGAACGTATTTTCTAATCTTATCGTCTTCGGCAAGTTTATCACCATAATCGTTTCCTCCGTACCAGTTAGATTCCCATCCTCTGATAATTCCTAAGCGATTTCCGATTGGATTTGTCTTTTGTCCCATATCTATCTTAGCTTTGTGTATTATTGTTAGCTCCAACTACGATTGTTACGTGGTTTGAACGTTTTCTTATTCTGTGTGCACGACCTTGAGGTGCTGGACGTAATCTTTTTAACATTGCGCCTCCGTCAACTCTAATCTCTTTAACAAAAAGTTCTGCTTCTTCTATTGATGCATCTTCGTTCTTAGCTTGCCAGTTTGCAATTGCAGATACTAACAATGTTTCTAAACGTTTTGATGCTTCCTTAGAACTAAACTTTAAAATGTTAAGTGCTTTTTCTACGCGTTCACCTCTTACTAAATCGGCTACTAAACGCATTTTTCTCGGTGATGTAGGACAGTTATTAAGTTTAGCAAAAGCAATTTGCTTTTTACCTTCCTTAATAGCGTCTGCCATTTGTTTTTTACGACTTCCCATAGCTTTCTACTTTTTACCTTTATTTTTAGCACCAGCGTGACCTCTAAAAGATCTTGTTGGTGAAAATTCTCCTAATTTATGACCTACCATGTTTTCAGTTACATAAACTGGAACAAATTGGCGTCCGTTATGTACAGCTATCGTTTGCCCAACAAAGTCTGGAGTAATCATACTTGCTCTTGACCAAGTTTTAATTACCGTCTTTTTGTTAGCTTCTACATTAGTAGCCACTTTTCTTTCTAATTTATAATGAACGTAAGGTCCTTTTTTTAATGATCTTGCCATGTCTTATTTTTTTCTACGTTCTATAATATATTTGTTACTCGCTTTAGTCTTAGAACGCGTTCTAAATCCTTTAGCAGGAATACCGTTTCTTGAACGTGGGTGTCCTCCAGAAGATTTACCTTCACCACCACCCATTGGGTGATCGACTGGGTTCATTACTACTGGTCTTGTTCTTGGTCTTCTACCTAACCATCTTGATCTACCTGCTTTACCTGATACTAATAATTGGTGATCTGAATTAGATACAGCACCAATTGTAGCCATACAAGTAACTAAGATTAATCGTGTTTCACCTGAAGGTAATTTTACTGTTGCAAATTTACCATCTCTTGCCATTAATTGAGCAAACGCACCAGCACTACGAGCCATAACAGCTCCTTGACCTGGACGTAACTCTATACAAGATATAATTGTACCTAATGGAATACTCACTAAAGGCATTGCGTTTCCAATTTCTGGAGCTACATTTTCACCTGAAACAATAGTTTGTCCAACTTGTAAACCATTTTGAGCAATGATATACGCTTTCTCACCATCTTGGTAATTTAATAATGCGATAAAGGCTGTACGGTTTGGATCGTATTGAATTGAAGCAACTTCTGCAGGGATTCCTGCTTTAGTTCTTTTAAAATCGATAATACGATACCTTTTTTTATGACCACCACCTTTGTAGCGCATAGTCATACGACCTTGACTGTTTCTACCACCTGAACGTTTTTTCGGAGCTAATAAACTTTTCTCCGGCTTATCAGTTGTAATGGCGTCAAATCCATTAACAACTCTAAATCGCTGTCCTGGTGTGATTGGTTTTAATTTTCTTACTGACATTTGTCTTTTAATTACATGTTAGTGTATAAATCAATTATCTCACCTTCCGCCAGTTGTACTAATGCCTTTTTCATTGCATTAGTTTTACCATGTTGAATACCAGTTTTTGTATACTTAGTACTTCTATCTGGACGGACATTTATAGTACGAACTTTTTCTACAGAAACGCCATAAGCAGCTTCCACCGCTTTTTTAATTTCTACCTTGTTCGCCTTCGTATTCACGAAGAAGCTAAAACAGTTATTTAATTCGCTGTTCGCTGTTGCTTTTTCTGTGATTATAGGTTTAATTAAGATATTCATTTGTCTCTTATTTACTTAAATTCGTTACAATTCCTTCTAAAGCTCCTTCTAAAAGCACTACTTGATTTGCATTTAAAATCTTGTAAGTACTTAATTCTGAAGCAGTTACTACTTCAGAGCCTTTTAAATTGCGTGACGACAAATATACATTATTATTTGAAGCACCCAACACGAAGAGTGATTTTTTGTTTTGTAAGTCTAAAGCTTTCAAAATATTAGTGAAATTTTTAGTCTTTGGAGAATCGAAATTGAAGTCTTCTAAAACAACAATTGCTTTCTCATTTGCTTTTATACTGAACGCTGATTTACGAGCTAATCGCTTGAGGTTTTTATTAAGTTTGAAGCTGTAGTTTCTTGGTCTTGGACCGAACATACGACCTCCACCTTTAAACACACCAGACTTAATTGAACCTGCACGTGCTGTACCAGTTCCTTTTTGCTTTTTAATCTTACGTGTAGATCCAGTAATCTCAGCTCTTTCTTTAGCTTTGTGAGTACCTTGTCTTTGGTTTGCTAAATATTGTTTAACATCCAAATATACAGCGTGATTATTAGGCTCAATAGCAAAAACATCGCTAGAAAGGTCTGCCTTTCTGCCTGTTTCTTTTCCGTTTATATCTAAAACTGCTACTTTCATTATTTTCTAATAATTACATAAGCGTTTTTATGGCCAGGAACACATCCTTTAACCACAAGTAAATTCTTATCAGAAACTACTTTTAAAACTCTTAAATTTTGAACTTTTATTGTGTCTCCACCCATTCTTCCTGCCATTTTCATTCCTTTGAAAACTCTTGCAGGATAAGATGCAGCTCCAATAGATCCTGGCGCTCTTAAACGGTTATGTTGACCGTGAGTAGCTTGACCTACACCACCAAATCCATGACGTTTTACAACACCTTGAAATCCTTTACCTTTTGATGTTCCTGAAACATCCACAAATTCACCTTCTGCGAAGTGCTCTACAGTGATTGCATCACCTAACTTGTACTCCTCATCAAAACCTTGAAATTCGGCGATTTTGCGTTTTACAGAAGTTCCTGCTTTTTTCACGTGACCTAAGTCCGCTTTAGTAGCACTTTTTTCTGTCGCGTCATCGAAACCAAGTTGAATAGCTTTATAGCCATCAACATCTTCAGTTCTGACTTGGGTAACGATACATGGTCCAGCTTCGATTACTGTACATGGAATGTTTTTTCCATTTTCATCGAAGATGCTGGTCATACCGATTTTTTTTCCAATTAACCCAGACATAATTATTATTTATTTGTTATTATTATTTATTAAAAAACATTCAAGGCCGAAAATACGTTTCAGCCTTGAAGTGTATTTTTATCCGTTTTTCCTTCGCACGCAGCTTAGGACATGTAAAGTTTATAATTAAACTTTGATTTCTACTTCTACACCACTTGGCAACTCTAATTTCATAAGCGCATCAATTGTTTTAGAAGATGAAGAGTAAATATCTAATAATCTCTTGTAAGAGCTTAATTGAAATTGTTCTCTTGACTTCTTATTTACGTGTGGTGAACGTAATACAGTGAAAATTTTCTTGTGCGTTGGTAACGGAATTGGTCCTGTTACTACAGCTCCAGTACTTTTTACTGTTTTTACAATCTTATCAGCAGACTTGTCAACTAAATTGTGATCGTAAGACTTTAATTTTATTCTAATTTTTTGACTCATTTTCTTTAGTTTTAAGCTTCTACGCCTTTAGCTGCTTTGATTACTTCTTCAGATATATTTGAAGGAGTTTCAGCATAATGTGAAAATTCCATTGTTGATGTTGCACGTCCAGAAGATAATGTTCTTAATGTTGTAACATATCCAAACATTTCTGATAATGGCACGGTAGCTTTTACAGTTTTTGCTCCTGCTCTATCTCCCATGTCACTTACCTGACCTCTTCTTCTGTTTAAGTCACCTACTATATCACCCATGTTTTCTTCAGGAGTAATAACTTCTAATTTCATTATAGGCTCCATGATGACTGCCTTAGCTGCTTTTGCAGAATTCTTAAATCCTAATTTTGCTGCTAATTCGAAAGATAATTGATCCGAATCCACATCGTGGTAAGAACCGTCTTTCAAGGTTACTTTCATAGAATCAACTTCATAACCTGCTAATGGACCATTTACCATTGCCATTTTAAATCCTTTTTCAATAGAAGGTATAAATTCCTTAGGAACGTTACCACCTTTAATTATAGATTCAAACTGAAGTCCTTCAACACCTTCGTCTGCTGGCTCAATTGTAAATACAATATCGGCAAACTTACCACGACCACCTGATTGTTTTTTGTAAACTTCTCTATGGTCTGCAGCTTGTGTAATAGCTTCTTTGTATTCTACCTGAGGTTGTCCTTGATTTACTTCAACTTTAAACTCACGTTTTAAACGATCTACAATAATATCTAAGTGTAATTCACCCATTCCTGATATAATTGTTTGTCCTGAAGACTCGTCTGTTCTTGCTGTAAATGTTGGATCTTCTTCTGCTAGTTTTGCTAAAGCCATTCCTAATTTATCTACATCTGCTTTAGTTTTAGGCTCTACCGCAATACCAATTACTGGATCTGGAAAATCCATAGATTCCAATACAATTGGGTGCTTTTCATCAGACATGGTATCACCAGTCTTAATGTCTTTAAATCCTACTGCTGCTCCAATATCTCCTGCTTCGATAAAGTCGATAGCATTTTGTTTGTTAGAGTGCATTTGGTAAATTCGCGATATACGCTCTTTTTTACCCGAACGGTTATTTAATATGTAAGAACCTGCATCTAAACGACCAGAGTATGCTCTAAAAAATGCTAAACGTCCAACAAAAGGATCGGTAGCAATTTTAAATGCTAATGCAGCAAAAGGCTCGTTAACACTTGGCTTACGTCTTTCTTCCTCATCAGTATCTGGGTTTGTGCCAATAACACTTTCTCTATCCATTGGAGACGGTAAGTAACGACATACAGCGTCTAATAAAAATTGAACACCTTTATTTTTAAATGAAGATCCACAAACCATAGGAATAATTGCCATGTCCATTACAGCAGCTCTAAGTGCAGCATGCACTTCTTCCTCTGTAATAGAATTTTCATCTTCCATAAATTTTTCTAACAAATCTTCATCGTAACTTGCTACTTCCTCTATTAATAAAGCACGATATTTACGCACTTCGTCTTTCATATCTTCAGGGATATCAACAACGTCAAATGTAGAACCATAGTTATCATCATGCCATACAATAGCTCTGTTTTTAACTAAATCCACTATTCCTTTAAAGTTATCTTCATCACCAATATTTAATACAATTGGTACTGCGTTAGACTTTAACATGTCTTTAACTTGCTGACAAACACCTAAAAAGTCTGATCCTTGACGGTCCATTTTATTAACGAACCCGATTCTTGGCACTTTATAATTATCTGCTAATCTCCAGTTAGTTTCAGACTGTGGTTCTACACCATCTACTGCACTAAATAAGAAAACCAAACCATCTAATACACGTAAAGAACGGTTTACTTCTACAGTAAAATCTACGTGACCAGGAGTATCAATAATATTAAAGTGATAATCTTGAGCATCTGCTGTTGGCTCTCCATTTTCTTTTGGAAACGTCCAATCGCAAGTTGTTGCAGCAGAAGTAATTGTAATACCTCTTTCTGCTTCTTGTTCCATCCAGTCCATTGTTGAAGCGCCATCGTGCACTTCTCCAATTTTATGTGAAACACCTGTATAAAAAAGAATACGCTCTGTTGTTGTTGTTTTACCAGCATCAATATGAGCCGCAATTCCTATATTTCTTGTAAGTTTTAAATCTCTTGCCATTTCTAATTAAAATCTAAAGTGAGAGAATGCTTTATTTGCTTCAGCCATTTTATGAGTATCTACCCTTTTCTTAACCGCTGCTCCTTCTTCTTTAGCTGCTGCTAAAACCTCAGAGGCTAAACGTTGCGCCATAGACTTTTCATTTCTTTTTCTTGAATAGCTAATTAGCCATTTCATTGCTGTAGAAACTTTACGGTCTGCACGTATTGGGTTAGGAATTTGAAATGTAGCACCACCAACTCTACGACTACGCACTTCTACGTGAGGCATAACGTTAGATAATGCATCTTTCCATACTTCTAATGCTGTTTTTTCTTCGTCTGTTTTTTTTGCTTCTACGATATCAATTGCATCGTAAAATACTTTGAAAGCTACTGACTTCTTTCCATCCCACATCATCATGTTAACAAAACGAGTTACTAACTGATCGTTAAAACGTGGATCTGGTAAAAGCGGTCTTTTTTTCGCTGCTCTTTTTCTCATGTCTTCTTCTTAAAGTTTTTAAAATTACTTCTTAGGGCGTTTTGCACCATACTTAGATCTACGTTGCGTTCTACCTTCGACACCTGCTGTATCTAAAGCACCACGTACAATGTGATATCTAACTCCTGGCAAATCCTTTACCCTTCCACCTCTAACTAATACTATCGAGTGCTCTTGTAAATTGTGACCTTCTCCAGGAATGTAAGCGTTCACCTCGTTACCATTTGTTAATCTAACACGCGCTACTTTACGCATTGCTGAGTTAGGTTTTTTTGGTGTTGTGGTGTATACACGCGTGCACACTCCTCTTCTTTGAGGACACGAATTTAAAGCAACCGATTTACTCTTCTTAGTTATTTTGGTTCTTCCTTTTCGTACTAATTGTGAAATTGTTGGCATATATCTTAATATATAAATTTATTTGACCTCTTTTAAGAGGGCTGCAAATGTAGAAATTAATTTTCATAATTCAAACCGTAAAAGATTAATTTTCAATAGTTTTTTAAATTTATCTTTTTACCTATATTATATCTTTAGTTTTTCCGTTAGATTTACACCATATATATATAGTCTTAATTCGTGCATAAACATACCTTCTTAATTTTATTAATAGTTTCTTTTTCTTCTTTAGAATTAATGGCTCAAAATCTCAATCTTAATATTGAAGGAACAAATGATATTGAGACTCAAACAATAAACGACTTTGGTTATAAGCGTAGTCATGAAGATTTTAATTCAATTGTAAACGAAGCAGATTCGCTTCAACTAAGAATTAGTAAAGCTGGCTATATTGAAAATGAACGTGTTTCAATTGACAAAGAAAACGATAGTGTTTTTCGAATTATACTTCAGCTAAAAAATAAATACGAACGCATTAAAGTTTACTACGATTCATCACAAATAGACAAGAAAATTATAGATGCTATATCAGATGAAAGTTTTAATGATTATTTTAATATTAACTTTTTGCAAATTGAAAAAGCACTTCAGTACATAAATTTGCAAATAACTAATCAAGGCTATCCATTTGCCAAAACAAAATTTTCTGAAATAAAAATTATAGACAATATAACACTGTCTGCAAATCTCATTATAAATAAAGGAGAGACAAAACGTGGTTTGGACAATATAATTATAAAAGGTTATGAAAAATTCCCAAAAGCTTATTTAAAGCGGTTCTTAAAAATTAAACCAGAAAAAACGTTTAATATTGAAACAATCAAGAAAAAGATGAACGCATTAAATAATTTGCGTTTTGCAGAACAGATTAAACCACCTGAAGTTTTATTTACAAAAGATTCTACTACCTTATATATATATTTAAAAAAATCGCAGAGTAATACCTTTGATGGTTTTTTAGGGTTTAGTACTAATGAAGAAACGAACTCTCTTGATTTTAATGGTTATTTAAATTTAGAACTTAACAATAATCTTAATTATGGCGAATCCATAAGAGTGTTGTACAAAACCGATGAGAGCGAACAAAAGAACTTCGAATTTAATGCAAACCTTCCTTATCTATTTAACTCTCCCATTGGCACAGAACTTGGTTTAAAGATATTAAAGCAAGATAGTAGTTTTACAACTGTGAATCAAAAAGCGAATCTTTTTTACCAATTAAACTCTAAAAGCCGGATTTATACCGGAATTGAATCTACAGAATCTAATAATTTACTTGACAACAATCAAAACTTCTTTGTTAGCGATTACAGCACCACACTGTACACTGGACGATACGTATTAGAAAACAGAAATAACTACTCTAAACTTTTTCAACTAAAAACGTTATTAGACATAGAAATTGGTTTAGGCTCAAGAACCATATCAAACAATAAAGAGCCGCAACAAAGACTAACCATAAACACTTCGCATATACTAAACCTTAACAATAAGAATAGTATTTATTTAAGACTCAATAGTGTGCTTTTAAACTCAGATTCTTATTTAGAGAATGAGTTGTTTCGTTTTGGAGGCATCAATTCCATTAGAGGTTTCGAAGAAAACAGTTTACTCGCAAGCAGCTACATACTTTTAAATACAGAATACAGATACCAACTTACCAGCAGTATTTATGCGCACTCTATTCTTGACTTCGCTAATTTTGAAAATAAGATTACTACTACCAAAGAAAGCCTATATGGCTTTGGAATAGGCTTTGGCATTATCACCAAAGCAGGTTTGCTAAAATTTAATTTTGCAAATGGAAAAACAGAAACTCAAAGCTTCAAATTCTCAAACAGTAAAATACATCTAAGTTTAACATCAGTTTTTTAGTTTTTTCAAGGGTTAAAAAAAATTATTTTGAAAAAAAATTGAAATTTTAACCAATAAATATTGTTTAATTAACTTTTTATTATGATTTTTGGCAAAGACTAATTCAAATAAAATATAAAATGAAAACAAAGTTTAGTGGAATTTTAACGCTATTACTAGCGTTTGTTGTGCAACTCTCGTTCGCACAAGGAAAAACAATTTCAGGTACCATCACCGACGGTGATAATTTACCGTTGCCTGGAGTAAATGTTGTTGTTAAAGGTACAAGTAATGGTACGACAACAGATTTTGACGGTAATTATTCAATTTCTGCAAACACTGGCGATGTGCTTGTGTTTTCTTACGTTGGTAATACTGTTGAGAAAACTGTTGGTGCAGATAGCAACATTAGTTTTACAATGTTAGAGAATCAACTTGAAGAGGTTGTAATTACAGCTCTAGGTATTAAAAGAAAGAAAGATGAAGTTACTACTGTTTACCAGGAAGTTAAAACAGAAGAGCTTACCAAAGCTAACAACCCAAGTGTTGTAAACAGTTTATCTGGTAAAGTTTCTGGTTTAACTATTACACAAAGTACTAATGGTGTAAATGGAACTTCAAGAATTGTATTACGTGGTAATCGTTCTATTTCTGGAGACAATGAAGCTTTAATTGTAATTGATGGTGCTATTTCTAGTACAGGAATTTTAAACGCATTAGATCCTAACCAAGTTGAGACTGTTAACGTTATTAAAGGTGCTGCAGGATCTGCATTATATGGTTCTCAAGGTTCGAATGGTGTAATTGTTGTTACAACAAAAACTACTACTGAAGGAGAAAAAATGACTGTTCAAGTTAACACTGCTTTAGATTTCGAAACTGTAGCATTTGTTCCAGAAAAACAAACTAGATACGGTCAAGGTTGGGACTTAGGTAATGGTTTTGAAAACGTTATATATGAAAATGGTGGTTGGGGTCCAGAATTTGACGGACAAGTTGTTCCTGTTGGATTGCCTCAAGCAGATGGTACTTTTATTACCGCTCCATATTCATCAAGAGGTTCAGATCATATGAAAGAATTCTTTCAAACAGGTTTAACTAGACAAAATGCAGTAACAGTTTCATCTGGAGGTGCTGATGGCTATATTTCATTAGGTGCCAGAAATGTTAAGACTGAATTCGTTGTTAAAGATGATACTAGAAAAAGAAATACCTTCACATTAAGAGGAGGGAAAACTTTAGGAAACTGGACTGTAGGTGGTAATGTTATATACACAAACACAACTGTTGAGCGTCACGATGGTGACTTATACACACAGTTATTACAATCTGCAACTAACATTCCAATTGAGCGATTTGCTAATTCTGGAAACGAAGGACACTGGAACGCTTATTTTACTAATCCTTACTGGAACTTAGAAAACCAAAGATCTAAAGGTGAAAATAATAATATTAGTTTACAAGGAGAGTTAGGTTATAAGGTTAATGACAATATCTCTTTTAAGTTACTAAGTAATGCGCGTATTTTTGAAGGTAATTCTTTAACATATCAAAATGCATACGATGAACCTGCTGAAATAAACGCTAATACTGGTGCAAACAGATCTTTAATTTCTGATTTTACATATAGAAATTTCAGACAAAGCACATACTATACAGATTTCTTCGTGAATTTAGATTATGATTTAACTGAAGATATATCTTTTGGTAGTAACATTGGTTTAAACAACCAATACTTTAAAGACAGTTTTACAGAAGTAGGTGGTCAAAATTTAACTGTACCTGGAATCTATACAGCAGCTAACTTAAATGCTGGTGTTGATGATGCATTTAGTGGAAATGACAGAAACAATTCTGCAACAATATCTGCTTTTGCTAACTTAGATTTTGGATATAAAGATTTCTTATTCCTTACTGTTACAGGTAGAAATGATTGGTTATCAACTTTAGATGTTAGCAATCAGTCTTTCTTCTATCCAAGTGCCAGTGTATCTTTCCTTCCTACAAAAGCATTTGACGGGATGAAAGGAGACATATTAAACTATATGAAAATTACTGCTGCATATGTTGAAACAGGAAATGCCAATCAGGTTAATGCCTACGATATTCAGCAATTAGTAAATCAAGGTAATGGTTTCCCATTTGGAGGTCAAAACTCTTTTGTAGTTGATAGAAGTATTACAGATCCATTAATTAGACCAGAGTTTTTAGAGACTTTTGAAGTAGGTGTTAATTTAGGATTGTTTAAAGACAGATTAACGTTAGATGCAAGTTACTCTAAATTTACAGGTACAGATCAAATTACTAATGTTGGAACTTCTGCTGCAACAGGTATTGATAGAGCAAGACTTAACATTGCCAAGACTGAAGGTACAGCTTTCGAAGTTGATTTAGGTGTTAAAGTTATTAAGACTGACAATATTCAATGGAATGTTAATGTAGGTTACTCTACAACTGAAAACGAAGTGTTAAGTGTAACAGACCAATCTGATCAAGTATCTTTAGGTGGTTTTACTGGCTTTGCTGAAGTATTTGCAATTAAAGGAGAGCAGTTCCCTATAATTCAAACAAACTTCTACGAAAGAGATCCTCAAGGACGTGTAATTATTGACCCTGCAAATGGTAACCCTATTGAAGCAGCTGGTTTAAAAATTGCTGGTAGAACAACACCTAAGCATATAGTTAACTTAAATACCTCTTTTAATTATAAGAATTGGTCTTTACAAGCAACTATGGACTACAGAACAGGTCACGTATTCTATTCTGATACAAAATCTAACTTAACATGGTCAGGTCACGCAGTAGAAACTGCACAAGGTGGTCGTGGTCCATTTATATGGCCAAACTCATCTGTTGAAACTTCTCCAGGTTCAGGAGTTTACCAAGCAAATACATCGGTACCTTCTGGTGGTAACACTGCTGGTTCTTACATTAACTTCTTTGGAAACTATAGAGGTATTGGAGAAAACCATGTGTTAGATGCAACTGCATTTAAAGTTAGAGAATTGTCTCTTAGTTATGATTTAAATAAAGATTATCTTAAAAATAGTTTTATCTCTGGTTTAAGAATAAGTGCCACAGCTAGAAACCCATTCATTATTTTACCTGCTGAAAACAGAGGTTATAATGATCCAGAATCTAACTTCTCAACAACTGGTAATACTGCAGGTATTACAGTTCAAGGTACTAACTATCCACCAACCAAAACATTCGGTATAGGATTAAACTTAACTTTTTAAAAAAAAATAATTATGAAAAAATATTTTAAAATAGGAATTGCATTACTCTTTATAGGAGTCGCATTCAATTCTTGTGAAGGTACTTTAGACATTAATGAGTCTGAAGTAGATACAACAACAGATTTAGTAAATCCAGATTTACTATTAGCAGCCGCAATAGAGGCACCAAGAAGTTGGTATAGAACCGATGGTGTTCTTTTAGGAGGCTTTGAAACTACAGCTAGTGAATTAGGAAGTATCCTTATGAACCAATGGGCTGGAGATATTAATAACGTAACTGGAGGTTTTCAGGATGAGTTTAGATTAAACATCACTCAAAACTTTACACCTTCTACCAGAATTTGGGAAGGCTTATACAGAGGTATGGCAACATACCAAGCAATAATCGATTCTGAAGGTGATGATTACAATAACCACAAAGCAATTGCAAGAATCTTAAAATCTTACTATTTTCAATATATAGTAGATTTATATGGAGATGCTCCATATAGTGAAGCTTTAAAAGGTGGTGAGATTTTAACACCAGCATACGATAACGCTCAAGTTATATACAGAGCTTTAATTGAAGATCTTGATTTAGCTATAGCTACTATTGCTAACTCTGACCAGTATTTACCAGTTGGAACAGAAGATACTGTTTTTCAAGGTAACTTAAATGGTTGGGTTCAGGTTGCGAATACATTAAAGCTAAGAATATTATTACGTCAATCTAACATGGGTGGCGAAACTGCTTCTTACTTATCGGCGCAATTTGCAGCATTAGATAATAACTTTGTTACTACAAATGCTACAATTAACCCAGGATACGTTAACGAACTTAATAGACAAAATCCATTCTGGACAAACTACGGTTTTGACGTTGCTGGTAATCCAACTTTCGATCATGATTTCATCGTACCTTCTGAGTATTTTGAGAAATTCTTAAAAGGAGATGCACAAACAGATGCAAACGGAAATATGGGTGCGTTACCTGGAACTAATGTAAACGATCCTAGATTAGTACGTTTCTTTGATCCAGCTACTGGTGTTCCTGGAAATGGTGTAACTGGTGTAATTCAAGGTGCAACTAATGATCAAGCTCCAACAGCTTTATCAGAGCCTGGACCAGGATTATTAAGAGGTTTCGACCAAGACAGTTTCTTATTTACTGCTTCTGAGAGTTTCTTTTTACAAGCTGAAGCGATTGAAAGAGGTTACATTTCTGGAAATGCTCAAGCTATGTTTGAGGCTGGTATTACAGCATCATTCAGCTTATTAGGCGCACCTGGTGCTGCTTCTTACATCTCGACTTCTCAAAGTGTTAATAGAATTGGATGGACTGGATCTTCAAATAAAATTGAAGCAATTATGACTCAAAAATGGATTGCGCTTACTGGAATTAACGCTATTGAATCTTTTATAGATTTTAATAGAACTGGATTCCCTGATGCTCCATTATCTCTTATCGCTGAGAAGCCTGCGAGACCAGTAAGATTATTGTACCCAGCTTCAGAATATTCAACAAATTCTGCAAATGTACCTAATCAACCTGCATCGGCAGCATTCTCTGATAAAATTTTCTGGGACGTAAACTAATAACTGATAAAATTAAAAAATTATGAAAAAATTAAATAAATTATTCTTGCTATTAATGCTACCATTGTTTTGCGTTTCATGTATAGTAGATGACGATGAAAATACTGGCTTACAAGGTATTGAAAACACTCCAATTATTGTTGGATTCAAGAAAAGTGTAGCAGTAGAAACGTATTTCGAGGATATTGGAGCCGTAGAGTCTCAATACCCATTAGACATTCTTGGTGGTAACGCTGGAGTATTAAGCTCAACAGATTTAGTTGTGACTTATGAAATTGATCCTGCTTCTACTGCTACAGAAGGTGTGGAATTTGATTTTATTGATAACTCTGGAACATTAACAATTCCAGCAGGAAGTAGCTTTACACAATTTCCACTTTCAGTTAACACTGGAGGATTTGATCCAGATTCACCAACAGTTTTAATTTTAAAGCTTAAAAGTGTTAATGGTGGTGTTGTTTCTTCAATTAACGATGAGTTAGCAATTACATTTGTTGGTTGTTTAGCAGACCTTGAAGGAAATTATAGTGTAACAACTGTAAGATTATCAGATAATACTACGTACAACATTGGTACTTCTTTCTTAGAAGAAATAGGCACTAATACATTCTTAACTGAAACTACTGGTCAGTTTGGACTACAAACAACATTTAGTGTTATTTGTGGCGCTATTACAATTGAAGCACAAAATTTAGGTGGAATTTATAGTAACCAAGTTGAAGGTACTGGTTCTGTAGACCCTGTAACTGGTGACTTTGTTATCGAGTATACTATTACTCCATTATTTGCAGATCCATTTGTTGCTTACGTATCAACTTACATTAATTTATAAAAAAAAAGACATGAAAAATAAATTATATACTGTCGCATTTCTTGCAATAACAGCTTTATTTGTTAGTTGTACAGATGATGACTTAGATGGCTTAGAACCAAATGCAAAACCAGTTGCAACTACTACAGTTACTTCGTTAACAATAGTAGAAGGACGCTCTGATGTTATTCCTTTCACAATTAGCAATCCTGTTAACGTGCCTTCACAATTTAAAATTGAAGTCGTTGGTGGTACAGCTGAAGAAGATACAGAATTTACTGCAGGAAACTCAGACACAGATGCCGATACAGGTATACCTGGGCAAGGTTTTGAAATAACAGTTCCTGCTTATGCTTCATCTTTTGAGATCCCTGTTAATACTTTTAGAGATTTAGATCAAACAGAAGGAGATGAAACTGTAACACTTAAAATTACAGCAGCAGGCGTTAGAACTGTACTTACTCCTCAACCATACTTAATTGAAGTAAACATTGTTGATTACGAATTTTGTTTATGGAGTTTTGCATTAAATGATGCTTACGGTGACGGATGGCAAGGTGGAAACATTCTTGTTGAAACCGACGGTGATTTAGAGGCTTACGGTCCTGAAGGATTTGGCTCTGTTATCGATGTACCTGTACGTAAAGGTTTTAGTTACACTTTTACATATATTTCTGGTACTACTGGTTCTGGCCCAAATACAGCTGGTGCACCAGGATACGAAGAAGAAAATTCTTATGTGTTAACTTCTCCAGATGGCTCTACAACTTTTAGTGACGGCCCAGTTCCAACAACTGGTGTTATTACAAGTGGTACTGCTACATGTAATTAATGAGAATTAACTCTTATAAAACTAAAAACCACCTTAATATTAAGGTGGTTTTTTTTTAAAAAAAATGAAAAATGAAAAAATTATTACTTTTACTTATTTTAATAACCAGTATCACACAAGCGCAAAATACTGTTGGTACAATTAACAACACAAGCGGTTCTTATGTTGGTTATACATTGTTATCTCCGCTAAATTCTACTTCAACCTATCTGATAAATAATTGTGGAGAAGTAATTAACCAATGGTCCAGCAGTTACACACCAGGAGCATCAGTGTATCTACTTGAAAATGGTAACCTACTACGCACTGGTAGAATAACTAATCCTAACATTAATTTTGGAGGTGTTGGAGGTGCAATAGAATTGTATGATTGGGATGGGAATATATTATGGAATTATACTTATACCTCCTCCACTTACACCCAACATCATGATATTTACCCATTATCTAATGGTAATATCTTAGTCTTGAGCGCAGAAATTATGTCTCAACAAGAAGCTATTCAAGCAGGTAGAGACCCAAGCCTACTTCAAGACGGGCAAGTTTTTAATGAACAAGTAATAGAATTGCAGCCAATTGGTAGCAACCAAGCTAATATAGTTTGGGAATGGAATTTTAAAGACCACTTAATCCAAGATGTTGATGCCAGTAAAAATAATTTTGGTATAATTGAGAATAATCCACAACGCCTAAACTTTAATTATACTAATACTGTTGGCAGCCCTGAAAATTGGTTGCACATTAACTCCTTACAATACAATGAAAATTTAGATCAAATAATTTTAAGTAGTAGGATATTGAGTGAAATATATATAATTGACCATTCTACTACAACTGCAGAAGCAGCTGGCACTACTGGTGGTACTTATGGAAAAGGAGGCGATATTCTTTACCGATGGGGAAATAAAGAGGCTTACAATAAAGGAGATAGTAGTGATCGCCAATTGTACGGACAACATTATCCTCACTGGATTCCTGATGGATTTGCCGATGCAGGTAAAATAATGATTTTTAATAATGGAGACAATACCAGACCCTTCTCTTCAATCGAAATTATTGATCCTTTAGAATCCTCACCAGGACACTATATATATGATTCAACAAATGGCTTTGCTCCGTTAGTAGCTGAATATTCTTATACAGCACCAGTTAATACTGACTTTTTCTCATCTATCCTATCCAGTGGACAAAGACTACCTAACGGTAACACTTTAATTTGTGATGGTGATAGCGGTTATTTTTTTGAAATTGACAGCAATGAAAACATTGTTTGGGAGTATGTTAATCCTGATGGGTTTAATGGTATATTTAATCAAGGAGATGACCCTCAATTAAATTTCGTTTTTAGAGCTATTAAATTTGCTCCAGATTACCCAGCCTTTACTGGTAGAGATTTAACTCCTGGTCCTCCTATAGAGGGTAATCCAGACTTAAGTGATTGTATGAATTTAAGTATTGATGAATTTGATTTAGCAGCATTAGATATTAAAATTTATCCAAATCCAGTTCAGGATGTTTTAAAGATTAGCTATAATGAAGCTATATTAAATATTGAAATTTTCTCAATTTTAGGAAAAAAAATAAAGACAGTTTCGAATACTAAAAGTGTAGATTTAGCCAATTTAAATGCCGGAATGTATATAGTTAAAATTCAATCTGAAAACGGTTTTCTAACACAAAAAATCATAAAAAAATAAAATTGACAATTATTAATTTATAAAAGAGTCTGATTTATATCAGGCTCTTTTTTTATACCTTTACCGCAATGAAAGACACAACACAAATATTTGGTTTAAGAGCTGTAATTGAGGCTATAAATGCAGAAGAGACAATCGATAAAGTTTTTTTACAAAAAGGGCTTAAAGGCGAATTATTTAATGAGCTTGAAGCTCTTTTAAGAAAAAAAGGAATTAACTCGTCTTACGTTCCTGTCGAAAAATTAAACCGCTTAACGAAAAACAACCATCAAGGTGTCGTTGCACAAATTTCTCCAATTGCCTTTCATGATTTAGATGAATTGGTTTTAAAAACTATTGAGAGTGGTGCTACTCCTCTATTTCTAATGCTGGATCAATTAAGTGATGTTCGTAATTTTGGCGCCATAATTAGAACGGCTGAATGCACAGGAGTTCACGGTATAATAGTACAAAAAAGTGGTGGTGCTCCAGTAAATGGAGATACTATAAAAACCAGTGCAGGTGCAGTGTTTAAAGTGCCTATATGTAAAGTAGACCATATTAAAGATGCCATGTATCACATGCAGGCAAGTGGCATTAAAGTGATTGCAGCTACCGAAAAAACAGATAACACCATTTATGATGTTTCCTTTAAAGAACCATGTGCCATAATCATGGGAAGCGAAGGTCGAGGTATCAACCCATCCATATTAAAGCAAGTAGATGCAAAAGCTAAATTACCTTTATTAGGCGACATAGAATCGCTTAATGTCTCTGTTGCTTGTGGTGCTATTTTATATGAAGCAATTAGACAGCGTCTTTAATTACTCTTTATTATCTTTAAAAATATAGTTGATTTCAGAAATTTCCTTAGTGATATCTTCTGTTTTGGCAAACCATTCGGTTTCCGGAGACAATTCTATAAAATTTCCATTCTCATCAAAATGTTTTAAAAATTCATCTTCCTCTTCATTGTAATGAGGCTCTTCCCAAACATATTTTTTAGGCTTGGTAATTTCCTTTCTAAAAATAATGGCAAAAATTAATCCGGTGAGTAAACCTGCAGTATGGCCTTCCCAAGAAATCTTTTCATCTATTGGAAATGCATACATAAACATACTTCCATAAAGAAACACAACTACCAAAGACAATGCTATTAATCTATAATGTTTAGCGAAAATACCTTTAAAAAAATTGAAACTAAATAGCACATAAATTAAGCCACTGGCACCAATATGATACGATGGTCTTCCTATTGCCCATGTAATGAAACCTGAGAGTAAAATACCATAGATTACTACCTTAAAGGCAATGTTACGATAAAAATAAAATAAGGCAGATGATAATACAAATAACGGAATGGTATTAGAATACAAATGTTTAATACCCGAATGTATAAAAGGACTAAAAATCACACCACGTAGTCCTTTTAAAGTTTGAGGATACACACCATATTTATTAAAACGGTAACCAAAACGAATTTCTATGGCAAAAATGAGCCAAATTAATAACACAAACAATGTTGGATACAGAATGGTATCTATATTAAATATAAATGGTTGTTCTTTATTTTTCATCTTAAATTAAAGATAGCAATTTACAATCCATTTCTTAAAATGGTGATACAATGTCAGAACGTAACATTTACTAAAACGAACATTATTAATATAAAAAATGATTAATTTTACACTATGAATACTCCTTTAGCTGAAAGATTAAGACCAAAAACTTTAGCAGACTACGTGAGTCAGGCACATTTAGTAGGCGAACATGGCACTTTGACCAAACAAATTAATCAAGGCTTAATTGCCTCTATGATTTTTTGGGGACCACCAGGTATTGGCAAAACTACTCTTGCAAATATTATAGCCGAAACGTCTGGGAGACCTTTTTATACTTTAAGTGCCATAAGTTCTGGTGTTAAAGATGTACGAGAAGTTATAGAAAAAGCTAAGCAAAGTGGCGGATTGTTTACTACTAAAAACCCAATTTTGTTTATCGATGAAATTCATAGGTTTAGTAAATCGCAACAAGATTCTCTTTTACAAGCTGTTGAAAAAGGCTGGGTAACCTTAATTGGAGCTACAACCGAAAATCCAAGTTTTGAAGTCATTCCGGCTTTGTTGTCACGTTGTCAGGTTTACATTTTAAATCCATTTGAGAAAAAGGATTTAGAGGTGCTTTTAAAACGTGCTATAGAAACCGATGAGGAAATAGCTAAAAAAAACATAAAACTTAAAGAAACCGATGCCTTATTGAGACTTTCTGGAGGAGATGCAAGAAAATTACTTAATATTTTCGAACTGATAGTAAATTCTGAAGCATCAGATAATATTACAATTACAAACGAATCTGTTTTAGAAAAAGTACAAAATAATACTGTTCGTTATGATAAAACTGGTGAACAACATTATGATATTGTTTCGGCTTTTATAAAATCTATTCGTGGCAGCGACCCAAATGCTGCTGTTTATTATTTAGCCAGAATGGTGGAAGGTGGAGAGGATGTTAAATTTATTGCCAGACGTATGTTAATTTTAGCGAGCGAAGACATAGGTAATGCAAACCCAACTGCATTAGTTATGGCAAATACAACATTTCAAGCGGTATCGACAATAGGTTATCCAGAATCCCGAATTATTTTAAGCCAGTGTGCTACTTACCTGGCATGTTCTCCAAAAAGTAATGCTGCATATATGGCTATAGGTAATGCGCAACAATTGGTAAAGCAAACTGGAGATTTATCTATACCACTTGCAATACGAAATGCACCTACCAAATTAATGAAAGAAATAGGCTATGGCGAAAACTATAAATATTCTCATGATTACCCTAACAATTTTATCGCTCAGGAGTTTTTACCAAAGGAAATAACAAACACTACACTTTACAAACCTGGCAATAATGCCAGAGAACAGGCGCAACGCGAATTTTTAAAAGCAAGGTGGAAAGAAAAATATGGTTACTAAAATTTTATATCTAAAGCTTTAACCTGCAAATCGTCACCTTTTACTTCTGCAATTACCCATTTTCCATTGAGTTTATATATTACAGCTTCTTTATCTTTTACAATAAACACATCTTTTTTGCCTGAGTTTAAAATAGTGTAAACCACTTTAGGTGTTTTATCCAACAGAAGGAAGCCATTGGATGTAGCTTGCGAATACAGGGTGTTTTTAGCTACTGAAGGTTCTTTTACAGTTTTAGAGTTAATAGAAACTGGAGTTTCCTGTTTTTTAGGCAGTTCTTCTTTTTTAGTTTCATTTTTGGTTTCTTTTAAAATTTTTATTTCATCTTTTAATTTCTTTATCTCCTCCTGTGATGCTTCAGCCAATGGTGTTGCTTCTGTATTTTTAATAGCATTTTCAGGATTGTATTGATAGTTTACGTTTTCAAAATTTTCAAAAGCATTTCTTAAAGCTTCATTATAAGCTACTTTAAAGTTTTTCTCTCTAGATGTCCCTTCTGGTGAAGTGTAAATAATCTCCTCTTTACAATTTTTTAATTGTAAGGTTAGTTTTGTTTTAAATAACGTTGATTTTTTTAAAACATCGGCCTTTAACCCAAGACAGTTATTTCTTCCATAATCGCTTGGTAGAATGTCACCTTCCATAAAAGCTTCAAAATTATATTTTTCAAATAAAAACTGTGTTAAAGAATTTACTCTGTATTGATCGGCTTCCTTTAAGAAGTCGTATGTTTTAGGAACGATTACATATTTATAATCATTAAGTTCCTGCTGCGCCGAAACAGACGAAAATGCCAGTATAGCTAAAAATAATAGTATTGTTTTTTTCATAATTAAATTTATAAATATTTTTTAAGTTCCAGTAAGTGTTTTACCTGCTTTATATTATTTTCTAATGTCAGGTTGTGATAATTAAAACAAATTGCATCCAACCCGATATTTAATGCGCCAAGGATATCTGCCTCATAATTATCCCCAATCATTATGCCATTTTCTATGGTTATGTTAGCCTGTTCTACTGCATGGTGAAACACTTTAGGATTGGGTTTTTTAACACCAACCGCTTCGGAACTTGTAACCGTTTCAAAATAATGTGCAATATTAGATTTTTTTAATTTAGTATGTTGTACTTCTTTAAAACCATTGGTAATAATATGCAAACGGTATTTAGATTTTAAATACTCTAAAATTTCAATGGTGCCATCAAAAATATAATTATGTGTAGTTAAATAATCTATGTAATCTATTGCTAATTGATTGATAACCTCATCTTCAACCTGCATTTCTAATGCATCAAAAGTCTCTTTAAGTCTGGCATATCGTAAATTAATTTTGCTTACTTTTTCTTCTCTATATAATTTCCAGTATTTCAGATTAATGGGCTGATACACTTCCGAAAAACGATCTAAATCTAAAAACACCTTATTCTTTTTAAAAATAATATCGAAAGTTAATGCGGAATTTTTATCGAAATCCCAAAGCGTATGATCCAGGTCGAAAAAGACATCTGTGATTTTATTTTTCATTAGCAGAATCTAAAATAATATTAAAAAGCTCTTTATAATGCACCCAATTTTCATCTGTACCAAAGGTATAGTTATGAAACACAGGAACAAACTCACCATTCACTTTTTTTACTTCATCAATTATTCGGTTTAAATGCATTTTTTTATCTAAAAACGAGTGATGTTTTAACAGTGCATTATCCAAAACATGATAACTATTTATACGCAAAGGTGTTTGTATTTCGTAATCTAAATCGTAAAAGAAAAACGGTGTACACGTTCCGGCTCTAAATCCAATTTGGTTAATATAACCCATTGTAAAATCTTCAGGAATCTCTAATTCCACTAAGTTCCTGTAAGATTCTGGTAAATTTAATTTTGAATAAGATTGTCTGGAAGCATATAGATTTTGATTAATAATAGCCTCCATTCTTAGCTTTTCAGTTTTAAGAATTGCAATATTATCTAAAGCAAAATAGGAAACTTTTAAGCCAATTTTAGAGTAATCTCCTACTTGTTTTATAAGCGAAATAAATTTACTTTTTTGTGCATTTATATTCTTATCGTAAGTTGAGAAATCTCCTATTAAAAAGAAAAATATAAACTTGTCCTTTACTTGTTTTTGTCTGTTAATGATATATTTAAAATTATCGAAAGGGTCGTTTTGAAAACCAAACAACACCGAGAATCGCTTGTATATATCTTTAAGCCTTAACCGAAACAGGTCTCTAAATGTACCTCCTACAGTTCGCATTATGCCTTTTAACTTATAGCTATATGCACTTGGTACATCTATAACAGGCGTAATTTTATAGCTGCGTTCTGGAAAATGAAAATCTGGAAACTGCTCCTGTAGTAACTCTTTAAATTTTAATGCCCAAATATCTACAACTGGCTGGTGTAAAAAACCATTATTAAAGGCTAAACTTTCTTTTGCAGTAAATCTGCCAAATTCATCTTTTACATGCGGTAAATACTCTTCGTACCTGCTTAACAGATAGAAGGATGCCGCAAAAATATCGAATGGCAAAGCACTTTGTTCGCCGTTAGGGAAAAAGCATTTGGTTCTTTCCCAGTCTGTAACTTTAATATCTACATCGCTAATGCCTTGCTCAAATAACAACTCGTGCGAACGCACAAAAATTTCATTACTTAAAGGTTGTCGCGTATAAGATATTTTTAAACTATCGTGGGCAATAAAATCTTCGATTTTAGTAGTAAAACTCACTGGGATTTCCAAAATTCGTGTACATATTTGTTTAAATGTGTACCGCAATCGTGGTGTTATTTTATGAGTGTAAATTAAAAGCATAAATATTGTGAGTTCTAAAAGCTAAAATACCAAATTTCAACCCTCTAAGTGGGTTTTGTACGAGGATTTTTTATTGCCTATTTTACAAAAGAGACTCATCGGCGAAACTAAAATAAGCTGTTTCTGTAACAATTAAATGGTCTAAAATTTTAATGTCTAAACTCTGCGCTGCCGTTTTAAGTTTCGCAGTTAAATCTTTATCTGCCTGGCTTGGTTTTAAAGTGCCTGATGGATGATTATGCGCCAATATAATACCTACTGCACCTACTTCCAAAGCTGTTTTTAAAGCCAAACGCACATCGACCAAGGTGCCTGTAATACCGCCTTTGCTTAGTTGGTTTTTTTGGATTACTTTATTGGAGTTATTTAAATATATAATCCAGAATTCTTCGTGAGGTAAATCGCCAATTACAGGTTGCATAAGTTCAAAAACCGAAGCGCTCGAAGTAATTTTTTTGCGTTCTAAAGCCTCACCTCCTCGCCTACGCCTCCCCAGTTCTAAAGCTGCAATAATAGAAATTGCCTTAGCCTCGCCAATACCTTTAAATTGCATAAGCTGCTTGATATTAAGTTTACCCAGTTCGCTTAAATTATTATCTGTGCTTGCTAGAATACGTTTACATAATGCGACTGCACTTTCTTCCCTGTTGCCAGAACCTATTAAAATAGCCACTAACTCGGCATCACTTAAAGCCGCTTTGCCTTTGTCGCGTAATTTTTCTCGCGGCTGGTCGTCTTGCGACCAGTTTTTTATGGAAAATGAAGTTGGTTTTTCAGACATGTTATAAAACTACATCTTTTTTTTAATTATTTGTTTTTAATGTTGAAAGACTCTTTCCGCATTTAAGAATAATAACGTAATTTTAAAATTACAAATCAATAAGCACTTATGAAATCTATTTTTAATTCTGAAGCCTATAAAGAAATACTTAATCGAATAGATAAGCTTAATGAGAACACGCATCCAAATTGGGGAAAAATGAGCGTAGGACAAATGGTCTATCATTGTCAAGGACCGCTAAATATAATGCTTCAAAAAAAAGACTATGGCTTAAAACCAAACTGGCTTATTAAACTATTTGTTAAAAAATCACTTTATAGCGATAAGCCTTATCGTAAAAACATGCCAACTGTTTCTGTTTTTAAAGTTGAAGAAAGCAAAGATTTCGAGACAGAAAAAACCGTGTTAGTTAGTCTTATCAATGAACTTTACGATAATAGGGACAAAGATACATGGCAAGCGCATCCCGTTTTTGGAACATTTACTAATGAGCAATGGGCTAAAATGCAATACAAGCATTTAGATCATCATTTAACTCAATTTGGTGTATGAAATATCCACCAAAACACCACCAAGACAACAATAAAATTCACTTAATCGAGGTAATAAAAACGTATCCATTAGCCACCATCATTTCGGTTAAAGATGGCGAACCATTAATTACGCATTTGCCATTAATCTATAATGAAGAAGGCAAACTTATTGGCCACATTGATATTTACAATCCACAAACCGAATTACTAAAAGACAATAACGATTTAACTATTCTTTTCTACGGTCCGCAATGCTATATTTCGCCAAGTATTTACACCACCACGCAGTTACCAACCTGGAATTATATTCGTGTACATTTAAAAGGTAAAGTAAAGCGTATTGAAAGTAACGAGGCCTTAAAACAAAGCCTAATCACCATGACCGAGTTTCTGGAAGCTCCAGACCATAAATACGTTTTAGAACCAGATAATTCAAGATTAGAGGCCAACCTAAACTATATAAAGTTATTTGAAATTGATATTACCCATTGGGAAGGTAAATTTAAACTCTCGCAAGACAAACATCCCAAAGACATTAGTAATGCCAGAGCAGAGTTAATTCGTACTAACAAAGAAAGTATAAAGCGTTTTTTAGATACTATTTTTTAATTTTAAGTTTGAAAGCCCATTCAAAAAATTATATTTGCCACTCTAAAAATTACTTATGTTATTATCGTTTCAAAATAAATTATTTACAAGTCTTTTTTTAATCCTTTTAACTTACTCTGTTTCTGCACAAACAGAAACAAAGCGGTTTGTTAAAGCGTCTATAGGATTAGGTTACAGTTATCCTTCTGAAGAAGTAGATGTTGCTGGTTCTGGTTTTTATATTCAGGGAGAATATGTATTTAAATTTTCAAAATGGCTAAGTGCAAGACCTTATGCTGGTTATATCTCTACCTCACCAGATAGTGAACTTACAGCAGAAAATGATGCTGGTTACCAAGTGACTGCTAACGCTTTTTTATTAGGAGCCAAAGGCAGGCTTACATTTCCTATACCATGGGTTTCACCATATATTGAAACTGGAATTGGAACCTCGATTGGGTCTTTTAGAACGTTTATTCCTGGAACAGATTTCGATATAAGCGGCATTTTAATACATATTCCTGCAACAATAGGGTTAGGAATTGGTCGTAACAATGGTCTTGAAATTGAGTTTACCTACTTTATTCATCCTTCGGCAGAGCAATTTTCTGGTGCAGCAGCCATTGGTTTTAATTTTCCTTTAAACTAATTAAAAGTAATAGCTTTTAACTTTATTTTTAACTATTGAATGCTATACGCATCCAACCGCCTTATAATACTCGGTATATCACTTGTTACAAAAGAAGTGGTGTCATATACCAAGCCAATACCATCTGAATAATAAAAGCGATCTAAGCTTGGTGATGGCGTACCATCACTAAATATCGCATAACGCTCAGAATTTATACAGGTAAATATGCCAGCTTCTACAGTTAAATCTGTTGTATTGTGAACCAAAATTTCCATAATATTTCCCCAGGATTGTTCAGACAATAATCTTTCGTTATAGTCATTATTGGTGAATTTTATGTTGCCTTGATTATCTATTAAATCGCCTTCAACTTCGCGTAAAAATTCAAAATGTTCTCCGTTAGGATTGCAAAAGGTTATGTTTGTTTGGTTTCCTGTGGTAAGACGTCTAAACTTAAAATAGGTTTCGCCATTAAAATTTTCTGTACCAACAATGCTTATAGAGTCTATAACACTTGTTTCTTCATAGGTGTCTATATTAACGTTATACTTATAGTTTTTGTACACCCAAGCATTACCAACTGTTAATGCATAAAAATTAGATTCTGGTGGTTGTTGTGTTGGTTCTTGTGTGTCGTTATCTGAAGTACAAGACAAAGCAAATGCAATAATGCATAAAGAGAAAAGAATACGTTTCATAATAGTGGTTTTTTTAGATTGATTAATATAAACGTAGTAGTGTTTCCAGATGCTATGGTTTGGTTGTGTTATAAATTATTAACGGTGTTTTTGAGGTTTTATTTTGTTGTAAGCGCTTTGAGGTTGTAATATTTTAGTCTAACTTCTAATTTAAAACATCCGTAAAATGTTGAACTAAATAAAACAACTCTACCCAATCAACCCCTTCAAAGCCTCAAAATCCAAACCACCATAATTACCACTACTCATTAACAATAAGGCTGTATCATCGAAATCCTGTGAAAATAAAAACGCTTTAAATTCCTCTGGATTGGTATAAATAATTAAATCGTCACGCTGGAAAGCGTTGGCAATTTGCTCATGCGTAACTTCTTCCAGTTTTTTAATTTCTACTGCATGCGGAGAATAAAAAACCACTGCAACATCTGCTGCATCCAAAGCGCCTTTATATTCTTTTAGAAATTCGGCATTTAGGCTACTATAGGTGTGTAACTCCAAGCAGGCTATTAACGTTCGGTTTTTATATTGCTCTTTTACTGCATTTGTTGTGGCTTCAACTTTGCTTGGTGAGTGTGCAAAATCTTTATAAGCTACGCTGTTTTTACTTTCGGCTATTTTCTCTAATCGTTTACTTGCGCCTTTAAATGTTGAGATGGCCTCGTAGAAATCGTCTTCATCAATGCCCATATGTTGGCAAATCCATTTCGCGCCAGCCAAATTATTAAGATTATGCTTCCCAAATACTTCAATTGGCAAGGGCCCTTCTGGAGTTTCAAGAAGCGTTTGCCCATTTTCAACCGTGTATTCTGGTGTTTGGTAAGCGATTTTTCTAATTTGGTTATCGCTTGCTTCCACTACGCGTTTTACCTCAGCATCTTCTTCGTTGTAATTAATACTTCCGCCTTGTACAATAGAATCTACAAAAATGCTAAACTGCTCGACATAATTTTCAAAAGTAGGAAATACGTTAATATGATCCCAGGCAATGCCGCTTAACAAAGCTATATTTGGTTTGTATAAATGAAATTTTGGACGCCTATCTATTGGCGAACTTAAATACTCATCGCCTTCTAATACTATAAAATCGTTGTCTTCGGTTAGTTTTACCATAACATCGAACCCTTCTAACTGCGCACCAACCATATAATCGACATCACGATCATGATAATGCATAACATGCAAAATCATAGAAGTAATGGTTGTTTTACCGTGACTTCCGCCAATAACCACTCTGGTTTTATGTTTAGATTGCTCGTATAAAAACTCTGGGTAACTGTATATTTTTAAGCCTAATTCTTGCGCTTTTAAAAGCTCAGGATTATCGGCTTTAGCATGCATACCTAAAACAATAGCATCTAAATTTGAAGTAATTTTCTCTGGGAACCAACCAAAAGATTCTGGTAACAACCCTTTTGCTTCTAATCGTGATTTTGAAGGCTCGAATATTGTATCGTCACTTCCCGTTACTTGATATCCTTTATTGTGTAAAGCTAATGCAAGATTATGCATAGCACTGCCTCCAATGGCTATAAAATGTACGTTCATAGAGTTTTTCTGAATAAAAAGTAAATATAAGTATTGGATTTAATTCTGACACGAATTTCACTAACTTTCACTAATCTTTATATGCCACGAAGATTCTGAAGAACACGACGAATACAAAAAACTAAATATAAGTTTCGGCTCCTTCCTTTAGTTAAAGAAAGGTGAATTTATTGAAAATTAATTCGGATGGTTTGCCTAAAAAAGCATAGCAATTTTAAATAGTAGTGAATACAATATGCATGCAAACTATAAAAAAACTACAAATTAGAAATAATAGCTTTTTCTTCTTTAAAAACCTCAATTTTTGGTAAATCAGTAATCGCTTTATCAATCCATTTAAGCGCTTCAGTTTTATCGTTTTTATGCTTATTAATTTGTGCCAATCTGTAATAAGCCCAAGCCTTTGGCACACCATCTTTGGCGCTATAATTTTCTAAATATACTTTTAGGCAAAACTCTCCTTTTTCAAGCTGTACGTTATAATCTGCACACACTTTACCTATTTGGTAATGCATAGCATTACGTTTGTGCTTAACATTAGATGCTTCCAGCGTCGCAATGGCTTCCTCGCTTTTGCCTTCCTTTTCGTAGAGTTTGGTTAACTTATCGTAACATGTTATCGAACCGCCTTCTTTAATGGCTTTTTTGTAGAATGTTTCGGCTAATTCCGGCTCGTCGTCATATTCGTAAATATAGCCTTTGGCTAAGTAGCCATCTACTTTAGATAGCGCTTCTAACTCATTCGCATACTTTAAACTTTTGCTTTTACTGCCACCAACAATACCTGGTAATTGCATATATAATTCTACTAAAGCCCAACGTGTATCTATATGTTTAGGGTCTAATTCTGCAGCTTTTAAAAATGCCTGTTTAACATCACCTATAATACCTAAAGCTTTGATTTTACTAATAGATAGCGCCTTCATACCTAAAGCACCTCCATATTTATAATGGTAATTGGCTTCGCTTGGTTTGGCATCTATTATTTTTTTGTAATGAGTCGCTGCTTCATCCCACTTTTTCTGGTGTCCATACGCATCGCCTAATAATTCTATCGCTTTAATATCCTTTGGATTTTTATCTACAAAAGAAATAAGATGTTTTTCTGCTTTAGAAAACTGTTTATTGTCTATCATGATTTTGGCTTCAGAAACAGCCGACTGGCCCAATAAAAACAGAGGTGACAGCAATAAAACAAATAAAATCTTCTTCATAATTTTTAAGTTAAGGCAAAAATAACAATCTAATGGTATTGTTTTTGATTTTAAAAACGAAAATAAAAGAGTTACTTTTAAAAAAGCTTAGTTCACTCATTCAAACGCTTACTTCACGTATTTAGTGTTTGGTAATTTAAGCGTTGCAAGTACATTGCTTTAAAAAATCGATACAATGAACAAATTAGTTACCCTATTAATGATTATTCTTTTTGCTAATACATCACTCTCTCAAAACAACAACTATTCCAAATTGTGGAGTGAGGTAGAAAACCTTGAGGTTAAAGGTTTGCCAAAATCGGCATTGGAGATTGTAGAAACTATTGAGAAACAGGCAAAAGCCGAAAACAATTCGCCGCAACTCATTAAAGTAATGCTGTTTAAAAGCAAATTTATGCTTACGCTCGAAGAGGATGCGCAACTTAGCATTATTAACGCTTTTAAAGCTGAAATTAAAAAGAGTGAGGTGCCAACCAAAAATGTGTTAGAGAATATTCTGGCAACGTTATACTGGCAATATTTTCAGCAAAACCGTTGGAAATTTTATAATAGAACGCAAACCAACGAAAAAGTAGATGCGGAAGATTTTAGAACCTGGGATTTAGAAACGCTATTCGAAGAGGTGCATTTACATTATAAAAATTCACTCAATAATGGCTTAATATTACAGCAAAGCAATTTAGATGACTTTGATGTTATTATTAACAAACAAAAGGATTCGAGAATTTACCGTCCAACGTTGTTCGATTTTTTAGCGCATAATGCACTAATTTTTTACAAGCATCAGGAAAGCCGTATTACCAAACCTGCCTATAAATTTTTAATAGATGATGCTAATTATTTAGCGCCTTCAAAAACTTATGCCAATTTAAGAATAGTCTCAAAGGACACTTCATCATTAGAATTGAATGCCCTAAAATTATACCAGGAATTAATAAAGTTTCATTTAAAAGACAAAGAACCTTATGCGCTTGCCGATGTTAATATCGAGCGTTTAGATTTTGTTAAACAACATGCTATTTTTAACGATAAAGATGCTGTTTATATTAATGCACTTAAAGTTGAAATTGAAGCACACCAATCGCACGACGTTTCTGCTTTATATAATTTTAAGTTAGCTTCTATATATAGTACTCAAGGTGCTACATACAATGCTGAAACAAATCCTGATGTGCGCTGGAAAATTAAAGAAGCCATTACCATTTGCGATGCAACAATTGCAAAATTTCCAGACAGTAAAGGTGCAGAACAATGTCGTGTTTTAAAACATCATCTGGAAAACCCAAGTTTACAGATTATAACAGAAAGCATGCTTCCTATACAAACCGAAGCACGTTTATTGGTGACTTACAAGGAATTGAATGCGCTTAATTTATCGGCTTACAAATTAACCGAAAAGCAATACAATACCTTTACCAAAACTTACAGACGCGATGAACAGGAAGCTTTTATAGCCAAATTAGATGCTGTAAAAAGCTGGGATGCTTCACTTAAAAATGAAAAAGATTTTCAAATTCACACTACCGAAATTTTAATGCCTAAGCTGGATAATGGTCGCTATATTATTACGGCTAATTCTTCGGCTTTAGAAAATAATTTTAAAGCACACACGCTTGTTCAAATTACAAATATTGCCATGTTAGAGCATGACGATGCCGATAAAAAACACCTTCAGTTTATAAATAGAAATAATGGTGAACCTTTTGCTAATGCTAAGGTGAACATAGAATACACTTATGGAAACGAAGAGGTTGAGATTGTTAATACAACTACAGATTCTAAAGGGAAATTAAGTATCACCAAATCCCGAAAAAGGAGAAACAATGCCAACATAAAAATTACAGCTAATAATGACGTGGCTTACTTTAATAACTTGTATATAAATAGTTATTACAGAAACCATTATAACGATAATAATAACGACAGACGCAATGCTTTTCTGTTTACAGACAGAAGCATTTACAGACCAGGACAAACCGTTTATTTTAAAGGTATTGCTATAAAAACTAAGGATAACAAATCTGAAGTAATAGCAAACCAAACGGTTACGGTTGTGTTAAACAATGTAAATGGCGAAAAAGTAAAATCTTTACAATTAAAAACTAACGATTATGGCTCTGTTGCTGGAGAGTTTATACTTCCAAATGGTGGTTTAACAGGTAGTTTTAGCATGGTTTTAAGCGGCAGTTATAATTTAAGCGGTTATACTTCTATTTCGGTTGAAGAATATAAACGCCCTAAATTCGAAACCAATTTTAAACCCATTACCGAAACTATAAAAGTGAATGATAGTGTTACCGTAAAAGGTGAAGCCTTGGCTTTTGCTGGCTCAACCATTAGTGATGCTAAGGTAAGTTATCGTGTTAAACGTAATGTGCAATATCCACGTTGGTATTATTGGAGTCGTCCGGCATTTCAAGATCAGGGTCAGGAAATCGTACAAGGTGAAACTACAACAGATGCAGCTGGGAATTACGAGATTACTTTTAAAGCCATTCCAGACGAAACTGTAGATAAAAAAGGCTTGCCTGTTTTTAAATATGAAGTCACTGCAGATGTTACAGATATTAATGGCGAAACACGAAGCACAACAACCATTGTTAATGTTGGATACCATGCTTTAACAGCAAGTATAACTGTAGATAACAGTTTAGACAAAACAAATAAAGACCACAAAATTACTATAGATACGCGCAATTTAAATGGAGAGTTTGTTCCTGCAAAAGGCACATTAAAAATATATAAGCTTAAAGCGCCTGAGCAGGTGTTGCGTCCACGACCTTGGCAAGCGCCAGATTATAAAAACTTCACTGAAACAGAATTTAAACAACGTTTCCCGCATGATGCGTATACAAATGAACATCAATCTGAAAACTGGGAAAAAGGTGAACTCGTTTTCGATAAAAAGTTTGATACCGAAAAATCTAAGGAAATTGCATTAGGCAACATTAAAAAATGGGAATCTGGCGAATACATTGTTTTACTAGAAACGAAAGATAAATTTGGTCAGGAGGTAAAAGATGAAGCAAAAACAAGGCTGTATAGTGAAAATGATACTGTTTTGGCAGACAACCAGTTGTTTCGTATTACTACAGATAAGCAGGAATATACCACCAACGATACTGTAGAATTAACCTTAGCAACTGCGGCAGAGGATATTGTAGTAACGGTAGATATTGAGAAAGATCACGAGATTATTAATAGCTACATGGTACAATTAAACCGAAACAAAAAAACAATTAAAATACCTGTAACAGAAAAAGATCTTGGTGGTTTTGTGGTGCATTACAGTTTTGCAGCGTTTAATAGTTTTCATGGTAATACGGTTAGAATTAATGTGCCTTATCCTAAAACCGATTTAGAAATAGAAACACAAACCTTTAGAGACAAACTACAACCTGGAACCGATGAAACTTGGAAATTTAAAATAAAAGGACCAAAAGGCGATAAAGTGACTGCCGAGTTATTAGCAAGCATGTACGATGCCTCTTTAGATGAGTTTAAACCTCACAACTGGAGTTTTAACCCTATTTATCGCTCAATGTATTACTCAAATTTTAGACGTAATGCACATAAAAGTTTTGGGAATACTAATTTCAATGTAAATAGAGATGCCTCGTATAAAAACTATCCAAGCCCGCAACAATACGACCAGTTAAACTGGTTTGGTTTTGATTTGAATAACAAATGGATGTACCAACAGTATCTTCAAAAATTAAGACAACAGAGAAGCATCAGTACTTATGATAAAGATATTAAAGGAGGAACTGTAGTTGGTTATGTTTATGATGGAGGAAATCAGCCTATTCAAGGAGTAAACATCACTCTCAACAACAGTACGAAAGTTATTACAACAGATTCAAATGGTTATTTTACTATAGATGCTAAATTTGGTGATAAAATAACACTACGCTACGTTGGTTCTGAGAAATCAATCATTATAGATAAAGGAAATAGTTTGAAAATTTATTTTAATAATAATACTTTAGGTCAAGTTGTTGTTACAGATCTAGGTATAAAAAGAAAATCTGATGCTCCTACAACAGTTTATCAAGAAGAAAAAGAATCTTTACAAGATGCTACCATTGTAAACAGTCTATCTGGCAAAGTTTCAGGTTTAACAATCTCACAAAACCCTAATGGTGTTTCTGGTGATACAAGAATTGTCTTAAGAGGTAATCGTTCAATTTCTGGAAATAAAAACGCCTTAGTAGTTATTGATGGTAAAATTTCTACAAATGAAATATTAGAGTCTTTAAACCCAAATAATATTATTTCTGTTGAAGTTCTAAAAGGAGCTGAAGGAACTGCATTATACGGTTCTCAAGGAGCAAATGGAGTTATAGTTGTTATCACATCTAATAATCCAGATGCAAATTTCAGCAACGTAAAAATCCGTAAAAACCTTCAAGAAACGGCGTTTTTCTTTCCTCAGTTAGAAACAGATAATAATGGTAATGTGTCGTTTAGTTTTACAACACCAGAAGCTTTAACCAAATGGAAGCTACAATTGTTGGCACATACTAAAACTTTAGAACATGCTACAACATCCTTAACTACTGTTACCCAAAAAGAATTAATGGTGTTACCAAATGTACCACGTTTTTTACGTCAAGGTGATCAAATTAAAATTTCGACTAAAATTGCAAATCTTACAGATAAAGCATTACAAGGTGTTGCAGTGCTTCAGTTGTTTGATGCCTTGACAGGAGAACCGATTGATAATAAATTATCAAACGCTAATAACAATTTAGGTTTCAGTGTTGATGCAAAAGGCAACACAAGTGTTACTTGGAGTTTAAATGTTTCGGACGATGTGCAAGCTGTTCAGTATAAAATAATAGCAAAATCTGGAGATTACAGCGATGGTGAACAAAATGCGTTACCTGTCTTAACCAATAGAATGTTAGTGACAGAGAGTTTGCCAATGTGGATTAGGAGCAATCAAACAAAAACCTTCACTTTAGATAAGCTTAAAACAAACACATCTACAACACTTAAAAACCATAAGCTAACCTTAGAGATGACTAGTAATCCAGCTTGGTATGCAGTACAAGCTTTACCTTATTTAATGGAATACCCTTACGAGTGTAACGAGCAAACCTTCTCGCGATTTTATGCAAATGCGTTAGCGAGCCACATTGCGAATTCAAACCCAAGAATTCAAGAAGTTTTTAACCAATGGAAAAATACAGATGCTTTACTAAGTAATTTGGAGAAAAATGAAGAATTAAAATCTATTTTAATTCAAGAAACACCTTGGTTACGCGATGCACAAAGTGAAACCGAACAGAAAAAACGCATTGCGTTGTTATTCGATTTAAATAAAATGAATAACGAATTAACACGCGCTAAAAACAAATTAAAACAAAACCAGATGTCTAATGGTGCCTGGTCTTGGTTTGGCGATTATCGTGCTAATCGTTTTATCACACAGCATATAATTACTGGTTTTGGGCATTTAAAAAAGTTGGAAGTTATTCAAACTGAAGGTGAAACTTCTATGATAAACAAAGCACTAAATTATTTAGATGCCGAATTTATTCAAGAATATAAAGACATTAGAAAATACGACAAAAATGCCGATTTAAACACCGACCGTTTAAGCTATACGCAATTACATTATTTGTATATGCGTAGTTTCTTCCCAGAAAATAAGCCAAGTAAAGAAGCTCGTGAGATTATGGATTATTACCATTCTCAAATTAAAAATTACTGGTTAAAGCGCTCGTTATATTCTAAAGGGATGATGGCTTTAGTAACCCATAGAATGAATGACGCTGCGACTACTGCTAAAATTTTAAACTCACTAAAAGAAACAAGTATTACAAGTGAAGAATTAGGCATGTATTGGAAAGCAAACACCAGCTCGTGGTATTGGTATCAAGCACCAATAGAAACGCAAGCCTTAATGATTGAAGCTTTCGCTGAAGCTGGAACAACCATACAAACCAAAGCAAAGAATGTAGAAACCATAGACGAGCTTAAAATCTGGTTACTTAAAAACAAGCAAACCAATAGCTGGAAAACCACGAAAGCAACAACCAAAGCTGTGTACGCCTTATTATTACAAGGTAGCGATTGGTTGAGTGGCTCCACTGAGCATGGTCGAAGTGTTACAGACATGGTAGAAGTAATTGTTGGAGACCAACCTATTTCACCATCGAAATTAGAAGACGTAAAAGTAGAAGCAGGAACGGGTTATTATAAAACAAGCTGGACAGGTGCAGAAATTACACCTAACATGGCAGATGTAAAAATCACCAAAAAAGGAAATGGAATTGCTTGGGGAAGCCTGTACTGGCAATATTTTGAGGATTTAGATAAAATTACCTCAGCTGAAACACCTTTGAAATTGAAGAAAAAGCTCTTTAAAAAAACAAATACAGATAAAGGTGAAGTAATAACAGATATTACCAAAGACACTAAATTAGAAGTTGGCGATTTAGTAAGAGTACGCATAGAGTTACGAAGCGATCGTGCTATGGAATTTGTACACATGAAAGACATGCGAGCTGCAGGATTAGAACCTGTAAACGTATTATCGCGATATAAATATCAAGATGGTTTAGGTTATTATGAAGCAACAAAAGATGCATCGACCAACTTCTTTTTCGACTATTTACCAAAAGGTATTTACGTTTTTGAATACGATTTACGTGTGAGTAATGCAGGAAATATGAGTAATGGGATAACAACCATACAAAGTATGTATGCTCCAGAGTTTAGTAGCCATAGTGAAGGCACAAGAATAACTGTGGAGTAACTACTGCTTTTGAATCCTGATAGCTATCAACAAGTAATCTCATAGTATTACATTAGAACTAAAAAAGCTAAAATGAAGAATTCTCATTTTAGCTTTTTTATATATAGAAATTTAACTAATTATTTGCTTGGTGGCATCGTTGGCCTTACTTCAATTTTACTTGGTAAAGTTCTTGGATTCATTTTTATTAAATCGACTACCAACTCGCCAATATCTTCTATTTGTATTTTCCAAGAGTCTTTGTCTCCTGGTTCGTTTCCATTAAATTCTGTTGCTACAGAACCAGGCATTATAGTGCTTACTTTAATATCATGTTTACGTAAATCTAACATGACTGCTTGCGTAAAACCTGTAACTCCAAATTTACTTGCATTATAGGCAGCGCCTCCAGCAAAAAAATTAGCTCCAGCCAAACTTGAAATGGTTATATAATAGCCTTTGGATGCCTTTAACGCCTTTACACTCGCTTTAATAGAATTAAAAACACCTGTTAAATTGGTATCTATAACATCGTTCCACTGCGAAGCAGTTAAATCTTCAATGCTACCAAAGTGTCCAATACCTGCATTAGCGACCACTATATCTAATTGACCATAAGACTCAATTACCTTCTTAACTGCAGCTTGCTGGCTTTCAAGATTTCTAACATCTGCTTTAATACCCAAAGCTTTCGCCTTTGTAGTACAACTTTTATTTAAATTTTTGGCTGCATCATCTGCCGAAGATTGACTTCTGCTCGTGACTGCCACATGAATGCCTTGAGACATTAATGCCTTTGCGCAACCAAATCCTATGCCTTTAGACCCTCCAGTAATGAGGGCTACTTTATTGCTTATATCTTTCATAAATTTATTAAATGGTTAAATAATATTTATTGCTCTGGTGGATACCCTTCAAGCATTTTTTCTACTATCGCAGCAAAACGCGCTTCTCTTTTTTCGGGTTTTTCGTTTGGTTTAAATCCGCTTTCACTTATGGCTTGCCAGAATAACCCTGTTTTAGTATCGTCTACAAACTCAACTATAATACGTCTGTTTATATTGGCTTGCCCAACAGGAATCCCAACCGAAATTCCACCACCTAAACCACGATTTCCTCCACCAAGTCCTACTCCAACGGTGTTTCTTTGGTTTTCTAAACGCTCGTCGCTTTTAATATCGATTAAAAAACTGGCATTGTCAGATTTTTGTAAACCCATAGCATTAAGTTTAGTTTCTAATGCAGCCATTAAGCGGTTTTCATCTAATTCGTTTAAACCCGAATTTATATCGCTAAAAAAATTATAAGTTTTATAGTTGTTAAAATTAGTAGCTTTCTCGTAATCGTGAGTCACATAAATTGGCGCGCATGATGAGAGCACCAATGCAATAATTAAAATTTGAAATACTTTCATAGTTATTTTTTTGTTTAAAGTTAATCAAAAATCCTGCCTTTTTATGGTGTAAAAATCAATTCTTATTTTGAAAAATGAAATAATATTTAGATATTTGTCTAAATACCTAAATGAATGAATCTTTTATTTAAAGCGTTAAATGACGATACCCGAAGGCAAATTTTAGAATTACTAAAAGAAAAAGACAGAACTGCCGGAGAAATTGCCGATGCTTTTAATATATCGAAACCCAGTATTTCGCATCATTTAGATATTTTAAGAAGAGCCGATTTAGTAAGCAGTGAAAAAAAAGGACAATTTGTAGAGTATTCTTTAAACACAAGTATTTTAGAAGATGTACTGCAATGGATAATCACCTTAAAAAAATAAAATTATGTCGTTTAAAAAAGAACTACCAATAGTATTAATAATCTTAATTCCGTTTATTTACTTAGCTTATATCTGGAGCGATTTACCAGATCAAGTACCAATACACTGGAATGCAAGCGGAGAAATAGACGGTTGGGGAAGCAAAAGTACATTGTTAATAATTCCTATTGTTTTACCCTTGTTAATTTACATAATATTAAGTCTTGTACCTAAAATCGATCCTAAACAAAAGATAGAGGCTAACAGCAAAAAGTTTTATAATATTAAATTACTGCTTACGCTTTTTATGTCTGTTTTAGCACTTTTCATTATTTATAGCTCTAAATATCAGGATTTAACAAACCCTAATATGGTTACAATGCTTATAGGGTTGTTATTTGTTATTTTAGGAAATTATATGAAAACAATAAAGGCCAATTATTTTATAGGTATTCGTACACCTTGGACGTTGGAAAACGAAACTGTTTGGAAAAAAACACACAAACTTGGAGGTAAGTATTGGTTTTTTGGCGGCTTATTAATTATTCTTTTGGGTTTTATATTAGAACCAAAACTTAACATGACTGTTTTTATAATTATCTCAACCCTTATAGCTATAATTCCTATTATTTATTCTTACATAGTATTTAAAAAACTGAAAACACAAAATTAAAATCTGAAGTTATGAAACGCAATATAACCATCATCTTAGTCCTGATTAACATTTTTATTATTAATGCTCAAAACAGACCACAAGAGCCTAAAGAACCTTTTAATTACACCACAGAAGACGTCACGTTCTTAAATACTAAGGCTAATAATATTGAACTTTCTGGAACGTTAACCTTACCTAACAATATTAAAAAACCTACCGTTGCCATATTAATAAGTGGTTCTGGTCCGCAAGATAGAAACGAAGCCTTGGCTGGACATAAACCGTTTCTCGTTTTAGCAGATTATCTTACCAATAACGGTATTGCCGTTTTAAGGTACGATGATCGTGGTACAGCAAAATCTAAAGGCGATTTTATGTCTGCAACAACTTTAGACTTTGCTACAGATGCAGAAGCTGCTGTTGCTTATTTAAAAACCAGAAAGAATATTGATGCTTCAAAAATTGGTTTAATAGGACATAGCGAAGGCGGATTAATTGCACCAATTGTAGCATCTAACAATAAAGATGTTGCCTACATTGTTTTATTGGCAGGCACTGGTGTAGATGGAAAAGTTATTTTAGAAACGCAAACGCGACGTGCAGCAGAATTAGCTGGAGCACCAAAAGTAGCATTGGATGAAAATGAAAAATTAACTAATATTATATATGGTGCTGTACAAAATAATGATGATTTTGAAAGTATTAAAGCTGAAATCTCTTCAGAATTAAAAAAATATAAAGCCGATAATCCTACAGCTCAATACGCTCCATTAATTACGGACGAATTTATAGAACAACAATCCAATGCGATTAAATCGGCTTGGCTACAAACGTTTATTAAAACAAATCCACAAGTGTATTTAGAGCAAACAGAATGTCCTGTGCTTGCCATAAACGGAAGTAAAGACTTTCAAGTTTTAGCAGATTTAAATTTAAACGCTATAGAGTCTGCTTTAGAAAAAGGAGGCAACAAAGATTATACAATTAAAAAATTAGAAGGCTTAAACCATTTATTTCAAACTGCCGAAACTGGAGCTGCCCAGGAATATGCTACTATTGAAGAAACGTTTTCTCCAATAGCATTAGCTGTTATAAAAGATTGGATTTTAAAACGTTTTTAAGCGTTAAGCGATTTCCAAAGCATATCTTTAAGTTCTGTTAGCCCTTGTTGCGCAACCGATGAAATAAATAAATACGGAATTGGTAACTCGTTATCAAGTTCTACTTTTAACTCTGCTTTTAATTCATCGTCTAACATGTCGCATTTTGAAATAGCAATTATGCGTTCTTTATCCAGCATTTCTGGATTATAGCGACGTAGTTCGTCCAGTAAAATATCGTATTGCTTTTTAATATCTGGCGCATCGGCAGGAATTAAAAATAATAGAATAGAGTTACGTTCTATGTGGCGTAAAAAATAGTATCCAAGTCCTTTTCCTTCTGCAGCTCCCTCTATAATTCCAGGAATATCTGCCATAACAAAGGTTTGAAAATCTCGATATTTAACAATACCTAAATTTGGCTTTAAAGTTGTAAACTCATAATCGGCAATCTTTGGTTTTGCAGAAGTTACCACAGAAAGTAATGTCGATTTTCCTGCATTTGGAAAACCCACTAACCCAACATCTGCCAGCACTTTAAGTTCTAAAGTAATATCCTTTTCTTCCATAGGAATTCCAGGCTGCGCGTAACGTGGTGTTTGGTTAGTAGAACTTTTAAAATGCCAGTTACCGCGACCTCCTTTTCCACCTTCAGCTATTATTCGCTCCTCACCATCTTCGGTGATTTCAAAAAGTACATTATTAGTTTCTGTATCGCGTACAACGGTTCCAAGAGGCACTTCTACATACATATCTTCACCATCGGCTCCTGTACTTCTTCCGCTACTGCCATTACCTCCGTGACCTGCACGAATGTGGCGCTTAAACTTTAAATGCAACAATGTCCAAAGGTTAGAGTTTCCTTTAAGTATAACGTGTCCGCCTCGTCCACCATCACCACCATCCGGACCACCTTTAGCAAGGTATTTTTCACGATGCAAATGCGTAGAGCCTTTCCCTCCCTTTCCAGAGGTAACATGCATTTTTACGTAGTCAACAAAATTTCCTTCAGTCATATTCTAAGTTAAGAGTTTAGAGTAAAAAGTTAAAAAGCTATTCACTCTCAGACTTACTCAGTTTTATATTTCAATTTTTAATTTTTTCAGCAATTTTTACAAGGCGTCTATAGTGTTACATAAACGCTCGGTAATTGCTTCAACTTTACCAACACCATCTACACCAAAATATTTATCCTGAGCTGAGTAATAGTTTTTTAACACCGCTGTTTTAGTGTAATATTCTTTAATACGGTTTCTAATTACGGTTTCGTTGGCATCGTCTGGTCTTCCACTCGATTTTCCGCGTTCAAGAAGTCTTTTAACTAAAATTTCGTCGTCAACCTCAAGCGCAATCATCGCATTAATTTGCGAATCTTTACTCTCCATAAGGGCATCTAAAGCTTCGGCTTGTGCATTGGTTCTTGGAAATCCATCAAAAATAAAACCTTTGGCTCCTGCATTTTTTTCAACTTCAGCATTAAGCATGTCGATAGTTACTTGATCTGGCACCAATTCTCCTTTGTCCATAAAGGATTTTGCCAATGTTCCTAAAGCGGTTTCATTTTTAATATTAAATCTAAACACATCTCCTGTAGAAATGTGAACTAAATTATATTTCTCTTTTAAAAAATTAGCCTGCGTGCCTTTACCTGCTCCTGGAGGACCAAATAATACTAAATTAGTCATGTGTTGTGTTGTTTTAATTTGATATACTTCTGGTAAATCTCTTCCCAATCCATTATAATCTAAACCGTAGCCAACTATAAATTTATTAGGGATTTCTATACCAACATAATGTAGTTTAAAATCTTTTTTATAAGCTTCTGGTTTGTAAAACAAAGTCGCAATAAGCAATTGTTTTACACCTTCATTTTTAAATATTCTGTGTACTTCGTGAAGCGTTTTTCCTGTGTCGATAATGTCTTCAAGAATAACAACTGTTCTACCAGTTAAATCTTGTGTTAACCCGATTAAGCGTTGTATATCTTCTGAGGATTTAACGCCTTCGTAAGATGCTAACTTAATAAAAGTAACCTCACAAGGTTTAGGATATTTTTTTACAAAATCGCTGGCTAACATAAACGAACCGTTTAAAATACCAATAAAAACTGGAATTTCGTCTCCTAAATCTTTAGCAACATCTTGGGCCAATTTAGTTACAGCGTCATCTATTTCTTTAGCAGAAATAAATGGCTTAAAATATTTGTCGTGTAGCTTAATCATTTGCTTGCATTTATAAAAGTGGCAAAGATACAATTTTGTTAAACGTAATACGATTTTGATGGGCATTTATTGGCTATCTTTTCATATTAAACTGTATTTTTGCGCTTATAAAAACATATCTGTTAATTAAAAAAATTTCTGTTTTTGCAGAAAATAAATATGAATTATTTCTCTTCAGATTTTAAATTAGGTATTCTTGGCGGAGGCCAATTAGGCAAAATGCTGCTTTACAACACAAGAAAATTCGATATTCAGACCTATGTTTTAGATCCTAGCGACGAAGCACCTTGTAAAATAGCTTGTAATGTGTTTACCAAAGGCGATTTAATGGATTTTGATACCGTTTATAACTTTGGGAAACAAGTGGATATTTTAACTTTTGAGATAGAAAATGTTAATGTAGATGCACTTGAAAAATTAGAGAAAGAAGGTGTAAAAGTTTATCCAAGCGCTAAGAATTTAAGAACTATTCAAAATAAGGCAAAACAGAAATTATTTTACTTAGATCATAATTTACCAACTTCAGAATTTTCTCGTTTTGCCTATGCATCAGAAATTGAAGATGCGGTATTAAATGGAGGATTAGACTTTCCGTTTGTATGGAAAAGCGCCCAATTTGGTTACGATGGCACTGGTGTAAAAGTGGTGCGTTCTTTAGACGATTTAGAAGCGTTGCCAAAAGGCGAATGTATTGCAGAGGAATTAATAGATTTTAAAAATGAATTGGCTGTTATTGTTGCCAGAAACCCAGATGGTGATGTAAAAACTTATCCTGTAGTAGAAATGGAATTTCATCCGGAAGCTAACCAGGTAGAATATGTAATTTGTCCGGCGAGAATTGCTGTTGATTTAGCTAAAAACGCACAGGATATCGCATTAAAAGTTTCTAAAGCCTATAATCACGTGGGCCTATTGGCTGTAGAAATGTTTCTTACAAAAGACGATAAAATTCTTATTAACGAAGTAGCACCAAGGCCTCACAATTCTGGTCATCAAACTATAGAAGCCAGTTATACTTCTCAATTTGAACAGCACATTCGTGCCATTTTAAATTTGCCGTTAGGCAAAACTGAAAGTAAAGTAGGTGGCGTCATGGTTAATCTTGTTGGTGCAGAAAATTATACTGGTGATGTGGTATACGAAAACATAACAGATATTATGAAACTGGAAGGCGTAACACCACATATTTACGGTAAAAAACAAACCAGACCATTTCGTAAAATGGGACACGTTACAATTGTAAATGAGGATTTAAATACAGCAAGACAAATTGCTGAAGAAGTAAAAAATACTATTAAAGTAATAAGCAAATAATTATGAGTAAAGTAGGCGTAATCATGGGAAGCGATAGCGATCTTCCTGTAATGCAAGAAGCAATAGACATATTAAAAGGGTTCGATATTGAAGTGGAAGTCGATATTGTATCGGCACACAGAACACCAGAAAAATTATTCGATTACAGTAAGAATGCCCATACTCGTGACATTAAAGTAATTATTGCAGGCGCTGGAGGAGCAGCACATTTACCAGGAATGGTAGCCTCTTTATCTCCGTTACCAGTTATTGGTGTTCCTGTAAAAAGTAGAAACTCCATAGACGGTTGGGATTCTATTTTATCTATTCTACAAATGCCAGGTGGAGTTCCAGTAGCCACTGTAGCATTAAATGGTGCAAAAAACGCTGGTATTTTAGCTGCTCAAATAATTGGTGTAAGCGACAAATGTGTTTTAGATAAAATTTTAGCTTACAAAGAAGGGTTAAAAATTAAGGTTGAAAAAGCTTCAAAAAACTTAAAATAGCATAAAATAAAAAGCCCAGTCCCCTGGGCTTTTTTTTCGCTATTAATCTTTCTATATGCTGAGTATTAAATACTCACATCAAAAAAACTTAATACAAAAGTCTTAATTTGATCACCTTTACAAGAATTGAAAATAAAAAATCTACAATTTTAGACCAAATGCAAAAATTATCGACCAATAACATTATGCAAACTAATATTTTATGGTCTGCTTTTTTGTAAAACATAAAAAAGCCTCAAATAAATTTGAGGCTTTTTATCGCTATTAATCAATGATTTAATGAAAGTAACCAGCTTTCATGAAAAAATCTGAACAAATTTAATCAATAACCTCTGTTTTTTACAAACAAATTATTTAATTTATTTACTCTAAAAACAATACCGTATTATAAATGAACATATTAACTGAAAAGTTTTCGACAAAATACAATACAGCACCATTCGTTCGAATAGAAAATAAGGACTATAAACCTGCTATTCTAAAATTAATCGAGCAAACAAAAGCTGAAATTAATACCGTAACTCAAAACCCAGAACAACCAACTTTTAAAAACACTATTGAAGCACTGGAATTCTCTGGACAGCAATTAGATCGTGTTACCAGTATTTTCTTTAATTTGAATTCTGCAGAAACGAGTGACGAAATTCAAAAAATAGCACAAGAAATTTCTCCTGTTTTGTCAGAATTTGGAAATGATATTACTTTAAACCAAGACTTATTTAAACGTGTAAAAGCAGTTTACGATAATAAAAAACAACTTAACCTTACCACAGAACAAAGCACATTACTTGATAAAAAATATAAAAGTTTCTCAAGAAATGGTGCCAATTTAAATGAAGATGATAAAACGAAGCTTCGTGAAATCGACAAAAAATTAGCTCAATTAAAATTAAAATTTGGAGAAAATGTTTTAGCCGAAACGAACAAATACGAGATGCATTTAACTAAAGAGTCTCAAGTTTCTGGTTTACCCGATGGTGCTAAAGAAGCCGCAAAACAATTGGCAGAAAGCAAAGACAAAGCAGGCTGGATAATAACGTTAGATTACCCAAGTTACATTCCATTTATGACCTACGCAGACAATCGTAAATTACGCGAAGAACTCGCTAAAGCGTCAGGCAGTAAAGCCTTTAAAGGTGATGATTTAGACAACCAAGATATTGTTTTACAAATTGTAAACTTACGCCATAAACGCGCCAATTTATTGGGTTATAAAACACATGCCCATTTTGTGTTAGAAGAGCGCATGGCAGAAACTCCGGAAACTGTATTGCGTTTTTTAAACGATTTACTTTCGAAAGCGAAACCTGCTGCCGAAAACGAATTTAAAAACTTAGAAAATTTTGCCAAACAGTTAGATGGTATCGATAGATTAGAAAAATGGGACTCTGCATATTATTCTGAAAAACTAAAACAAAAGCTTTTTGATTTAGATGACGAGCAGTTAAAACCCTATTTTAAATTAGAAAATGTAATTGATGGCGCTTTTAAAGTAGCCGAAAAACTTTTTGGTTTGCATTTTGAAGAAATAAACGACATAGACAAATACCATGATGATGTTTTAACCTATAAAGTGACTAATAATAATAATAATGGCGATTTAGTATCCCTATTTTATGCCGATTTCTTCCCGAGAAAAGGCAAACGAAATGGCGCCTGGATGACGAGCTATAAGCCACAATTTGTAAAGGATGGAAACGAAGAAAGACCACATGTTTCTATTGTTTGCAACTTTACAAAACCTACAAAAAGCAAACCTTCTCTACTAACCTTTAATGAAGTAACTACCTTATTTCACGAATTTGGGCACGCCTTACATGGTATACTGGCAAATACAACCTACCCAAGTTTATCTGGCACAAGTGTCTATTGGGATTTTGTAGAATTACCAAGCCAAATTATGGAAAACTGGTGCTACGAAAAAGAAGCCTTAGAGTTGTTTGCTAAGCATTATAAAACTGGCGAGGTTATCCCAATGGAACTCATTACAAAAATTAAAGAATCGTCAACCTTCCATGAAGGCATGCAAACGTTAAGACAAATTAGTTTTGCTATTTTAGATATGTCATGGCATGGTGGCGAAACTCCAGAGACTATTAAAGATGTAGAAGCATTTGAAAGCCAGGCTTTTGAAGGCACTAAATTATATCCAGATGTTAAAAACAATTGCATGAGTACTGCTTTTGCACATATTTTTCAAGGTGGTTATAGTTCTGGTTACTACAGTTATAAATGGGCAGAAGTACTGGACGCAGATGCGTTTGCTTATTTTAAACAACAAGGTATTTTTAATAAAGAGATTGCAACTCTATTTAAAGAACATATACTTTCTCAAGGAGGTACAGAAAACCCAATGGTGCTTTACAAACGCTTTAGAGGCCAGGAACCAAAACCTGAAGCGTTATTAAAACGTGCTGGGTTGATAAAGTAACTATGTAAAAACTAAAAAGACGTTGAGTTATATGCCAACGTCTTTTTTTTGTGAAACTCTTTAAAGTTTTACTTATTAAGCATTAATGTTTTAGTCTTATTTTTTTTCTAAATGTATCTGAAAACCTATAACGGCTTTTATATTATTTGAAACACCAGTTGGTAAATTCCCTCTTTCATATTCTACAGCAAACTCTAGCCCAACAGTGCTATTAAAAAAAACGACCTGTCCAACTCTAACTCCATAAAAATTTGAAGTATTATTACGTGCTCCTCCTTCAATATCTGAAACTACATGAACAATATCAAAATGAACTTGCGCAAATAGATTAAATGTTTTTTCAGGTTTTAGGAAGTAATATCTTGAAAACAAACCAACTCCATAAGTCGTAAAGATACTTTGATTTGTATATCCCAAAGTAGCACCTAAAGCAAACTTTTCTTTTATAAAATAACCAATGTTAGGTTTTATTGTAATTCTATCAATTTTGGTATCTGACCCATCGTCAAACGTAGAATTTTGGCTAGAGTATTCACCACTTCCACCAACAAGCCAATTGCCTTTATCTAATTGCGCATTAACGTTTGTGGAAATAAAAGCTATTAATAGAAATAATTTAAATGTTTTCATGTGTGTAAGTTTTATATTTATTGATGGATTTATATACTATTATACTCTAACGTATATATAAAAAATCTATAAAAAAAAATGTGGGCGAATTTTCTTACCGTTTATCGAAAACAAGTGTTTCCCTTAAAATTTCATTACGGTAAAAACCGTACTTCACGATTTTTTACAATAAATGGAATTATAAATTGTACATGTATTTTATAATTTTGTTAGAGATTACCTCAATAATTTCCCAAACAGAATAAAAAACAAAATAAACTTTCAATAATTATTGAAAGTTCAAAATATTTAATTATATTTGTTGTATGGAATATCAAGAAGCAAAAGATAAATTTATTAGTACTTGGGGAAGTTTAGGTTCGCTTTGGGGCATAAACAAGGCGATGGCACAAATACAGGCCTTGCTTTTTATCGCTACAAAACCACTGTCTATGGAAGAAATTATGGAAGAACTTAAAATTTCTCGTGGTAATACCTCTATGAATTTACGCCAACTAATAGATTGGGGAATTGTAACTAAAACGATTATTGCAGGAGAACGTAAAGAGTTTTTTACAACCGAAAAAGATGTACAAGAGCTATCAAGAATTGTAGCAAAAGAAAGAAGCAGGAGAGAAATTAAACCTGTAATTAAAGTTTTAGAAGAAATTTCTTCAATTGAAAGTGATGGCACTGAAAAAACAAAAGAATTGATTAAACAAACCAAAGCATTACACGAATTAACAGAAACTATGGATTCTATAATTAATAAACTTGTTAGCCAAAAACAGAACTGGATTACGAAGTCTGTTTTAAAATTATTCAAATAAAAAAAATTTAAATACAACTTTCACTTTTTTCTGAAAGTTTAAAAAACAAATGAAAAAATTAGTACTACATAGTATAATCACGATTATAATAGCTTCGGTTTGGCTTATTAACGGTCTCTATTGCAAAATACTTAATCAAGTACCAAGACACGAAACCATTGTTGCTCATATTTTTAATACGGAGCATTCAAGACCTATAATTATAGTCATCGGGTTTTTAGAAGTTTGTTTAGCAATTTGGATTTTAACTGGCTACAAAAAACAGTTAAATGCCATTATTCAAATTGCTATTGTTATAGCAATGAATATTATTGAATTTATAGTCGTACCAGAATTATTAATGTGGCAAAGACTCAATATCGTTTTCGCTTTAATGTTCGTGATATTGGTCTATTTAAATGCCTTTTATTTAAATAATAAAGAAATTAATCACTATGCTACCAAAACTTAAAAATCATCCTTTTGCTGTCGAAGCTTTTTTTGAAAGCTCAACCGTATTAACATTTGCCGTGCCAAAAGAAGCGTTAGCACATTTAATTCCAGCATGTCTTACTCTTGATACTTTTAAAGACAAATGGGCTTTTGTAGCTGTGGCTATGGTACAAACCAAAGACTTAAGACCCAAAGGATTTCCAAAAATTATGGGAAGTGATTTCTTTTTAACCGGCTTTCGCATATTTGTACGTTACACTTCCAATAAAAACAAACGTTTACGAGGTTTGTACATTATAAAATCTGAGACAGACAAAAAGAAAATGGCTATTATGGGAAACATTTTTACACACTATAATTATACTAAAACCGATATCACAGAAAGCATTAGTGGTAACAGTAAAGAAATAAAATCAATTAAATCGAAATTAAGCATTGAAATAGACACTTCTAAAAGCGACGAGATACCACTACCAAAACAGTCGCCTTTTGCAAACTGGAAAGAAGCGAGACGTTTCGCAGGACCCTTACCTTTTACTTTTACCTATAATGATAAAACCAAAGAAGTTTTAATAATTGAAGGTGTTAGACAAAACTGGAAGCCAAAGCCTGTAAAAGTTAAGCATTTTAATATTGAATTTCTAAACACACTTAACCTAAAAAGCTATGTCTTAGCTAATGCTTTTGTAATTGAAAACATACCCTATTACTGGAAAAAAGGAAGAATAGAATTATGGAATTAACAAGAAAAAAATTTCAAGGAGTACTTAATATTTTAAGTTTTAACAGGCATTTCTACGTGGTTGGTTTAACTGTTTTAGCTCTTATTCTTGCGAGCTTTCATATTTTCCAATGGTCTTCGGTCTTACTTTGGGTGATTATTGCGGCATTTATTTATGGGCTATTTATGCCTTTAATAGTTTCTGCCTATGTTTATGATTTTTCTGGATATTACAACTTAAACTGGCTAAAAAATTGCAACATCCAGGAAACCAACAATGTGGTGAATATAAATGCTGGTTTCGATGAAACAAGTTTTATTATTAAAAATAAATTTCCAAAATCTAATTTACAGGTTTTCGATTTCTACAATCAGAAAAAGCACACAGAGCCAGCCATTGTTAGAGCCCGTAAAGTTAGTTTGGTGTACCCAAATACAACTCAAATTTCTACCACTACCATTCCTTTAAAAGACGCTACTGTCGACGTAGTATTTCTTCTATCCACAGCTCACGAAATAAGGTCGAATGATGAAAAGGTTCAGTTTTTACAAGAATGTTACCGTATTTGCAAACCCAATGGAAAAGTAATAATGGTTGAGCATTTAAGAGACTTGCCAAACTTTCTTGCATTTTCAGTTGGTTTTACGCATTTTTTTTCAAAAAAAACATGGAATAACGTCTTTAATAAAGCAGGGTTTAATCGTGAAAAAGAAATTAAATTCACACCGTTTATGTCCATTTTTCAATATTCTAAATAGATAAAAATATGGTCATACATTTAAAAATAATTGGTTTGTTACTTATGGCATTGGCTTTGGTTCACTTTATATTTCCAAGGTATTTCAATTGGAAAGTCGAGCTAAAAACATTGAGTCTTATTAACAGCCAAATGATGACGGTTCACACCTTTTTTATTGCTTTAATTGTGTTTTTAATGGGTTTGCTTTGTTTTACTTCGGCTAACGAGATTTTAAATACAACACTCGGACATAAAATAGCATTAGGCTTAGGTATATTCTGGAGTATTAGACTATTTATGCAATTCTTTGTGTACTCTGTAAAACTCTGGAAAGGCAAGACCTTTGAAACCACAGTTCACATATTCTTTTCGCTATTATGGATGTATTTAAGTGCTATATTTTTAATGATATATTTTATAGAGCATTAAAATAATTCTTTTTTTCTTTACATTTGAAAAAACTAATGCTAACTATGCCTGATCACAAAATAGATCCAAACCAATGGATTAATTTGTATAGCGACTACTTATTTAATTACACAATTTCTCGTGTAAGCGACAGGGAAATGGCTCGGGATTTAATTTCCGAAACGTTTTTAGCGGGTTTAAAATCTATGAAAAATTTTAAAGGAGAAGCAAGTGAACGTACTTGGTTAATTTCTATTTTAAAACGAAAAATTATAGATTATTATCGTAAAATTAATTCTAAAAAAGGCAAAGCCGAAGTTAGAATGCATTACAATAGCGATACAGAAAACGAAGGCGATTGGCTAGAAGAACGTGTCTCAGACCCTTTTGACAAAACAGCTGAAGACAAAATAGAAAACACCGAATTAGGTATAGCAATTGATACTTGTTTAGAAAAATTACCTGCCAAACAAGCTCAGGTTTTCGAAATGAAAACCATTTTAAATTACGATACCGAAGCTATTTGTAATGAACTGAATATTACTGCGTCTAATCTATGGGTAATTGTCCACAGAGCAAGAACTGCTATGGCCAGTTGCCTGGAAAAAAATTGGTTTTAAAAATGAATAGTAGAATATTTTTTAGTTGTGACGAAGCAAACATTACATGCGATAAAGCGCAGTATGATGAAGCTTCTTTATGGGAAAAAATTAAAATGCAATTACATTTGTTAATGTGTGCTGCTTGTAGAAGTTATACACGAAACAATGCAAAATTAACGCAACTTTTTAATCGTAACCCTGTGAAATTAGACCCTACTGAAAAAGAAAAGATACAGGCTACTTTTGAAAAAGAGTTAGCAAAGCAAAACGATTATTAACCAAATAATTGGTATACTCTCAACCCAAAAGGAACTGTAATACCAGTTTCTTTTTTTATTTGAAAACATTAGGAAAAGAAATGTTATTACTGCTATTAGTAGTGTTTTAAATAAGTTATTGGTGGTTAATTCATCTTTAAAAAATTCAGCAAAAAAGAACATTATAAGTAATAAAATTCCCAAAATTTTTGTGCCTTTTACTCCTGTTTTCTGTGGAATTGTAGCCAGCTTTAAACTATCGAATTTTAAGTCTCTAATTTCAAAAGGCAACATTAAAACGATAACAAAAATAAACCGCTGAAATGCCGTTATGTACACATCTGCATTTAATTGGTTATCGTTATTAATTAATGGTATAAAAACGGTAACACCTGCCCAAACCAAAGCAATAACATAAACTTTAAGTCCGCTAACATCTCGTAAATTCTGTTGGCTATCTAAATAATAGTTTTTAGGAATAAAAGGAATGGCATACAAAAATGTGATTGCTCCAAAAACAACAATAGTAATTAACGTTTTTAACTGTAATTTAATAGCATAAAAACACATGAGTAAAAAACATACAAACGAAAATATCTGAATAATTTTTAAGCCATCTGTTAATCTTCTGTGATGGAATTTAGCAATACCAAAATACTTAACGAAATTGTAACCAGTAATACTTGCGAAAAAAATAAATATTAGACTGTCATTATCGTAGAAAATATCAAACTGCAACAAGGTTATCCAACTTAATGCAAAGACAGCCAAGGCCACATGAATACTGCTATTCAAATAAAAATTAATAAGCCTTTTAATAATCTGCATTACACAAAGTTAACTAAACTGTTAATAACCATATAATTTGGTTAAAAACTTTCAATATTTTGGCAAAAATTACTTTAAGTTTTCAGTATTTTTGCGGAAATTTAATAGCAACACACTAACATGAACACAAATACTTTTGCACTTCGCCATATAGGCCCAAGAGAAGAAGACCAAAAACTAATGCTTGAGGCTATTGGTGTAGATAGTTTGGATCAACTTGTTTACGAAACGGTTCCAGATGATATTCGTTTAAAAGGTGATTTAGATTTAGATGCAGCCATGAGTGAATATGAATATTCTACGCATATTAATGAGCTTTCTAAACTTAATAAAATTTACAAAACCTATATAGGCTTAGGCTATCATCCAACTATTTTACCTGCAGTAATCCAGCGTAATATCTTAGAAAATCCGGGTTGGTATACTGCTTATACACCTTACCAGGCAGAAATTGCTCAAGGTCGCTTAGAAGCGCTATTAAATTTCCAAACTATGGTTATAGATCTAACTGGTATGGAGATCGCAAATGCTTCACTTTTAGATGAAAGTACAGCTGCTGCAGAAGCTATGAGTATGTTATTTGCTTTAAGAAATCGTGCACAAAAAAAAGCAGAGGTTAATAAGTTTTTTGTATCAGATTTAGTGTTGCCGCAAACTATAGATTTGTTAGAAACCAGAGCTAACCCTATTGGTATTGAGTTAATTATTGGTAACGAGGCAGAATACAATTTATCTGATGAATATTTTGGTGCCCTACTACAATATCCTGGTAAAAACGGACAGATTACAGATATAAAATCGTTTATAGAAAAAGCCAATGCAGAAGATATTAAAGTTGCTGTTGCTGCAGATATTTTAAGCCTTGTAAAATTAGAAGCACCAGGAAAATTTGGTGCCGATGTGGTTGTGGGTACAACGCAACGTTTTGGAATTCCAATGGGATTTGGTGGACCACACGCAGCATATTTCGCAACAAAAGAAGCTTACAAACGTGACGTGCCTGGAAGAATTATTGGAGTAACTAAAGACGTTAACGACAATAGAGCTTTACGTATGGCATTGCAAACACGCGAACAGCATATTAAACGCGATAAAGCAACATCTAATATTTGCACAGCTCAAGTACTTCTGGCTGTTATGGCTGGAATGTATGCCGTTTATCACGGTCCAAAAGGCTTAACTTTTATTGCTGATAAAATTAAAAATTCGGCAGCCACTTTGGCTTCAGCTTTAGAAAAATTAGGCTTGGAACAAACCAACACTCATTATTTCGATACGCTTCAAATTAAAGCAGATGCGGTTAAAACAAAATATGAAGCCGAAAAACGTGAGGTTAACTTTCATTATCCAGATACCAATACGGTTACGATTTCTATAAATGAAACGACTTCAATTTCAGATTTAAACGAAATTATTTCAATTTTTGAAAGTGTTACAGAAAACACTACTGATAAACTTGAAGCGATTGATAACAATAAAACCATTCCGAAGCAATTAAAACGTGAAACCAGTTTCTTAACTGCAGAAGTATTTAATACACACCATTCTGAAACTGAATTAATGCGATATATTAAGCAATTAGAGCGTAAAGATTTAGCATTAAATCACTCTATGATTTCGTTAGGTTCTTGTACAATGAAATTAAATGCCGCAACAGAAATGTTGCCTTTAAGTTCTACAAACTGGGCAAACGTGCATCCTTTTGTACCGCAAGACCAACCAATTGGTTACAAATTAATGCTAAATGAATTAGAAAACCAGTTAACCGAAATTACTGGTTTTGCAGCAACATCTCTACAACCCAATTCTGGTGCGCAAGGTGAATTTGCAGGCTTAATGGTTATTAAAGCTTATCACGAATCTCGTGGTGACCATCATAGAAATATTTGCTTAATACCATCTTCGGCACACGGAACAAATCCGGCGAGTGCTGTAATGGCTGGAATGAAAGTGGTTGTGACCAAAGCTACCGAAGAAGGTAATATAGACGTTGACGATTTACGTGAAAAAGCAGAATTGCATAAAGACAATCTAGCCGCATTAATGGTAACATATCCCTCAACGCACGGTGTTTATGAGTCTGCCATTAAAACCATAACAAAATGCATTCATGACAATGGCGGACAAGTATACATGGATGGTGCAAATATGAATGCGCAAGTAGGTTTAACCAACCCTGGAAATATTGGTGCAGATGTTTGCCACTTAAACTTACATAAAACCTTTGCCATTCCTCATGGTGGTGGCGGACCTGGTGTTGGTCCAATTTGTGTTGCAGAACAACTTGTGCCTTTTTTACCTGGAAATCCAATTATAAAAACTGGTGGACACCAATCTATTAGTGCTATTTCGGCTGCACCTTATGGCTCTGCTCTGGCTTGTATTATTTCTTACGGCTACATAAAAATGTTAGGCTACAGAGGTCTAAGAAAAGCTACAGAAATTGCTATTTTAAACGCCAATTATATTAAAGAACGTTTGAAGGATAGCTATGCTACTCTATATTCTGGTGAAAAAGGAAGAGCTGCTCACGAAATGATTATAGATTGCCGTCCATTTAAAGCAAATGGTATTGAAGTAGTGGACATTGCAAAACGTTTAATGGATTATGGTTTTCATGCACCAACAGTATCTTTTCCTGTTGCTGGAACAATGATGATTGAACCTACAGAAAGTGAAAGCAAAGCAGAAATGGATCGTTTTTGTGATGCTATGATTGCGATTAGAAAAGAAATTGATGCCGCAGATAAAGATGAGCCAAATAATGTATTAAAAAACGCACCGCATACAATGGCAATGGTAACGAGCGATGAGTGGTTGTTGCCTTATTCCCGTGAAACCGCAGCATTTCCTTTAGACTATGTAAGAGAAACGAAATTCTGGCCAAGTGTTCGTCGGGTGGACGACGCTTATGGTGATAGAAATTTAATCTGTACTTGTGCGCCAATCGAGGCATACATGGAAGCATAAAACTGCTTTGAACATCGTAAAATATTAGGCAATAAAATTAGCGTTTCAGGAAATGTTAGTATATTGCCTTTTTTGTTTCTTAATAATAAGAAATCCCTAACTTATGAGTATAAAAATAACTGGTACGGGAAGTTTCATTCCAAGTCAAATTGAAAAGAATGAAAATTTCTATAAGCATGAATTTAAGAATTTAGATGGTTCTCCAATTAATAACACTAATGAAGTTATTGTTGAAAAATTTAAGGCAATAACTGGCATTGAAGAAAGACGTTACATAAAACCAGAATTACTAAATTCTGATATTGCTTTTTATGCTGCTGAGAAAGCCATTGAAGACGCAAAAACAGATAAAGAATCTATAGATTATATAATTGTCGCTCATAATTATGGTGATGTTAAGTATGATTCTGAACAAAGTGATACAGTACCAAGCATAGCCTCTCGTGTAAAACATTTACTTGGCATTAAAAATCCAAGATGTGTGGGCTACGATTTGCTATTTGGTTGTCCAGGTTGGATTGAAGGCGTAATACAGGCGAAAGCGTTTATTGCCTCTGGTTTGGCAAAAAAATGCTTAGTAATAGGTTCTGAAACGTTATCGAGGGTTGTAGATAAACACGATCGTGATTCTATGATTTACAGCGATGGTGCTGGCGCAGTTATCGTTGAGAACTCACAGGAGGAAGGTGGTATAATTGCGCATGATACCGCAACTTTTGCTTTGGACGAAGCACATTTTATTTACTTTGGCGAGACCAATAATACCGAAACTACAGATAAACGTCGCTACATAAAAATGTATGGTCGTAAAATCTATGAATTTGCTTTAACCAATGTGCCTTTAGCTCTAAAATCCTGCTTGGAGCAAAGCGGTTATAACATTGAAGATGTAAAAAAAATATTAATACATCAGGCAAACGAGAAAATGGATGAAGCCATTGTTAAGCGTTTTTACAAACTGCACAAAATGGAAATGCCAGAAGGCATCATGCCAATGAGTATAAACACTCTTGGTAACTCAAGCGTTGCAACTGTACCAACATTATATGATTTAATTTTAAAAGGAAAATTAAAAAATCATGAAATTAATAAGGGTGATGTTATTATTTTTGCCAGCGTTGGTGCTGGAATGAATATTAATGCTATAGTCTATAAATATTAATTAATGAGATTTCCGCTTTTGCGGAAAACATCTATGTACGAAGGTAAATTTCCGCATAAACGATACAAACTTACTTATGAGTTTTTAGAAAAGCATATTTCTAAAAATGAAAACATATTAGATTTGGGTGTAGCTAATCCGTTTACCAAAGTTATGCTGAAAAATGGGTTTAAAGTTGAAAATACTTCTGGTGAGGATTTAGACGAAGACACCTCAGCAATAGAACAATCTAATGCTACAGTAGTAACTGCATTTGAAATTTTTGAACATTTATTATCACCTTACACTGTATTAAAATCTATAAAAGCAGATAAGTTAGTGGCAAGCGTGCCATTGCGTTTATGGTTTTCGTCGGCTTACCGTAGCAAAACCGATAAATGGGACAGACATTATCATGAGTTTGAAGATTGGCAGTTCGATTGGCTTTTAGAAAAAGCAGGTTGGACAATAATAGATAAAAAACAATGGACCAACCCAACTAAAAAAATTGGCATTCGTCCTATTTTACGATGGTTTACGAACAGGTATTATATTGTTTACGCCGAAAGAATCAAGTCATCGTCTAAAGCTTAGTAATATTATTAAATGTAAATGTTAACATTGAATTTGGTATTTTTATTTAGAAAATTTCGAACGTGAATATATATATAGTCATTCCTGCTCACAACGAAGAAGATTGCATTGCTTTAATGTTAGAATCTTTAGCTAAGCAAACAATGTTACCCAAAAAAGTAATAGTAGTTAATGATAACTCTACAGATGCAACGCAACAGCTAATAGACCGCTTTTTGGCTAAAAACAACTGGCTTGACAGTATTAAAATACAATCTTCAAAAGATCATATTCCCGGCAGTAAAGTTATAAATGCCTTCTATAAAGGTTTCGAATTATTAGATGACGATTATGATATTATCTGCAAATTTGATGCAGATATTATTTTACCAACACATTATTTAGAATCTATAGTTGCTCTTTTTAAGTCTGACGATAAAGTTGGGATTGCTGGCGGATTGGCATATATAAAAAAAAACGGACAATGGGTTTACGAAACTATTGCCTCTAAAAATCATGTTCGAGGTCCTTTTAAAGCGTATAGAAAAGCATGTTTTAAAGCTATTGGTGGCTTAAAAAAAAGCATAGGTTGGGATACCATGGATGTGCTGTTAGCTCAATATTATGGCTGGACAATTAAAACGGATAAAAAATTAAAAGTTAAACACCTAAAACCAACAGGCAAAACGTACCATAAAAGCAGTAAGTACGTTCAAGGTGAAGCGTTGTATAAAATGCGTTTTGGGCTAAGCTTAACTTTGCTTTCTGCCTTAAAAAGCGCCATTAGCAAAAGGGATTTTTTTTATTTTACAAATACGGTTTCAGGCTATTTTAAAGCAAAAAACAAAGGCATTGAGACTATGGTAACTAAAAAACAAGGGCAATTTATAAGACAATTACGTTGGAAAGGAGTGAAAGCGAAATTAGGCTTATAGAATTTTAGATATTTAATTAAAGCTCCAGTTTTTATAGTTGCTGGAGGCTTCTAACCGCTCTTCTGTTTCATCGTCTAATTCTGGAAAAAAGTCAATTCCTGTAAGTTTTTCTACCTCGTCTACAGCAACTACAAACTTATAAAGTGGCTCATTAGAGGCTCCATGATCCATTAAAAAAGCAAGCATTTTTGTCTCTCCAGAATTATTATCTATTATTACTTTGTAAAATTGGTTGGGCACGGCTACTTTTTCACTTCCAATTGTTTTTAAATCACCTTTTAAAATACCACCTGAGACAACATACACGCCATCGTATTTACTGGCCCAATACCGTGTTTTTTGTTCTAATCTATTCCAAATACCAGAATTGAAATCGTGCTTTTGGGGTGAAATATTACTGGTTAAAAAAGTTTCATCGTGTGCTGCCTGGCTATATTTTCTATCGCCTGCAGGACATAAATGTCCGCGATCGTAACCCGAATTTTTATAGTTACGCCAATGTGCTGCTTTAGTTTTTACAGCATTGTCTATTTCAAAATAAGGACGTTTAAAATTGGTATTACTTAAATGTGATTTTTTAAGTTCGTAGGCAACCCATTCGGCTTGTTCGTGAGGTTCGCTGTAGGATAATGAATACCCTTCGTGATGCACAATTTGCCCAGTAGTACTTGTCGGTAAAAAATATTCATTCGTGTTCTCTTTAACTACTAATCCTCCAGAAACTACACTAATTGTTTCTTTTCTAATTATATATTCCTTAATTATTAATGTAGCGATAATTACTAACGCCGTTAATATGGAGTATTTGGTTTTGTTATTCAAGACCTTTCATTTAATTGTCAAACTTACAATAATATATATATATTTTAGACAAAAAAAACCTCGCAAATGCGAGGTTTTTAAATTCAATTTCATAATAAGAAATTATTATTTTTTCTTATCGTTTGCAACTTTATCTAAGTTTTTTATTTCTTCGTTATACTCTTCACGAGCATCTTCCATTTCACCATCTTTAGCCTCTTCCATATATTCTTCATTGGCTTTACGGTTAATTTTTACATACTTATCGAAAGTTTCGTTGATTTCTTCAACTAAATCATCATAAGCTTCGTTTACTTCTTCTAAATTTTCTCTATACTCTTCAGTATCTGCAGTTTTATCTGCAATTAACTCATTGTATTCTTTTTGTAAATCTTCTACATCTTCAGAGATTTCTTCCGTCATCATCCACTCTGGTCTAGTAGTGTTAAGTGTTGCAATTGTATTAGCAAAGTTTGGCATGGCAGTTTTCATTTTCATCATGTCCATTCCTTCTAATTTTTTCATTTCTACAGATAAGGTGTTAAACGATTCCCATCCACTAATTTGCATGGCTTTAACATCGTTATTCATAGAACGTTCTACAATTTTACCGTCCTTGGAAGTCATTCTAATATTAGAAGCCATCATTTCTTCGGTATCATTGTTCATTGCTCTGGTTTTGTCATCTGAATTGTTTTCCATTTCAGAGTTCATTTCCATTTTCTCTGCTTCCGTTTTATCCGATTTCTTTTCATCCATACATGATGTAAAAGCAAATCCTGAAAGCGCTAGTACTGCTATTGATATTTTTAAATTTTTCATAATTATAGTTTAATATTTGGTTCGATACAAAGGTATATGGAATATTCCCTATGCAGAAACTAATAATAATAAAGTATTCATAAAATGAATCAAAATTTTAACATAATCGATGAAATATTTAACTAAATGTGTTAAATAACTGATTATTTGCTAAAATATATTAAATAAAATCAATTAAATTATATTTTATATTAATGAATAATACTTGAAAATTTATTTATTTCAACCTTAAATTAGCAACCAAATTACTAACTTACAACTCTATTTAAAGGCTATTAAAAAATGATTGAAGATAAAGAATTAGCTGCTACTATAAAAAAAGAGCGTGAAGCTAAGGGAAAAGCCGAAAGTAAGAACACAAGCCCAGAACGGGCTATTCAGTCTTTTTATATGATTTCTTTAAAAAACCATATAAAGCTAAGTTCTATAGCAGATAATAAGGCAAACATTCTTTTATCTGTTAATGCCATTATTATTTCTTTGGTTTTATCTAACTTAATATCTAAAATTGGAGACCCTAATAACCAACATTTAACTATACCTATAATTATAATTTTAGTATCCAGTTTAGCGTGTGTGGTAATATCTATACTCATTACACGCCCAAATGTTACTGAAGGAAAATTCACCAAAGCAGATTTGGACAATAACGAGGTTAACCTGGCCTTCTTTGGAAACTTTCATAGCATGGCATATGAAGAATACGAAACGGCTGTTAAAGACATGCACAAAAATAATGACTTTATATACGGCTCTTTAACAAAGGATCTTTATTTTTTAGGTGAAGTATTAAATATTAAATATAAATGGTTGCGTATAGTTTACACCATTTTTTTATTAGGCTTAGTAGTTTCGGCATTAGCGTTTGCTATCGCGGTGAAGTATTTTGGTCCGCATTTGGCTTAACTTACCTTAAACTATTTAAACTCCCTTTTAAAGTCTCAATCTTCGCTAACGCATCGGCTTCTTTCTTTTTTTCTGAAGCAACCACTTGCTCCGGCGCTCCTGCTACAAAACGCTCGTTAGATAGTTTCTTTTGTACAGACTTTAAAAACCCTTCGGTATAATTTAGTTCTTCAGTTAGTTTTTTAATTTCTGCTTCAACATCAATGGCTCCATCCATTGGTATATAATACTCGTTAGATTTTACTCTAAAAGTAAGCGCTCCTTCTACAGGGTCTTTTACGTATTCAATGGCTTCTAAGTTCCCTAATTTTACAATTACGGCATCAAAAGCAGTATTTGAATTTTCATTATTAATTACCGAAAAACCAATAGCATCTTTAAACGCAATATTCTTTTCTTTTCTAATGGTTCTTATCCCAGAAATTACTTCTGAAGCAAATTCAAACTGCGTAATCAACTCCTTATTTATTGGTTTTGCTTCTGGCCATTCTGCAACAATTAAAGCTTCTTCTGGAGAACGTTCTGCAATGTATTGCCAAATATCCTCGGTTAAAAAAGGCATGAATGGATGTAATATTTTTAAATTATTCTCAAAAATAGCCATTACCTTATTATATGTGGTAGCATCAATAGGTTGTTGATAGGCAGGTTTTACTATCTCTAACAACCAACCACAGAAATCGTCGTAAATAAGTTTATAAATAGACATTAAAGCATCACTTAGTCGGTATTTACCAAAATGATCTTCAATTTCTAATAGTGTTTCGCTAAATTTAGATTCGTACCAATCTATAGCGATTTTACTCGATTCTGGCTGTTTGATTGTTTCACTAACTTCCCACAGGTTTGTTAAGTTAAAAGCATTCCATATTTTGTTACCAAATGCTTTTCCTTGCTGGCAAAGTGCCTCATCGAACATTAAATCGTTTCCTGCTGCACTACTTAACAACAATCCAACACGCACGCCATCTGCACTATAATCTTCTATTAATTTTAAAGCATCTGGAGAATTGCCCAACGATTTAGACATTTTACGTCGTTGTTTATCGCGAACCAAACCTGTTAAATACACATTGTTAAATGGCTTTTGGTCTTTGTACTCGTAACCCGCAATAATCATACGTGCTACCCAAAAGAATAAGATATCTGGTCCTGTTACCAAATCGTTTGTTGGGTAGTAGTATTTTATGTCTTCGTTTTCTGGATTTCTAATTCCATCGAAAACACTCATTGGCCATAACCAAGATGAAAACCATGTATCTAAAGCATCTGTATCTTGGTTTAAATTATTAGCTGTTAGCTTTTGATTATTAGTTGCTTTTCTTGCTTTTAATACTGCTTCTTCTATATTTTCTGCAACTACAAAGTCTTCTTTACCATCACCATAGAAATAGGCTGGAATTTGTTGTCCCCAAAGCAATTGTCTTGAAATATTCCAGTCGCGAATATTCTCCATCCAATGGCGATAGGTGTTTTCGAATTTTTTTGGAAATAATTTAATCTCGGCATCGTCACCTAAAACAGCTTCAATAGCAGGTTTAACTAATTCTTCCATTTTTAAAAACCACTGGTCGCTTAATCTTGGCTCAATAACAGCTTTTGTTCTTTCGCTTGTTCCAACTTTATTAATATGTGTTTCGGTTTTAGTTAAAACACCTGTTTCTTCTAATAACTTGGCTACATTTTTTCTGGCAATAAAACGATCTTGCCCTTCAAATTGCATCCCGTAACTATTTAAACTTGCATCGTCGTTAAAAATATCTATGACTTCCAGCTTATGCTTATCGCCTAAAACTTTATCATTTTCATCGTGAGCTGGTGTTACTTTTAAACAGCCCGTACCAAACTCTACATCTACATAATCGTCTTCAATTATAGGGATAACGCGATTACAAATAGGCACAATAGCTTTTTTCCCTTTTAAATGAGCAAAGCGTTCATCTTCCGGGTTAATACAAATAGCAGTATCTCCAAAAATAGTTTCAGGACGCGTTGTTGCAATAGTTAAAACATCATTGCTTCCTTCAATTTTATAGTTTAAATAATATAAATTGCCTTGACGCTCTTCGTGTATTACTTCTTCATCAGACAAGGTTGTCTTTGCTTCTGGATCCCAATTTACCATTCGGTATCCACGATAAATCAAGCCTTTTTCGTACAAATCGACAAATACTTTAATTACAGCTTCAGACATATCGTCATCCATTGTAAATTTGGTTCTTTCCCAATCGCAAGAACATCCTAACTTTTTTAGTTGTTCTAAAATTACACCTCCATATTCTTCTGTCCATTCCCAAGCGTGTGCTAAAAACTCTTCTCTTGTTAAATCGTTTTTATCAATTCCCTGCTCTTTTAATCGTGCTACAACTTTTGCTTCTGTTGCAATAGAGGCATGGTCTGTTCCAGGTACCCAACAAGCATTTTTTCCTTGCAAACGTGCACGACGAATTAATACATCTTGAATGGTATTATTAAGCATATGTCCCATATGTAGCACTCCAGTAACATTAGGTGGCGGGATTACAATCGTGTAAGGTTCTCTATCGTCTGGCGTAGAACGAAAATAATTGTTTTTCATCCAGTAGCTGTACCACTTGTTTTCAACCGCTTTTGCATCATATTTAGATGGAATGCTCATACTTTGGAATAGTTTTTGAATAATAATTAGCAAAAATACTTATATTTATGTTTCTGCGAAATTATAAAGAGTATTAATATATAGTTAAATAAGACGTTTGCATTTGCAAGAGTGTATTACATCTAATATTTTTGCAGGACGAATAAAAAGTAGTTAGATTTACAAACACTTAAAACATAATATGATGAAAAATTTAATAACATTATTATTTGTAGGGTTGATTAGCTTTTCAATGAATGCTCAAGAAAAAGTAGCAAAGATTGAATTTAAAGAAACTACTATAGATTACGGAACAATAGAAAAAGGAGCTGATGGCATGAGAGTTTTTGAGTTTACTAACACAGGAAACGCGCCATTAATTATTTCTAAAGCAAGTTCAAGTTGTGGTTGTACTGTACCAACACCTCCAAAAGATCCAATTATGCCTGGTGAAAGTGGAGAGATTAAAGTTAAGTATGACACTAAAAGAGTTATGCCTATTAGAAAAACTATTACAGTTTTATCTAATGCAGATACTCCAACAGTTGCATTAAAAATTAAAGGAGAAGTTATCGATCCTTCTAAAACAAGTGTTTTAGACGCTAAGAAAAAGAGTGTAATGGAACAATAATACAATTCATAATATCATTTTAAAGCCAAAAACTATGTTTTTGGCTTTTTTATTTTATTAAAGACTCTAAATTAAAAGCTACCTTTATTCTTCTACCATACCTGTCTACTTCCATTTTTATTTTCTCGCCTTCTTCCCCATAGAATTTATGAATTAATTCTTGTAACGTATAGTTAATCGTATCTTTTCCATTAATAAGAATAATAATATCTCCTGCCTGTAAACCTACACGTGCCGCTGGAGAATTGGGGCGCACATAAGATATTGTATATGCTTTTTTAATAACGTATTTTCTGGTGTTGGCAAAAACAGCCTGTATTCTAAGAGTATTGTTATTTCTAACATTTGCATTATCAGAACCAATATTATTGGATTCATACTCGGTAACCATTCTTATTCCCTCGTTTTCTACCTCAATACCACTTTTATTATAACTAAAACTATTTTTGAAATTCGAATTACGTCTTAATATAATTTGTGCCTTGCGGTAATTTATAGTAATATTAAATCGTTTTAAAATCTCACCACCAACACTGCCGTGCCTACCTTTAATTAATCTAATTTGCGAGGTGTAGGCTGAATCTGGGAAAGCTACTAATGGTCTTCTTAAGGTAAAAGATTTTAAACTAAAAGCATCGATTTTTGTTCGCTTACCATGTACACTACCACTTAAACCAAAGCCTAAAAAATCATCAAAAAAATTATTCTTTACAACTAAACCTAAGCTATCATTTTCAAAAAGCCATAAAGCATCACTACTTCCAGAATCTATGAGTAATTTAACAGGAACAATAACATTTTTCACATTAACCGTAGCTTGTAAATAAGGTTTGTTATTATAAAATTCCAATGGTAATATTTCACATTTGCTACACGACTTATATTTGTATTGTTCTGGATCTATTAATTTAATTTGCTGTTTTTTATAATTAATATCTACAACCAAATCTTTAAACAAATCGTAACCAATAATGCCATGAATAGGCACGCCTAATTTGGGAGCGAAATTTATAGAGGAATCGTAAACGACATAGAAATCCTGATTATAATTAATAGCATCTCCAACTCTAAAAGTATTGTGAGACGATTTAAGAGCTGCCACTTTTCCTTCACTTCCCAAGCCTTTAAGGTATATTTTTTCTGCATTAAAAATTTCTAAAGAGTCTGATGCTTTTAAAAAATTAAAAACAATAGGCCTTGTAACACCAGAGTCTAAAAGAAATGAGAGTTCAATTCCATTAACTTCTATGGGGATAATAATTACATTGTTTAGTAATTTAAAATCAATCTTAGAAATCCCTTTTTTATTTTCAACCACATACTTATCTTGGGCATTCCCCATAAATGAAATTGCAAAAATGAAAATGAAAAAAAATAGTCTGTATAGAAATTTCATAACATTTGAAGTTAAGAAATTTAATAACATAGATTAGACTTTTTTTTCGCAACTTTGTTTTTTAAAAATAATTCTATGCCATCTATCTCTAAAAAAGGGCAGTCAATGCCACAATCACCAATTAGAAAACTTGTTCCGTTCGCTGAAAAAGCGTACAAACAAGGCAAAACAGTTTATCACTTAAACATAGGGCAACCAGACATAAAAACACCTCAAATCGCTTTAGATGCAGTAAAAATTCACTCCTTAGATATATTAGCTTACACAAGATCTGAAGGGTCTGACATCTACAGACAAAAAATAGCAAACTATTATTCTAAGAATGATATTCACGTAAATAAGGACGATATTATCGTTACCACAGGAGGTAGTGAAGCCTTGTTATTTGCTTTTGGAAGCATTATGGACGTGGGTGACGAAGTTATTATCCCAGAACCATTTTACGCTAATTACAATGGCTTTTCAACAGCCTCTGGTGTAACCGTTGTTCCTGTAATTTCTAAGATTGAAGACAACTTTGCTTTGCCTCCTATTGAAGAATTCGAAAAATTAATTACACCAAAAACCAAGGGAATTTTAATTTGTAATCCAGGAAATCCAACAGGATATTTATATTCTAAAGAGGAAATAAAAAAGCTGGCTGCCATAGTAAAAAAACACGATTTGTTTTTAATTGCAGACGAGGTGTATAGAGAATTTGCTTACGATGGCGCTAAACACTATTCCATTTTACAGGAAGAAGGATTAGACGATTACGCTATAGTTATAGACTCGGTTTCTAAACGTTACAGCATGTGCGGTGCAAGAATAGGCTGCTTAGTTTCTAAAAACAAAGAAGTAATAAACACGGCTTTAAAATTTGCTCAGGCAAGATTGAGTCCGCCAACTTTAGCACAAATTGCTAGTGAAGCTGCGTTAGAAACTCCACAAAGTTATTTTGACAATGTTATAAAAGAATATGTAGCAAGACGTGATACTTTAATTACTGAATTAAATAAAATTGAAGGCGTAAAAGTAGCCAGCCCTAAAGGCGCTTTTTATTGTATTGCAGAATTACCAATTAAAGATAGTGATGCCTTTGCGCAATGGCTTTTAGAGGAATTTGATGTAGATGGTGAAACTGTAATGGTCGCTCCAGCAGCAGGCTTTTATTCTACTCCAGGTGTAGGCTTAAACCAAATTAGAATTGCTTATGTGTTAAATCAAGAAAGCTTGGTAAAAGCAGTTAATATTATTAAAGAAGCATTGAAAGTATATAAAGACTAGTGCATATTCAACACAACATATCCCTTAAAAACTTTAATACTTTTGGTATTGATGTTAAAGCGAAACACTTTATTTCTGTTACTACTTTAGCCGAATTAATTTCAGTAATAGAACTTGAAGATTATCCAAATAAATTTATACTTGGAGGAGGTAGCAACATGCTTTTAACCAAAGATATCGATGCGCTGGTAATCCATATAAATTTAAAGGGCATTTCTATAGTTAAGGAAGACAAAAATCATGTTTATATTAAGGCAAATGCGGGCGAGAATTGGCATGAATTTGTAATTTGGTGTTTAAATCATGACTTTGGAGGATTGGAAAACATGTCGTTAATTCCAGGTAATGTTGGCACCGCTCCTATTCAAAATATTGGTGCTTATGGTGTAGAATTAAAAGATAGCTTTGTTTCCTGCGAAGCATTAAATCTTGACAATTTAACGATTGAAGTATTTAAAAACGAAGACTGCAATTTTGGTTATAGAAATTCAATTTTTAAAAATGAGATAAAAGGCAAGTACATTATAGTAAGTGTTGTTTTTAAATTAACTAAAAAAAATCATCAATTATACACCAATTATGGAGCTATAGCTTCTCAACTGGAAGAAAAGGGTATTACAAACCCAACTATTAAAGATGTCTCTAATGCTGTTATTGCAATTAGAAAAAGTAAATTACCAGACCCAAAAGAAATTGGTAACAGCGGAAGCTTCTTTAAGAATCCTATAATTTCTTTAGACGATTTTCAGCAATTAAAAAAAGTGTTTCCCAATGCGCCAAGTTATAAAGTTTCAGAAAAAGAAGTAAAAGTACCAGCAGGTTGGCTTATAGAAACAGCAGGTTTTAAAGGAAAAACATTTAATAATTATGGTGTACATAAAAAGCAAGCACTCGTTTTAGTTAATTATGGTGGTGCAAAAGGAGAAGATATCTTAAAGCTTTCAGAATTAATACAAAAAACAATTTATCGTATCTTTAATATTTCTATTGAAGCCGAAGTAAATATTATTTAAGACAATAAGTTAACAATCATTAAGTTTACCTAACAAAAAGAAACCAATAAAGTTTGAGTACTTCCATCGAACAAGAAATTATTATATTATTAAAAAATGGTGATAAAAAAGCCATAGCACTTTTGTATGAGTATTATTCTGGTGCGCTTTTAAGTGTGATTAAAAAAGTAATCTCGGATGACGACGTTGCGCAAGATGTTTTGCAGGAAGGATTTGTAAAGGTCTGGAAAAAAGGAAAAACATACGATGCTTCTAAAGCAAAACTATTTACATGGCTCTATCGTATATTCTACAATACTGCAATCGATAAAGTACGGTCTCTTAACAATAAAATAAATAAAGAAGTCCAAATTGAAGAATCCAACGTATATAAATTGACGACCAGTAGTTTAAACCAAGACACTTTAGATATACAAAAGCACTTAAGTAGTTTAGATTTAAAGTATCAGGTGGTTTTGAATGCGCTCTTTTTTGAAGGCATGACGCAACAAGAAGCGAGTGAAGAATTAAATATTCCATTAGGAACAATTAAATCAAGATTAAAAATTGGATTGCGTGAATTGAAAAAAATTTACAACCCTTAACTGTAATGTGATGACTGTTGATAAAAACACATTTTTAAAGTCCGATTTGTTAGAAAGGTATCTAATAGGTCAAACCACCATTCAAGAGAGTCTTGAGGTAGAAGCGTATATAAATAAGTTTCCAGATGTTGCGCAAACTTACAATGCACTCCAAAATAAGTTAGAATTGGTAGCCTTTGCTAACGCAGAAGAGGCACCTACTCATTTATTAGGTTCTATTTTAGAATCTTTAGAAGATGAGAAACCTGTTATAACTTTAAACAAAAAGCCAAGAAAATCGTGGTTTTCTTTCGGTATTGCCGCGAGCATCGCTGCACTAATTTTCGCTGGTAGTTCTCTGTATTTTTATACACAGAACCAAGGTTTAATGAACGAAAATCAAGTTATAGTAGATGAGCTCTTCGATTTAAGAAGCGACATTAACGAAAATAATTTAAGACTTGAAGCTCTTGCCGAGCAATTCTCTCAGCTAAATAATCCTGAAACAGAAAAATATATTTTAAAAGGAAACCGTCGTGCAAAAAATTTAAAAACAATTGCATACATTAATCCTAAAGAAAAAACCTCTATGTTAGATGTTGTTTCTCTACCTACTTTACCTTCAGATCAAGAATATCAAATTTGGGCAGACTTACAAGACAAACAAGTTAATTTGGGTATCTTAAGTGTTACAGACAGGCGCTTACAGCAAATTCCATACACACAAGATGCCTTAGGTTTAAGTATAACTATTGAGCAAAAAGGCGTAAAACCAATGCCTAATGCTACAGACACTCCTGTTGCTGAAATTGAATTAAAACTTGATGATTAAATAACTACCATTAAATAAACAATTTTAAGCCTCGCTATTATTATAGCGAGGTTTTCTTTTTTTTATACACTAATTAAAATAGTATCTTTGCAAAAGAACTTTATAAAGATAAATTTTTGTGAAACTACTACTTCTCACATTAGCATTGTTAGGCGTTGCAGTTGCTGGCATCGCAATTAAAATTTGGGCAAAAAAAGATGGTAAATTTGCCGGAACTTGTGCAAGCCAAAATCCTATGATCAATACAGAGGGCGAGTCTTGCGGTTTTTGCGGAAAAACTCCAGACCAGTTCGAGAATTGCAATGAAGCACAACATTCATAATTTTCTATGTTTGTACTTGACGTTTTTTTCTATAGCTTCATTGCTATAGTTTGCATTCAAGTTATCTTTTATGGTGCTTTATTCGGTCGTTTTGCCTTCAAAAAAAATGAAGAAAAACAAACACAAGCCCTACCTGTTTCAGTAATAATTTGTGCTAAAAATGAAGCTAAAAACCTAAGTCAGTTTCTACCCTCAATTCTCAATCAAAACTACTCAAACTTCGAGATTATATTAATAAATGATGCTTCTTACGATGACACTTTAGAAGTAATGGAAGCATTTGCGGTGCAACACACAAATATTAAGATTGTTAACGTTAAAAATATTGAAGCCTTTTGGTCTAAAAAAAAATACGCCCTAACATTAGGTATAAAAGCTGCAACTCATAACCATCTTTTATTTACGGATGCAGATTGCAAACCTGTGTCTAAAAATTGGATAAGTGAAATGACAGCACATTTTACTAACCAAAAAACCATTATTTTGGGATATGGTGCATACAATAAAATTAAAAACTCTTTTCTTAACAAACTTATTCGTTTTGAAACGCTTTTAACAGCAATACATTATTTTTCATTTGCACAACTAGGCATTCCATTCATGGGAGTTGGGCGAAATTTGGCGTACCACAGAGATGAATTTTACAAAACAAATGGTTTTATAAAACATATGGATGTACGTTCTGGTGATGACGATTTATTTATTAATGAAGCTGCCAATGCTAAAAACACAACGATTTGTATTGCAAAAGATAGTTTCACCGTTTCAAACCCAAAAACAACTTTTAAAGATTGGTTTCGCCAAAAAAGGCGCCACATCTCCACTGCACATCGTTATCAATTTAAACATAAAGCGCTTTTAGCGCTATTTTATATTACGCAGATATTGTTTTGGGCTCTTTCTATTACATTAATAATATTCTTATTTCGCTGGCAATACTTACTGGCTTTAATAGCTTTAAGATTTGTTGTTCAGTATATATCGATTGGATATTCAGCAAAAAAACTTAATGAAATAGATCTCATTATTCTACTTCCTTTCTTAGAAATTAGCCTCATTATCTTTCAATTAAGTATATTTATAACCAATCTTATCTCAAAACCAAATCATTGGAAATAAACGAAGCCATTGCCAAAGCAAAAGTTAATAACCAAAAAGCATTTAATTTTTTATTAGATGAATATTGGGATTATGTTTATGGTTTTCAATTAAAGCGTATTGAAAATGAAAATGACGCCGAGGATATTACCATTCAAACTTTTTCTAAAGCTTTCGATAAAATTGAATTATATGATCCTAAATACGCTTTTAAAACGTGGTTAATAACTATTTCTAAGAATATTCATATCGATTTACTACGAAAAGAAAAAAGTTCTATCCAATCTAAAATAACCGATCATGATGACGATAAAGTGTATCGGGTTTTAGACGATTCGCCTTCCGCTGAAGACAAGTTAATAACAGAACAAAATCTTGCAAAATTACTTCGAGATATTAAAAAACTTAAACCACATTATCAAGAGGTAATTAATCTACGTTACTTCCAAGAATTAAGTTATGCCGAAATAAGCACAGAACTTAACGAACCTATTAATAATGTTAAAGTAAAATTATTGCGCGCGAAGAAGTTACTGGCTGCTATAATTAGTAAGTAACTATAGATATAAACTAAAGTATAACTCAATTAAATTAACAGAATACTTTGTATCTTTGTAGTTCGAAAATTACACTATGAGTATAGACACCATTTCAAAATCACCAGCAACTCAAAGACAACCAAAACCAAAATGGTTACGTGTAAAATTACCTACTGGTAAAAAATACACAGAACTTCGCAGCTTGGTAGATAAGTATAAATTAAATACTATTTGCACCTCTGGAAGTTGCCCAAATATGGGAGAATGTTGGGGAGAAGGCACAGCCACTTTCATGATTTTAGGAAACGTTTGTACACGTTCATGTGGTTTTTGTGGTGTTAAAACTGGAAGACCAGAAACGGTAGATTGGGATGAACCGGAAAAAGTGGCTCGCTCAATTAAAATCATGAAAATTAAACACGCCGTTTTAACAAGTGTAGATCGGGACGATTTAAAAGATATGGGAAGCATTATGTGGGCAGAAACAGTTAAATCTGTTAGACGTATGAATCCTGAAACAACATTAGAAACCCTAATACCAGATTTTCAAGGTATAGAAAAACATATAGACAGAATTATAGAAGTGGCTCCAGAAGTTGTTTCTCATAACATTGAAACGGTAAAAAGGCTAACCAGAGAAGTTAGAATTCAAGCCAAATACGAGCGTAGCTTAGGCGTTTTAAAATACTTGAAAGAACAAGGGCAACGACGCACAAAATCTGGCATTATGCTTGGCTTAGGTGAAACACGCGACGAAGTTATAGAAACACTACACGATTTGCGTTCAAATGATGTAGATGTGGTTACTATAGGTCAATACCTTCAACCCAGTAAAAAACATTTACCAGTAAAACAATTTATTACACCAGATCAATTTAAAGAGTACGAAACCATTGGTTTAGAATTAGGCTTTCGCCATGTTGAAAGTAGTGCATTAGTACGCTCGTCTTATAAAGCGCAAAAACACATTAATTAAATGATTACTGTTGCAATAAACGGTTTCGGCCGCATTGGCAGACGTGTTTTTAGGTTATTACAAGAGCATAAAAATATTAAAGTTGTAGCAATAAATGATTTGGCAGATGCTAAAACGCTAAGTCATTTATTAAAATACGATAGTATTCACGGTGTTTTTAAAGGTGAAGTGTCCCATAATGAAAACAATCTTTTAGTTAATAATAATGAGGTTGTTCTACTAAATAAAAACCATCCAAAAGAGCTTAATTGGAAACCATTTAAACCAGATTTTGTAATTGAGGCTACTGGAAAATTTAAAAATACACAAACTTTACATCACCACATCACAAATGGAGCGAATCGCGTTATTTTGTGTGTACCTCCATTAGATGAAGACATAAAAACCATTGTTCTAGGTACTAATGAACATATTTTAGATGGCACCGAAACTATAATTAGTAATGCTTCATGTACTACAAATAACGCTGCACCAATGATTGCGATTATTAATGAGTTATGTGGTATTAATCAAGCTTATATAACCACGATTCACTCTTACACAACAGACCAGAGTTTACACGATCAACCACATCGCGATTTGCGACGTGCGCGTGCTGCAGGACAATCCATTGTTCCAACAACTACAGGAGCAGCAAAGGCATTGACCAAAATTTTTCCAGATTTAGCAAATGTTATTGGTGGTTGTGGCATTCGTGTTCCTGTGGCAAACGGATCGCTAACAGATATTACGTTTAATGTTAAGAAAACAGTTTCTATTGAAGCGATTAACGCTGCATTTAAAAAAGCCTCTAAAGATAAATACAAGGGCATTTTAGAATATACAGAAGATCCTATTGTATCTATTGATATTGTTGGTAATAGTCACTCTTGTATTTTCGATTCTCAAATGACTTCTGTTATCGAAAATATGGTAAAAATCATTGGATGGTATGATAATGAAACTGGGTATTCCAGTCGAGTCATTGACCTGATTATCAATTTATCGGAAAAAAGTACACTTTTATCCGATTTATAATTATATTTGCTCGTAAACTATGCTATAATGTCCCAATTTTGCAAAATAATTTGTGTTACACTTTTGTTATTTGGTGTTTCTGTGTTTTCACAAAATCAAACAACAAAAGAACGTGATGTACTTCAAGCAAAAGTAGATGCCGATCTATCATTAGCTCAAAAAAATATTGAGAACTCTAATTACTTTCAAGCTAAAAGCAATTTAGAAAATGCGCTAAGTAATGCTAATATTCTAAATAACAAAAAAAGTCTTGGCTTAGTGTACTCAAAACTTGGTAAAGTTCAATATCTGTTAGAAGAGCCTAAACAAGCCACCCACACGCTTATAAAAGCGATGGAGATTCAACGTTTTGCAAAAGATAATATCAATATTGCAGAAACTTACAAAACCCTTGGTGATGTTTATCTTAGCACAAAAAAATACAAGCAGGCGTTAGATTATTATAAATCTGCCGAAACGCACTTTAATCAAGAAGGCTTACATAACTATGAAACAGAATCCATATTAAAAAAAGGGCAGGCATATCTGGCATTAGGTGACCTAAGCAACGCCGAAAATGCATTTAAGGAGGCGATTAATTTGTCTAAACGCTACCAGTTAAAAAAAATATTAAGCAGTAGTTTAATTCATTTAGGAGAGGTACAGGCAAAAAATGGAGAGTTAGGGTTAGGCTTAAAAAATGCTAACGAAGGCTTCGACATTGCTAAAGAAAATAATTTTCTGCATGTACTTAGCTCGGGATATTTAACATTGAGCAAACTACAAGAGGCAGATGGTAGTTACAAGCTTGCAAATACCCATTTAAATGCTTATTTAAAACTGTCCGATTCGCTTCTGGAAGTAAAAAAAGCATTAGTTTCTCCTGAAAAAAGAAATGAATATTTAGTAAAAAACCAGATAGAATATCAAAAAGAAACCAAAGCTAATCTCGAAGAAGAAGCAAGTTCTAACACCATTAATGAGCTTACAACCATTTTAAGTATCGCACTTATTACCATTTTATCTCTATTAACTTTGTCTCTATATAAGAACAACAATATTAGATTAAAATCTAATAACGTGCTTCATAAAAAAAATAGCGAACTTATTGTAAGTAAAGAAAGAGCTGAATTAGCTTCTAAAACAAAAGCCAATTTTTTATCCACCGTTACCCACGAACTGCGAACACCACTTTATGCAGTTACCGGTTTAACAAATATGCTTTTAGACGAGAATCCAAAACCCGAGCAAATCCCGCATTTAAAATCTCTAAAATTTTCTGGAGATTATCTTCTAACATTTATTAACGATATTCTTCAGATAAATAAAATTGAAGCGAATAAAGTTGAAGTGGAAAACGAATTATTTAACTTAAAGAAGAAGATGACGAATGTTATTTCTGCTTTAAATAATTCGGCTTTAGGAAATAACATTAAGCTGCACTTAGAGTATGATGAAAATTTACCTCTTAATTATAACGCAGATCAACTTAAAATATCTCAAATTTTAATTAATTTAATTGGAAATTCTATAAAATTCACAAAAGATGGAGATATTTGGGTGAGAGCTCATAAAATAAACGAAAAAAACGGACTATTTAATATTCGTTTTGAAGTTGAAGATAATGGTATTGGTATTAGTAAAGAAAAGCAAGACTATATGTTCGAAAGCTTCTCTCAAGGCTCTATTCAAATTAATAGAAAATATGGCGGTACAGGTTTAGGACTATCTATTGTTAAAGGATTAATAGATATTTTAGGCGGTAAAATATATCTTAAAAGCGAACTTGGTCAAGGTACAACCTTCTTTTTCGAGTTACCTTTACAACATTCTAAAGAGGTAATAAAAGAAACACAAGTGAGTTATTTTAAAGATTTAAAAGAAGAAGATCTTAGCGGAATAAAAATTCTGGTAGTAGAAGATAACAAAATCAACCAGATGATTACTAAAAAGATTTTAAATAAAATGAAACTCTCTTGCGAGGTTGTTGATAACGGAGAAGATGCTGTAGAAAAAGTAAAATCCAACCAGTACGATGTGGTTTTAATGGATATTCACATGCCAGGAATTAGCGGAATTGAAGCCACCAAAATTATAAGAGCATTTAATCAAGAACTTACTATTTTTGCCCTTACTGCAGTCACCATAGAAGATAAAATGGTGGAATTTGAAGAAGCAGGTTTTACAGATATTATTAGCAAACCATTTAAGCAAGAGGATTTTGAGAAAAAGTTATTTGATGCCTTATTTCTTAAGGAAGACGTTTAAACCTACATTATAATTTTGCTCTTAAAAGCACATGAAATTCCTGTTGTCTATCTAAAGCTATTGTTATTGGCAAATAATATAATTTACTAATTAAATCTTCCTCAACCATTAATCGCATATAATCTTTTTCAGTTGTTACTATTAATGAACTTTCAGAAATAGTTAATATATCCTTTTTAGAAAAATTATGATGGTCACTATATTTTAAATGATTAAACTTTAGTCCTTTATCTTTCAAAAAATCAACCAAAGGTTTAGCGTTGGCAATCCCAGTTACTAACGTAAATTTTTCAAGACTTTCTACCAGAAGTTTTCTCTTATTACCAACCACTTCATTTGCATAATCTATACTGCTAAAAAACAATTGTTGATGCGGTTTTGGTTGTATTTTAGCCTCTATTATTCCCTTTCGTTCTTGAGATAAATCAGCAGGACACTTAGTAACAACAATTATCTGTGCACGTTTAGCACCAGCTTTTGGTTCTCGTAAATCGCCAGTTGGTAAGACAATATCATCAACATAAAGGTTAGAATAAGTAGTAAGCAAAATATTTAATTTCGCTTTTACTTTTCTATGTTGAAACGCATCATCTAAAATAATTAAATTGGGCTTTTGTTCTAAGCTTCTTAACGTTGTAATGCCATGTTGCCTGCTTTCGTCTACAGCAACATAAATTTCATTCTTAAACTTATTATAAAATTGAAAAGGCTCGTCACCCAACGTTTCGGCAGTAGAAGTGTTGGAGGCTAATACAAAACTTTTAGTTTTTCTTCCATAACCTCTACTTAACGTTGCTAATGTAAAATCTTCTTTTAAAAGTGTGATTAAATACTCAACCATAGGTGTTTTTCCTGTACCACCAGCACTTAAGTTACCAACACAAATAATAGGAAAATTATATGTTTTAGATGGCTTTAAATTTAAATCATACAGTTTATTTCTACACCATGTTACTACATAATATATTGGTACAATTGGAAATAATAAAAGCCGAATAAATTTCATTCCTGTTGTTTAGACTTAACGAAAGTAAAAATTTTATATTTGTTAAACATAAATTCAATAAATCAATTCCCAAAAACGTATGATAATTCAAGATGTTATAGATCATTTAGAAGACTTTGCTCCTTTAGCTTATGCCGAAGACTTTGATAATGTGGGCTTACTTGTTGGAGATAAAAACACATTACTTTCTGGTGTTTTAGTAACATTAGACACTGTAGAAACTGTTGTGGATGAAGCCATAGCAAACAATTGCAACCTCATTGTGAGTTTTCATCCTATTATTTTTAAAGGTTTAAAAAGATTAACCGGGAAAACTTATGTAGAGCGCACTGTGCAAAAAGCAATTAAAAACGACATTGCTATTTATGCCATTCACACTGCATTAGACAATCATATAAACGGTGTTAACGATATAATATGCGATCAACTGGGTTTAGTAGACAGAAAGATACTAATTCCTCAAGCCGAAACCATAAAAAAACTAACCACCTACATACCTAAAAATAAAGCTAAAGCATTAAGACAATCTATTTTTAATGTTGGTGCTGGAAATATAGGCAACTACAGTAATTGTAGCTTTAATGTAGAAGGTACTGGCACCTATAAAGGCAACGAAAATTCCAATCCAGTAATAGGTTCTAAAGGAAAAACACATAGTGAAGATGAAACAAAGATTTCGATAACTTTTGCCAAGCATTTAGAAGCGAAGGTTATTGAAACCCTGTTTATAAATCATCCTTACGAAGAGGTTGCTTATGAGATTACTACCTTAGAAAATAAAAATCAAAATATTGGTATGGGAATGGTTGGCTCGCTCGAAAAACCCATGTCTGAAATAGCATTTTTAAAATTTTTAAAGACCAAAATGAAAACCGGAAACATTCGGCATTCAAAATTTCTAAAAAAACCAATTCAAAAAATTGCGGTATTGGGAGGTTCCGGAAGTTTTGCCATACAAGCAGCCAAAGCAGCAAATGCAGATGTTTTCGTAACTTCAGATCTAAAATACCACGACTTTTTCGCAGCTGAAAACGTCATAGTTTTGACAGATATTGGACATTATGAAAGCGAACAATTCACAAAAAATGGTTTAGTAGCACATCTTACAAAAAAAATTAGTAATTTTGCAGTCGTTTTATCAAAGACAAACACCAATCCTGTTAAGTATTTTTAAAATATGGCAAAGAGTAAAGAAATAAGTGTAGAGCAACGTTTAAGAGCTTTATACGATTTACAATTAATCGATTCAAGAATCGATGAAATTAGAAACGTTCGTGGAGAACTACCTTTAGAAGTTAGTGATTTAGAAGACGAAGTTACCGGATTAAAAACAAGATTAGAAAAGCTTGAAGATAGCTTAGCCTCTGTAGATTCGCAAATTAGCGACAAAAAAAATCTAATTGAAGAAGCTAAAACTTTAATAAAAAAGTATAACGAGCAGCAAAAAAATGTTAGAAATAACAGAGAATTTAACTCGTTAACAAAAGAAGTAGAATTTCAAGAACTTGAAATTGAGCTTGCCGAAAAACACATTAGAGAGTTTAAAGCACAAATAGAGCAAAAGAAAGAAGTTATAGATAAAACTAAAGAGCACGCTAAAGAGCGCGAAACACACCTTAAACACAAAAAAGGGGAATTAGATGCTATCTTATCGGAAACTGCAAAAGAAGAAGAAGCTTTAATAAAAAAATCTGAAGACTACAAAAAGAAAATCGAAGACCGCTTAGTTAAAGCATACCATCGTATTCGCACAAACGTTAAAAATGGTTTAGCTGTTGTACCAATCGAAAGAGGTGCTTCTGGAGGGTCTTATTTTACTATTCCACCACAAGTACAAATGGAAATTGCTGCGCGTAAAAAAATTATTACCGATGAGCATTCTGGACGTATTTTGGTAGATGAGCTTCTGGCAAACGAACAAAAAGAAAAAATGGAAAAAATGTTTAAAAAGTTATAATTCCATTTCATACTATATTTAAGCCTTCATTTTTATGAAGGCTTTTTTTTTTAACATAATGTCCCGTCCTGAAATAGCGATACACTAAAACATTAGTGTAATGAAACCATCAGAAAACACTGGGTATGTAAAGCGTACCCAAAAAGATTATTCAATTTCTTTTAAGCTTCAAGTTGTTGGAGAAATAGAATCAGGTCAACTAGGTAGGTTAGAAGCTTGTCATAAGTACGGCATTCAAGCTAGATCTACCATTACTCAATGGTTAAGAAAATATGGTACTTTTGATTGGGAGAACCTAACAAAAGAAACTATGGCTAAAACACCTGAACAAAAAATCCTCGAACTAGAGGCCAAAATAAAATTACTTGAAAAACAAAAGGCTAGAGCAGAACATCTTGCCGAACGTGCAGATAAGAAGTCCATTTTATTTGATATGCTAGTAGATTTAGCCGAAAAGGAATATAAAATTGATATCAGAAAAAATTACACACCCGACTCATCGACCTCTTCAAAGAAGAGCACAAAGAAACGTTAGTTTCTACCTGTGATTTGCTCGGGATAAACAGGCAGGTTTACTATAGATCAATACAGTCAAGATTAAATAAACAGTCCATTGCTCAAAAGGTGATAATACTGGTTCGTGATATTCGAATGATAATGCCCAAGTTGGGATGTAGAAAATTATATTTCTTACTTAAAGATCAATTATCAATTTTAAAGGTTGGTAGAGATAAACTCTTTAGAATATTAAGAGCCAATTATATGCTTATTGAACCAAAGAAACGATACCATGTAACAACAGATTCGCATCACCGCTTTAGAAAGCATAAAAACTTGATAAGCACTTTAGAAATAGAGAAGCCAGATACTGTTTGGGTAAGCGATATTACATACGTTGGCAATAGAATAAATCCAACTTATCTAGCATTAATAACCGATGCATATTCAAAAAAAATAGTGGGTTATAATGTATCTAAATCGTTGTCTGTTGAAGGTTCATTAAAAGCTTTAGAAATGGCAATGGGTAATCGAGAAAGCAGAAACTATCCTTTGATACATCACTCGGATAGAGGCTTACAATATTGTTCAAATGACTATCAAAAACTATTAAAAGATAATAATATCAGTCCAAGTATGACCGAAAAATATGACCCTTACGAAAATGCCATAGCTGAGAGAATAAATGGGATTTTGAAACAAGAATTTGATGTAGCAAGAAAAATTAAAGATTTTAATATCAAAAAAAAGTTAATCCAAGATGCAATAAAAATATATAATAATGTAAGACCACACTTATCTAACCATATGCTAACACCAATACAAATGCACGCACAAAACAAATTGAAAAGAAAACAATACAAATCAAAAAAGCTGAACAATCATATGATTGTTCAGCTTTAATTAATAAATTTAATCCTTTAATAATCTGTATCGGTTATTTAGGACTAGACA
>NZ_JBSHNQ010000061.1:0-1222 GCF_053604665.1 Lacinutrix chionoecetis
TACAGCCATCGATTTAACGATAAAAAACAACGAAATAACAGGTAGCAATCCAGCCTATAGCGTTACGTATTACCTCAATCAGGCAGATGCAGACGCTCAGGCCAACCCATTACCAAATACCTACACTAATATAAGCAACCCACAAACCATAGTGGCAGGTGTGCTCAATACCAACACCAGCTGTTACAATACAATCACATTAGACTTGGTAGTTGAGCAGGCACCAGTAATTTTTACACCAACTGCTTTAGAATATTGCGATCCAGACAGTGATGGCTTTGGTGTCTTTACCCTTACCGATGCCGATGCACAAATTACAGGAGGCGCACCAGGACTTACCGTTACCTATCACGAAACACCAGCCGATGCGCAAAACAACATCAACCCATTAGCCAGTCCGTATAACAACATTGTGGTTAACATGCAAACCATCTACGTACGCGTAGAAAGTGCCACCATAGCAACAGACTGTGCCAGTTTCGAAGACCTTGTACTCATTGTCAACCCAACCCCACAAATCATCAGCGCACAAGATTTAACACCCTTAGCCGTTTGCGATAACGATGCCGATGGGTTTGCCACCTTTAATTTACCAACCAAAGAACCAGAAATACTAAACCTGTTAGATGGCGATGCCACTAACGATTTAGACCCAACATTATACACCATTACCTACTACCAGACCCAAGCCAATGCCGAAGCAGCAAACAACCCAATTGCAACGCCAAACGCCTATATAAATGGTACCATAAACATGGAAACCATTTGGGTACGTGTAGAAGACAATGCCACAGGCTGTTACAAAACCGTAGCCTTAGAGTTAATAGTAAACCCATTACCAGTACTGGTACAACCAGACCCACTCGAGCTCTGTGATATTAACAACCCAGGCGATGAGGTCGAAGAATTTAATTTAGAAGATGCCAACGCCCAGATACTAAACGGGCAAACAGGCATTACACTAACCTATTTTACCACGCAGGCAGGAGCAGACACTAACGATGCCAATGTGCAGATTTTTAGCCCATACACCAATGTGGTTAACCCCCAAACCATTTATGTGCGCGCAGAAAACAACAATACCAGCTGTGTAAGCACCATCACCTTAGATTTAAGAGTCAACCCATTACCATCACCAGTAGCCATGCCAGTTATGGTAGAAGAATGTGATGACGATAACGATGGCTTTGCCCTGTTCGATTTAGACGCGCAAACCGCTATT
>NZ_JBSHNQ010000062.1:0-269 GCF_053604665.1 Lacinutrix chionoecetis
GTTACAATGTTTACTGTGCTTACATCTATCGTTCCATCTGGATCTTGATCGATACCATTGCCATTGTCTGCAAATGGATCAACTACCGCTGGTGTGTTCGTTGGTAAGCCTGTAATATCATCGTCTTGCGTTACTGGTGGCTGTGCATCAAAGTCTAACGTGATTGTTGCTTCGTTTGATGTGTTGCCATCGTTATCATCTATAGTATAGTTTACTGGTGTTGGATCGCCTGTAAAGCCTGGTTCTGGTGTGAAGGTTACCACGCCAGT
>NZ_JBSHNQ010000063.1:0-233 GCF_053604665.1 Lacinutrix chionoecetis
CGCAGAAGACGATGATGTAGCTGGTTTACCAACCAATACACCAGCCACAGTAGATGTAACCGCAGACAATGGAAACGGAGCCGATTCAGATCCAGATGGCGCAATCGATCCAGCAACCGTATCGTTTACCGATCCGGCCGCAACCGATACGGATGGCGATGGCGATAACGATGAGTTAGTAGTACCAGGCGAAGGTACCTGGACAGTAGATGAAACTGGCGAGGTAACCTTCA
>NZ_JBSHNQ010000064.1:0-40867 GCF_053604665.1 Lacinutrix chionoecetis
TGACCTGATTCTATTTCTCCAACAACTTGAAGCTTAAAAGAAATTGAATAATCTTTTTGGGTACGCTTTACATACCCAGTGTTTTCTGATGGTTTCATTACACTAATGTTTTAGTGTATCGCTATTTCAGGACGGGACATATAGTGAACTAAAAAAAACAGCCTTAAATAGTTAGGGCTGCTTTTTTATTTAGATGTATTGCTTTTATTTAACAGCAATAAAAATTTCAGTTTTTAAATCTGCCGGATTGGGCGTATTCATTGGTGAATTTAAATAAGCTTCTAATGTTGGACCGTTTTCGTCTTGTTCTAAGCCACTTTCAGCAATAGTTTTCATAGCTGTTTCCCAAGCTTCTTTTAAATTATCGTAATCACCAGTTAATGTTGTTTTTACGGCTTTAAAAGGTTCTAATTTACCAGTTAAGATTGTGCTTCCTGTGGTAATTACTCTTGCCGTTGTTGGCACACAACATGAAAACATAACTGCATTATTTTCTTCATCCCATTTATGATATAAAATAAAAGGAGCTCCAGCCATGGTGATGTTATTATTTTGAGCATAAGTTATAACCTCAGGTAACATACTAGCCATTTTTGTTTGAAAATCTTCGAACGTGGTTGCTGTAGTGTTGTAAATATAAAAACCACCACTGTGTTGTGTGGTTTCTTTATCGACTACAATACTGTATTTTTTCATATCAGAAATCACGATACTATCTAACTTTTCTAAACTGCGTTCGTATTCCGGACCAATTTGTTTTTCCATACCACCCATAAAAGCAGTATAGGCTTTAAAACCAAAAGGTAAATCCTTTCCTGCAATGTCCCAAGTAACATCTGTAGAACCGTCCGCATTAGGTTTAAATTTCCATGATACATTCGATGGAGGAAAATCGCCAAATTGCATCATCTGATCTATGGATTTATTGGTATTGGTTTCTACCGTTTTCATGGTTCCAACACCATCTTCATCTTCCCAGGTGTACATGGCACCTTCTCCAACAGTTTGCTCTGGTAAAGTAATTTTCATGTCAGGATTTTTCTCTGCCCATGAAGACCAGGATTCCCAGTTTTTAAAATCGTTAACCTCGTTGTAAATAACAGCTGCAGGAGCATTTATTGTACGTGTTCTGGTAACGTTAAATTCGCTAGGTTGCACAGCAATGTAAATTGCTAAGGCGATTATAGCAATTAGAATAAGAAAGAATATGTATTTTAAGGCTTTCATGTGTATAATGGTTTGTTATGGTAAATCAAATTTACAAAATAAATAGAACTACTATTGTTTTCGGTGTATTAAAGTGATTACTTAAAAATAAATTTAATAGCAGCTATTAAACCTATAAAAGAGATAAAGGCAATAAGTACCCAAATAGTACCTTTATAGTATTGCTTATGTAATTTTAAATCTTTTCTGTAAGTATAAATTATTGCCAAAATAAATACAATTGCAAAACTTATGGCAAAAATTAATTGTCCTGTACTAAACATATTGTTATTTTTATGCAAAAATAATGATTACCAGCAGTAAAAACCGATTTCAATGAAAAATAAAATAGAAGCCGTTAAGGCATTTCATAATGCATTTAAAATAGGGCATTTAGAAACTCCAAAAGCCGATTTAGGTAACCTTAAAAATACGTTGCGCTATAATTTAATGAAAGAGGAAAACGAAGAGTATTTAGAAGCAGCGAATGATAATGATTTAGTTGAGGTTGCAGATGCGCTTGGAGACATGCTCTACATTTTATGTGGAACCATTATTGAACATGGTATGCAGTATAAAATTGAAGAGGTTTTTAACGAAATTCAACGCAGTAATATGAGTAAATTAGGTGAAGACGGACAGCCAATTTACAGAGAGGATGGTAAGGTGCTAAAAGGACCAAACTATTTTAAACCCAATATTGCAGCCATTTTAGAAAAGGAATAGTGAAAAGAAATATTGAAGTCTATAAAATAAAAAAGCAGTCGAAAGACTGCTTTTTTATTTTATAAGTGTATTATACTTTATAACGCCATCCATGCGTGTCTTTATCTAAATTATATTGAATAGCTGTAAGTTTTTCTTTAAAAAATGAAGCATAAGAGTTTTCTAATTTTGCAATCTCATGCTTTAAATCGCCATGTTTAAATCCTAAAATAGGAGTAATAACAGCCGCAGTTCCAGCGCCAAATATTTCTTTTAGGCTTCCGTCTTTAGCGGCATCTTTAATCTCCTTTACGCTTATGGGTCTAACATCAACCTTTATATTATTATCCTCGGCAAGTTGTATAATACTTTTTCTTGTGATACCATCTAAAATTCTATCGTTAGTAGGCGTTGTAATTAGTGTATCGTCTATTCTAAAGAATATATTCATCGTACCAGCTTCTTCTAAAAATTCGTGAGTATTGGCATCTGTCCATATTATTTGCTGGTATCCTTCTTTGTGTGCTAAACTTGTTGGGTAAAACTGAGCAGCATAATTTCCGGCAGCTTTGGCAAACCCAACGCCACCATTTGCTGCACGACTAAATTTTTCGGCAAATACTACACGTACCTCACCTGCATAATAGGCTTGTGCTGGAGACATAATAATTATAAATTTATAGCTATTTGCAGGAGAAGCAGAAATTGCAGGTTCTGTAGCAATAACAAAAGGCCTAATATACATAGAGCTGCCTTTGGTGTTTTTAATCCAGTCGCTATCTAAATGCAATAATTGTGTTAAGCCTTCAAAAAATAATGTTTTTGGAAATTCTGGCATAGCCAAACGTGCTGCCGATTTATTAATACGAGACCAATTATCTTCTGGCCTAAAAAGCCATACTTGGTTATCTGCATCTTTAAAAGCTTTCATGCCTTCAAAAACGGCTTGACCATAATGAAAAACACGAGCACTTGGATCAAATTGCATTGGGCCATATGGCTCAATAGTGGCATTTTGCCATTCGCCATCAATAAAATCACATGAAAACATATGGTCTGTAAACGTTTTTCCAAATGTTAAATTATTGAAATCAACACTATCAATTTTAGAAGTTTTAGCTTTTTTTACGGTAACGTTAGATGCAATCATTTTGGTTTATTAGGTTTTTACAAAAATACAGAATAAAGCGCTTAAAAATGAAATTTTATCCTTAAAATACTATCTTTGCTAAAGGAAAATTAAATTTTAAAATTATGAAAAAAATTATAGTGGCATTCGCCTTCGGAGCAGTACTTTTTGCATGTAAAAACGAAACGAAAACGACTACTGAAACAGATACAGAAATGATATCTGAAGAAATAGTAGAAGTAAATTATAAGTCTTTTGGAGAGGAAATAATTCCAGACGATGCTATTGCTGCTTCATCAATGGCAGAACATTACAAAGGAATGAATGTTGGTGACAGTATTAATACTAAAATGATTGCAAAAGTAAACGAAGTTTGCCAGGCAAAAGGCTGTTGGATGAAGTTAGATCTTGAAAATGGAGAAGAGGTTATGGTTAAATTTAAGGACTACGGTTTTTTTATGCCTAAAGATATTGCTGGCAAAGAGGTTATATTAAATGGTAAGGCATATGTTAATGAAGTACCTGTAGACGAGCAACGTCATTATGCTGAAGATGCAGGGAAATCTGCCGAAGAAATTGCGAAAATTACAGAACCTAAAAAAACATTCTCTTTCGAGGCAGATGGTGTTTTATTAGTCGAGGAATAGAAAGTTTATATTCAGCTATTACTAAGTCAATTACCAGAAATTTTTAATTAATTAGTTTTTGTTTGAAGCGTAAAATAATAACGACTAACGATGGTTCTAAAACCATTCATATTCCAGAGTGGAACGAGCAATATCATTCTACTCATGGCGCGATACAAGAGGCTAAACATGTTTATTTAAAACAGGGTTTAGCCTTTTTTTGTGCTTCTGAAGGTTTTGAAAAAAACAAACCAATTTCAATTTTAGAACTCGGGTTTGGTACGGGATTAAATACGTTTTTAACAGCGATTGAAACTGAAAGATTAAAACTACAGTGTCATTATGTAGGCGTAGAGGCTTTTCCTGTTATAGCCGAAGAATTAAAGCAATTAAATTATACTGAAACATTAAACAACGAAATAATTTTCAAAACAATCCATGATTGTAAATGGGACAAAGACTGTGAAATTACCCCAACTTTTCAGTTAAAAAAACTACAAATAGATTTTTTTAGAATAACAGATATTAATAAATACAATATTATCTATTTCGATGCTTTTGGTCCAAGAGTACAACCAGAATTATGGACAGAAACTATTTTTAGTATACTTTACAAGGCATTAAAACCTAAAGGAGTTTTAGTTACTTATTGTGCGCAAGGCGATGCCAGAAGAGCAATGCTTTCGGTTGGATTTTCTGTATCTAAAATTGAAGGGCCTCCTGGAAAACGGCACATGCTACGTGCTATTAAATAGCCTTGTACTCATTTATCAACTTATTTATTTTCACTTCACTATTAAGTTGAAACCCGAAGTTATTTCGTTAAAATTATTAAGTAAAATAATTGTGTTAAATCCAACTTAAACCTAAGGCTAAGCTTGCGGTTATATTGTATTTTTATAAAAAAAATGCGAGTACTAATTACAGGAGCGACTGGATTAATAGGAAGTGAGATTGTAAAACAATGTCAAGCAAAACATATTAAAATTAACTATTTAACCACCAGCAAAGATAAAATTGCTAACAAACCCGATTATCAAGGGTTTTATTGGAATCCGCGAGAAGCCAAAATAGATGTAAATTGCCTAAACGATGTAGATGCGATTATTCACTTAGTTGGTGCGAGTATCTCCAAACGTTGGACAGAAAAACAAAAACAGGCTATTATTAATAGCAGATTGCAAACAACCGCATTGCTTCACGAAACCGTAAAAAACAATCCAAACAACATAAAACAAATAGTGTCAGCCAGTGCTGTTGGTTATTATCCAGACTCTGAAACCAAATACTATAGTGAAGATGAACCTGAAATTAGCACCTCGTTCTTAGGGAAAGTAGTACAGGAGTGGGAGCAAGCTGTAGATACGTTTTCTACTTTAGATATAACAGTTTCTAAGGTGCGTATTGGTGTTGTATTTTCTAATAAAGGAGGTGGCTTTCCACAACTTTCGAAACCTATAAAATATGGTATTGGAGCTGCAATGGGAAGCGGTAACCAGTGGATGTCCTGGATTCATCTTGAAGATTTAGCAGGCATTTTTATTCACGTTTTAGAAAACGAATTAGAAGGTGTTTACAATGGTGTGGCACCTAATCCAGCCACCAATAAAACCATCACAAAGGCCATTGCCAAAAAGGTACAAATGCCTTTAGTATTGCCAAATATTCCAGAAGCCGTAATGAAATTTCTTTTAGGCGAAATGCACATTATATTATTTGAGAGCCAGCGTGTTAGTTCTAAAAAAATCGAGCAATCTGGTTTTAATTTTCGATATGTAAACCTGGATGCGGCTTTAGAGGAGTTAGTATAGAAATTTACTTTATAGTTTTCTTATTTTCAACAGTTATTTCAGAGCCTTCGGCAAGCATGACTGTTTCTGGTGACATGTTATTTAAACATTCAAAACCTTTTCCATAGTTAATTCCAAAATCAACGTCTATAACAAAATCTTCTACTTTATACTGTCTCCATTTAGGATGTGTCACTTCATATTCATTAGTAATGCTATTGTTCACCTTAGCATATCCCCAATAATGCTCTGTAATAAATTCTGTCACGCTATGCTCAGCAATTTTAGAAGATTCTAAATCGGCAACGACCTTAATAGAGTGCCATTTTTTATTCTTTTTCCAACTATACTCGACAACTCTATTCTTTTCATTTTCTTTCCATTGATGCCGCATTGGTAACGTTACGTAATGTTCTTTATAGATTGAATTTGCAACAAAAGTTAAAGCGGGTTTAGGCACTATTTCTTTAATAAAAACAACACCACGCTTCCAAGTGTTGTTTTCAAACCGTTTGACATAAAATCTTAAGTTAACTTCTTCGAAGTTAGTATGAAATGGAATTTTTACGCTAAGTAATTTGGTGTTTTTAAACATAAAACCAACTAAGCTAACGTAGCATTTACCTTTCCACAGATCCAGTTCTGTGCCTTTGGGAACATATTTAGAAAGCCTGTTTGGATCGATGGGATAGTTTGCAATTGCTAATTTTCTCCACTCCGCATTTAAAAAACTCATTATCTTTTTGTTTTGAAGTATTAATTTTTTCTAAAATAAAAACAGTTTAGTTAATAATAAGCCTAAACTGAAGAAAAGATTATTTATCATCTTGTCATTAGTAAACAATACAAATAAAAAAAGCCACATCTCTCGATGTGGCTTTTAAATAGAATATTTTAAACTCTAATTTAAGCTTTTTTAGCTTTAACAGATATTTTTAATTTTACATCATCTAAAATCATTTTATCTCCTAAATTTTCAGCAAATTTTCCAGAGTTGTACTTGATGTCAAATTCTGTTCTGTCAATGGTGAATTCATCACTGGTAAGAGTTATCATATCGCCATTCATTCCAACCATTACAGGTATAGTAATGTTTCTTTTAATATCTTTAATAGTTAAATTTCCACTTACATTATTACCTTCAACACTTGTAATTTCGAATGCAGCATTCGGAAATTTTTCGGCATTAAAAAAGTCAGCAGACTTAAGATGACCTTCAAGATCTGCTTTCTTTTTAGCATCTTCAAGATCTGTGTTATCTAATGTCGAAATATCGAAAATAAAATTACCACCAACTAATTGGTCTCCTTTCATTTTTACAACACCGTTAGATAAGTTTATAGTTCCAGTGTGTCCTCCAACAACTTTATTAGCTTCCCACATGACCATAGATTGTTCCGGCATTGCTTTATATGTTGCTTCTGCTTCTACAACTTCTACTTCTTTAACATCTGTAGTTTCTGTTTTTTTATCATTCTTACATCCAACTACAGCAAGACCTAAAGCTAACACTGTAAAGATATTTAAAACTTGTTTTTTCATTTTTAAATTTATTAATGGTTAAGCTACAAAGATAAATAACATTCCATGGAAAATACTTAAATATATCTTAAAACTAATTCATGTTATTTCATAGTATATGCCTTAATTACATGGATTGTATATCTTAAATATAGATAAAAAATAATTTGTGACATTTTGGCATTTTTACAATAATGGCAGTACTTTTGCCAACTTTAAGTAGTATTAAAAAAAATACAGAAATGAGCAAAGCAAAAGATAAAAAAGAAGATATAATTGAAGAGCAGGTTGAAAACACTGCAACCGAAGAGCAAATAGAAGTTGAAGAACTTTCTACCGAGGACAAACTTAAAGAAGAATTAGGCCAGGAAAAAGATAAGTTTCTAAGATTATTTGCTGAATTTGAAAATTATAAGAAAAGAACGTCTAAAGAACGTATCGAACTTTTTAAAACAGCAAGCAAAGATGTCATGGTGTCAATGTTACCCGTTTTAGATGATTTTGAGCGCGCTTTATTACACATAGAGGAAGATAAGGAAGCCGAAGAGTTAAGAAAAGGCGTCATGTTAATATACCAGAAGTTGTTAACAACTTTGGCACAAAAAGGGTTGGCAGTTATGACAGTGGTACAAGGCGATGTTTTCGATTCTGAAAAACACCAAGCCATTACACAAGTGCCAGCACCGAGCGACGATTTAAAAGGGAAGATTATAGAGGTTGTGGAAAAGGGCTATACACTTGGCGAAACTGTAATACGTTTTCCAAAAGTTGTAATCGGACAATAATTATAGTACTAACAAATATCTTCCTATTTTTAAAAGGATAACAATTGAGAATGGCAAAAAGAGACTACTACGAAATATTAGGCATAAGCAAAAATGCTACAGCTGCCGAAATTAAAAAAGCCTACCGAAAGAAAGCAATAGAACATCATCCAGATAAAAACCCGGATGATACGGCTGCCGAAACGAAGTTTAAAGAAGCTGCCGAAGCATACGAGGTGTTAAGCGATGAGAATAAAAAAGCCCGTTACGACCAGTTTGGTCACCAAGCCTTTGAAGGTGGTGGTGGTTTTGGTGGAGGTGGCATGAATATGGACGACATATTCAGCCAATTTGGCGACATTTTTGGAGGTGGCTTTGGAGGCGGTGGTTTCTCTGGATTTGGCGGTGGTTTTGGTGGCGGCCAACAACGTCGGGTGAAAGGAAGTAATCTGCGTATTCGAGTGAAATTAACGCTTGAGGAAATTGCGAATGGTGTCGAGAAAAAAATAAAGGTAAAACGTAAAGTTCAAGCCAATGGCGTTACCTATAAAACATGTAGCACCTGTAATGGTTCTGGGCAAGTAACACGTGTTACCAATACTATTTTGGGTCGCATGCAAACGGCAAGTCCGTGTACAACATGTAGTGGAGCCGGACAAATTATAGATAAAAAACCCGCTGGAGCAGATGCTCAAGGTTTAAAAGTAAAAGAAGAAACGATTTCTGTAAAAATACCAGCAGGAGTTGTAGACGGCATGCAACTTAAGGTTTCTGGCAAAGGTAACGATGCTCCAGGTAATGGTATTGCTGGAGATTTATTGGTAGCTATAGAGGAGCAAGATCACGCCACATTACAACGAGAAGGCGATAACCTGCATTACGATTTATATGTTAGTTTACCAGATGCTATTTTAGGAACTTCTAAAGAAATTGATACTGTTACTGGTAAAGTGCGTATTAAGATAGAAGCAGGTATGCAATCCGGGAAAATTTTACGCTTACGCGGAAAAGGAATTCCAAGTATTAACGGCTACGGTAAAGGCGATTTATTAGTACACGTTAATGTCTGGACGCCAAAAACTCTAAATAAAGAACAAAAGGAATTTTTTGAAAGTATGAGAGAAGATGAGCATTTCTCGCCTAAACCAGAACAAAGTGATAAATCGTTTTTTGAGAAGGTAAAAGACATGTTTTCATAGTAATTACATAAAATTAAAAAGAAAAATCTGCATTTAAAATGCAGATTTTTTTTGTTAAAAAAAGAACTTATTTAGCTAATAAAGCATAAGTTAAACAAAAAGTCTTATATTTGGTATATCATTGGTTTGCGCCAATGGTAATTTTTCTTTTTCATAGCAATTTTTTCCCATCCTTTATTTGCGTAAAGGGTGGGTTTTGTTTTTTGTGCGACTTTGTTTTTTAAGTGCGTAGTGCACGGTAAAGTTAATTAGTCGAACAAATCGTATCGCACCTTGGGATATCTTACTTTAATACGCCTTACAGCGTTAAAATAAATGTAAACAGCAAAGTTTCCCAATTAACATTTTCTATATTTACGCAACCAACAATATTATTATATGCATAACATATTAGAAGCACAATTGGTTTCTAAAACTTTTGGTGATTATACAGCACTCAACAAAGTCTCAATTGCTGTAGAAAAAGGCAGTATTTTCGGTTTGCTTGGTCCAAACGGAGCAGGAAAAACCACATTAATTCGTATTATCAATCAAATTACTATGCCAGATCAAGGTAAAGTAATTTTAGATGGCGAACCTTTGCAACGACATCACATTAAAAACATTGGTTATTTGCCAGAAGAGCGTGGGTTGTACAAATCTATGAAAGTTGGCGAGCAAGCCTTATACTTAGCACAATTAAAAGGTTTGGATAAAACCGAAGCAAAAAAACGTTTGCTTATGTGGTTCGACAGGTTGGAGATTGGAGATTGGTGGAATAAAAAAATACAGGAACTCTCGAAAGGGATGGCTCAAAAAATCCAATTTGTGGTTACTGTTTTGCATGAACCAAAGTTATTAATTTTCGATGAGCCTTTTTCCGGCTTCGACCCTATTAATGCAGATATTATTAAAAATGAAATTTTAAGACTTCGCAATGAAGGAGCAACAGTAATTTTTTCCACACATCGTATGGAATCTGTAGAGGAATTGTGCGACCATATTGCACTGCTTCATAAATCGAATAAAATTTTAGATGGTAATTTAAATACCATTAAAAAACAATACAAAACGAATACTTTTCAAGTAGGAATTAATACGCCAAATGTTATAGAATTACAACGTTTGCTTTCGGATAAGTTTACAGTTTCACCAGCAGAATTTAAATCGTTGAATAAGGATTTAAAACTTAATATAAAACTATCAGAAAACGAATCTGCAAACCATTTACTTAACTATCTAACCACTAAAGGCGAAGTGTCTCATTTTGTTGAAGTCATTCCAACTGCAAGTGATATTTTTATTCAAACTGTAAGGAATAATTAGAATTTTTATGAACCATTTACCACTAATTATAAAACGCGAGTACTTTACAAAAGTGAGAAATAAAGCTTTTATTATTATGACGTTTTTAAGTCCCATAATATTAATAGCATTATTCTCTGTAGTTGCGTATTTATCACAATTAAATAATAATAAAGAAAAGCAAATTTCAATTTTAGACGAGTCTAATACTATGGCTTCTGTATTTAAAGATTCTAAAACTATAAAATACGAAAACCTAAAAGGTTTAACACTTGAAAATGCTAAAAAAGTTGTAGAAGAAAAAGGGAGTTATGGATTACTTCATATCTCTAACTTTAAAGATGATAACGCAAACCAAAGTTATACCAACAAAACAGTAGAAGTAGAGTTTTACTCAACAGAAACGCCATCCTTATCTATAATTACAAACTTAGAGTCTGAAATTGAAAAACAATTAAGAGCTATAAATTTAGAGCAAAAAGGAGTTGACGTAAACCTGTTAAAATCGGCAACTATAGATTTAGTAATTAACCAAGAAAATTTTACCGGAGAAAAAACATCCAAGCAAGACAGTGTGGTTAAGCTAATTTTTGGAGGTGCTGCAGGTTATTTGCTTTTCATGTTTATTATTATTTATGGTAACATGATAATGCGTTCTGTTATAGAAGAAAAAACAAGTAGAATTATTGAAGTCATTATTTCTTCGGTTAAACCATTGCAACTTATGCTTGGTAAAATTATAGGAACCACTTTGGCAGGAATTACCCAATTTGCTATTTGGCTTATTTTAGGAGGAGTTTTATTAATAGTCGTATCATTAATTTTTGGAATAGATTTTACGCAGGTAAATATGCCACAACAGGAATTAATGCAACAAGCTATTGAAAATCCTGAAGCTAATAATAACATGCAGTTGTTTTTAAACTCGTTTTTTAATATGCCATTAGCGAATTTAATTATAGCATTTGTGTTGTTTTTTATTAGTGGTTATTTGTTATACAGCTCGCTATATGCTGCCATTGGTGCTGCTGTTGATAACGAAACCGATACGCAACAATTTATGATGCCTATTATAATGCCATTAATTTTGGCTGTTTATGTTGGCGGATTTACAGTGATAGAAGATCCTCATGGTACAGTTGCAACCATATTTTCATTTATACCATTTACATCGCCAGTAGTCATGCTTATGCGTATTCCTTTTGGAGTACCAATTTGGCAACAGGTACTCTCTTTGTTAATTTTAATTGGTACATTTATGTTTACTATTTGGTTGGCATCAAAAATATATAGAGTTGGTATTTTAATGTATGGTAAAAAACCAAGTTATAAGGAACTTTTAAAATGGATTAAATATTAATATGCAGGATAACGTAACAGATAAAATAGGAGAAACTGTTGAAGAAGTTGGAGAGGCAATAACAGATAGTAGTCTTTGGGAAAAATTTTTAGAATTTTTAAATTATTCTTTCTATACCTTTAAAAATGCTGACGATTCTGTCACGGGAGAATTAAAGGTAAAGTACATTTTACTTGTTATTTTAATTTTAATATTTACAACTTATCTTCTACGCTGGATTAGAAACCTGTTAACACGTAAAATGCCAGACGAAGACAAGGCTAAATTTACAACCGTGTTTTCGTTTGCGCGATGGCTTATTTACATTATAGTGTTTTTAGTTGCCATTAGTTCTTTTGGTATTGATGTTACTGCCGTTTTTGCTGCCTCTGCTGCTTTATTAATTGGTATTGGTTTAGCATTACAAACATTATTTCAAGACATCATTTCTGGTGTTTTTATTTTAGTAGACCAATCTGTTCATGTTGGCGATATTATTGAAATTGAAGGAAAAATCGGTCGCGTAGAAGAAATAAAACTACGTACCACAAGAGCTGTAACGATAGATAATAAAGTCTTAATCATTCCAAATCATTTGTATTTAACTAATAGTTTGTATAATTGGACACAAAATGGCTCTACAACAAGAGAATCGGTAGATGTAGGCGTAGCTTATGGTAGTGATGTGCAATTGGTAAAAAAGTTGCTTCTTGAGGCTGCAAAATCTTCAAAGTTAATTTTTAAAAATCCGCCGCCAAATGTCATTTTTACAGATTTTGGAGAAAGTTCTTTAAACTTTAGAGTAGCCTTTACTATTGAGGATAGTTTTAATGCCAGATTTCCTAAAAGTGAAGTGCGCTTTGCAATCGATAAGCTTTTTAGAGAACATAATGTAAGTATTCCGTTTCCGCAACGCGATATTCATATTATTCAAAAAGAAGATCAAAACATTCAATTAAGTATGCATGATAAATCTAAAAATGATAATAATCCTAACACTAACCTAAGTATATGAAAAACAAAACATTGAAACTATTTGTGTTTGTTTTATTGTTTATGACAATCCATAACACGTTCGCACAACTTACAGATTTGGCGCGCTTAGAGTACTCTTATATACCTAAAAGTAAATCTGAAGATAGTTTTAGTAGATTTAGAACACTTTTAAATTATCCAATAAAAACAGATGAAGACTGTTATCTTGTGGTTGGTGGTGAATATAGCAGGATTGCCTTCGATATAGAAGATAATTATCCGTTTGATACTTCAAAATTAAGACGGTTACATATTATAGATTTTAACCTGGGTTACACCTTTAAGTTAAAAAGTGGCTGGCGTGTAGGCGCTAAAATTTCACCCAGAATAGCCTCTACGTTAACTAAGAAAATAACAAACGAAGATTTCTTTTTAAATGGAGGTGTTTACGCTATTAGTGATAGATCCAAGGACGAATCTTTAAAAAGACCTTATCGATTAATTTTAGGCTTAACTTATAATAGTACGACGGGAATACCACTACCATTGCCTTTTGTTAGTTATTACAGACGTGTAAACGAAAAATGGTCATTTAATTTAGGTGTCCCTAAAACAAACGTTAAATATTTCTTTAGCGAAAAAAGTATTATCCAAACCTTCGTAGGTATCGATGGGTATTTTGCCAATATTCAAGATAAAATTCTTATAGACGGTAAGGAGGCAGATCATATTTCACTTTCGGTTATAGTTGGTGGATTAGGTTATGAATACTGCTTTACCGACCATTTGGTTTGGTATGCGTATACAGGCTATACTTTTAGTATGAATAACAGATTAAGAGATGACAATAGAGATGAAGTTTTTAAATTAGACAATGAAAACGCTTTTTATTTAAGAACAGGAATTAAATTTAAGATATAATGTCAAAAATATTAGTAATAGAAGACGAAGCAGCGATTAGAAGAGTTTTAGTAAAAATCCTTTCAGAAGAAAACGATAAATACGAAGTTTTTGAAGCCGAAGATGGTTTAGTAGGTATCGATAAAATTAGAAAAGAAGATTTCGATTTGGTATTATGCGATATAAAAATGCCAAAAATGGATGGTGTAGAGGTGCTTGAAGCGGTCAAAAAAATAAAACCCGAAATTCCAATGGTTATGATTTCTGGTCATGGCGATTTAGATACTGCAGTAAATACCATGCGTTTGGGTGCCTTCGATTATATTTCTAAACCGCCAGATTTAAATAGACTGTTAAATACTGTGCGTAATGCATTAGATAGAAAAGAACTGGTTGTAGAGAACAAAATCCTTAAAAAGAAAGTTAGTAAAAAATACGAAATGGTTGGCGAAAGCGACGCTATCTCTCAAATTAAAGACATTATAGACAAAGTAGCGCCAACAGATGCGCGTGTTTTAATAACTGGACCAAACGGAACCGGAAAAGAATTAGTAGCACACTGGTTACACCAGAAAAGTGAGCGTGCAAAAGGCCCAATGATAGAAGTAAATTGCGCTGCTATACCAAGCGAATTAATAGAGAGCGAATTGTTTGGTCACGTAAAAGGGGCTTTTACAAGTGCGGCAAAAGACAGGGCTGGGAAATTTGAAGCAGCAAATGGAGGCACTATTTTTTTAGATGAAATAGGTGATATGAGTCTTTCTGCACAAGCAAAAGTTTTACGCGCATTGCAAGAGAGTCGTATACAACGTGTTGGTAGCGATAAAGATATTAAAGTAGATGTAAGAATAATAGCCGCAACAAATAAAAACTTGAAAAAAGAAATATCAGAAGGCAAATTTAGAGAAGATTTATACCATAGGTTAGCTGTCATTCTGGTAAAAGTACCAGCATTAAATGAAAGAAGAGCAGATATTCCATTATTGATAAAGCATTTTGCCAAGAAAATTTCTGGAGAACAAGGTACAGCAGAAAAAAGTTTTTCGGCTAAAGCCATAAAATTATTGCAGGAATACGATTGGACTGGAAACATTAGAGAGTTAAGAAACGTAATAGAACGCTTAATAATCCTTGGTGGAACAGAGGTAAGCGAAAATGACGTTAAGTTATTTGCAAGCAAGTAATATTTAAACGAATAAGCAGTTATGAAACTCATTAAATTATCTTTATACAACAAAAGAGCCCTATTTGGAGGGATTTTAGCAGCTATAATTATAGGATTAGGAGCTTATGGATTAGGAAATATAAGTGGTTACGAGGCAAAATCTCTAATTACCACTTCCTTACCAGGAATAAATGCTTTATGTAACACCATTGTATTAGCATCTGCAACCATTCTTGCATTATTACTCACTTTATTAAGTATTAGTTCCAGTACTAAATCAAAATTAACCGAAGAGCATTACAAACACGTCCTGCTCATTGCAAAAATAGATACCATCGTATTTGTGTCTGCAATGATTGTATTTCAACTCATGAATATCCCAGTTACAGAAGCCGAAAACGTACCAAGCTCATGGTATTCTGTTATTTACTATATAAGTTTAGGATTGTCTGCAGTATTAAGTGGAGGTCTAATTTCTGTAGTATTAATGCTTTACAATACCGTAGTTAGTATTATTAAAATTGTAGGATTAGAGATAAAAGACCACCCTTTATTACATCAAGACGAAGAAGACGAAGAAGAGGAAAAAGAAAATAAAAAGTAGATTTAAAATGAAAGAAATAGAGATTAGTAATCATAAAATAACTTCAAAAATTGACCTGTCTAAATTATCCTCAACTTTAGATTTAGAAGCAACCGAAGATGAAATAAAGAGCGAGTTAAAAAAGGTAAGAAAGAAGTTAGGCAAATTACAAGACAAGTTGTACGCACATGGAAAACACTCTGTTTTAGTATGTTTACAAGGCATGGATACTTCTGGGAAAGACAGCTTAATTCGCGAAGTTTTTAAAGACTTTAATGCCAGAGGTGTAGAGGTGATGAGCTTTAAAGTACCAACAGAATTAGAGCTAAAGCACGATTATTTATGGAGACATTATTTGGCTTTACCAGCACGAGGAAAATTTGGTGTACATAATCGTACGCACTACGAAAATGTATTGGTAACACGTGTGCATCCTTATTATATTTTAAACGAGAAACTTCCAAATGTAAATAGTTTAGAAGATATAAACGATGCTTTCTGGGACAAACGTTTTGAGCAAATAAAAAATTTCGAAAAACATCTGGCAGATAACGGTACATTAATCTTTAAGTTTTTTCTAAACCTTTCTAAAGAAGAACAAAAAAACAGACTACTACGTAGACTGGATTTAAAACATAAAAACTGGAAATTTTCAGCAGGCGATTTAAAAGAACGTAAACTTTGGGACGATTATATGGCATGTTATCAAGATGCCATTAATAGAACCTCTAAAACGCATGCACCTTGGTTTAATATTCCGGCAGATAGTAAACCAGCAGCAAGACTGGCTGTTGCAAAAATTCTTTACAATACACTTAAGGAATACAAAGACATAAAAGAACCAGAATTAGACGACAAAACCAAAGCAAATATAGATTTATATCGTCAGGAATTAAAAAACGAGTAGTCGCTAACTCATGCACACAACACAAATCACATGAAAAATAATTTTTTAATAATAGTATTATTATTTTCAATATCAATATACGCCCAAAACGATAAAGAAACTGTAAAAACCATTTACAAGCAGTCCTTAACAAATGGTAAAGCATACCAGTGGTTGGACCATTTGTCTAACCAAATTGGAGGACGCTTGTCAGGATCGGTAAATGCAGAAAAAGCCGTGCAATACACCAAAAACGAATTAGAAAAATTAGGCTTAGATAAAGTTTGGTTACAAGAGGTCATGGTACCAAAGTGGGAGCGAGGCGAAAAAGAAGTGGGCTATTTTGAAGCCTCAGGAACTAAAACAGACGTTAATATTTGTGCTTTAGGAGGCTCAGTTGCAACGTCAGATTCAGGTCTAAAAGCCAAAGTAGTTGAGGTTAAAAGTTTTGATGAGTTAGAAGTGCTCGGTACACAAGTGAAAGGTAAAATTGTATTTTTTAATGGCGCTATGAATCCTGAACTTATTAATACGTTTGAAGCCTATGGAGGTTGCTCTAAACAACGTTACGCTGGCGCTTACGAAGCAGGAAAGTTAGGTGCTGTGGGTGTAATTGTACGCTCATTAAATTTGCGCGAAGACAATTTTCCGCATACGGGAAGTATGGGCTATTTAGATTTGCCTAACGAGCAACGCATTCCATCTGCAGCCATAAGCACTAACGATGCCAATGCACTTTCCAAAGCCTTAAAAAAAGATGCAAATTTAGATTTTTACTTTAAACAAAGTTGTAAACAGTTTGATGATGTGCTTTCATACAATGTTATAGGAGAAATAACAGGTAGTGAATTTCCAAACGAATATATGGTCGTTGGTGGGCATTTAGATTCTTGGGATTTAGGCGATGGCTCGCATGATGATGGAGCAGGAGTTGTACAATCTATGGATGTGGTACGTTTACTAAAAGAGAGTGGTATTACCCCAAAACGGAGCATTAGAGTGGTGTTGTTTATGAATGAGGAAAACGGCTTACGAGGCGGTAAAAAATATGCAGAAGAAGCAAAACGTAAAAATGAAAATCATGTATTTGCCTTAGAAAGTGATTCTGGAGGTTTTACACCAAGAGGATTTAGTTTCGATTGTAGCGATGCTAACCTAGATAAAGTATTGGGTTGGGAGCCCTTATTTAAACCTTATTTAATTCATTATTTTGAAAAAGGATATAGTGGTGCAGATATAGGACCATTAAAAAATGATAATATTGTTTTAGCAGGATTACGACCAGATTCTCAACGTTATTTCGACCACCATCATGCAGCAAACGACACCTTCGATGCTGTTAATAAAAGAGAATTAGAACTCGGTGCAGCAACCATGACGAGCTTAATTTATTTATTCGATAAATATGGAACAACAACAATAAGTGATGTGGAAGAGATTAAGGATTAGTAAATTTAGAATATGAAGAACCTTTTAATAGTATTATTAGCTTTATACACAGTAAAAAGTTTAGCGCAAGATGCTCAACTTTATGATAATTATTGGTATATCCACGATGTTGTTATATCTGGTAATAGTAATATTCCACCTTCTTCTCCTACCGAAAGCATAACAACTTCTACAGAATTTTTTGGTGTTAATTTTTTATCTCACATCTGCGATTCTATAGGCGGAACTTTAAGTTTTGATGATGCATTATCTAATTTTTCATTTTTAGAATTATATCAAACTTTATCAGGAGGTTGTAGTGAAACAATAAATCATAATTTTGAAGCCATTTATTTTGCATTTTATTTTAATAACATGAATAATCCTTTTACTTATGCTATTACTCAAAATACCAATAGTAAAACATTAATAGTTACTTCTGTTAACGGTGATTACGTTGAATATGGAAGTGCTACTTTAGGTGTTGATAAAAATAAAATGTTAGACATTGAAATTTCACCAAATCCTGTGATAGATGTATTAACAATTACTAATAAATCCAGAAATGATGAGTTAAAAGTAAATGTTTTTAATATAGAGGGTCAGTTAGAACTAGCATTAAAAATACAAACTACTGAAAATCCAGAATTAAACATCGAGAAATTAAAAACAGGAGTATACTTTTTTGTTTTTGAGACTAACGATGGTAGGAAAGAAACTAAAAAGATTGTGAAAAAATAAGTTATTTATTATGAAAAATTCAATCCTAATGTCTACACTGTTAATCTCAATGCTGCTTTCAGCTCAAAACCAAGACAAAACAACAAATGCTCCATATTACGAACTTCCAGAAGCTTCAAAAACATATACAGCAGGAACGGTAGCAGCCAGACAAGTCGATGCCTTAGGGTTTAGATTTTACTGGGCGAGCGAAGGCTTAACCGAAAAAGATTTAGCATATAAACCTCACGACTCGGTTAGGACTTCTTTAGAAACTGTTGAGCATATTCACGATTTGTCTTTAATTGTCCTTAATTCTACTTTAAAAAAGGCAAATACAAAAGAAAAGCGAAGTATGGATTTTTCAGAATTAAGAAAACAGACCCTTGTAAACCTAAAACAAGCTGCTGCTATTTTAAGAGAAAGTGGAGACATCTCTCAGTACAAAATAATTTTTGGAACCAGCGAAATTCCGTATTGGAACAATATTAACGGACCAATAAGCGATGCGATTTGGCATTGCGGACAATTAGCAACTTTTAGACGTATTACAGGAAACCCAATTAATCCAAAAGTAAATCACTTTTCTGGAACAATAAAAAAATAATGCCAAAACCTATTCTTCATCAAATTCATCCAATTCTACCAGTTAAAAATGTGGTAGAAGCTTTAACTTTTTATGTGAAAAAGTTAGGTTTTAAAATTGCTTTTGCAGACGATTCTAAAAATCCTACCTATGCGGGAATAATACGCGATGGAATAGAAATACACCTGCAATGGCATGATGCCAAAGAATGGGAAACAGGTTTTAATACACCAATGCTAAGAATAGTAACAGAGCATTTAGAAAATTTATATGAAGAATATAAGTTTAGAAACGTGTTTCATCCCAAAACTAAAATTAGGGAAACCGAATGGCAAACCCGAGAATTCGCTTTTTATGATTTAGATAATAACGGCTTAACATTTTATCAAAATTTATAGTTGCTTGGCATCAATTTTTGCAGTGTCTTTGCCATATTCTTTTCTATAGATCTTAACAAAAACCATAAAAAGGCTCACTAGTAAAGGTCCAAAAATTAATCCTATAAATCCAAATAGAGGAACACCAATTATAACACCAATTAAGGTAACGAGTGGGTGTACTTCATCTAATTTTTGTAATACAAAAAGCCTAATAATGTTATCTGTAGAACCAACAACAACAACACCATAAATTAATATTCCCCAAGCCTGAAAATCGTTTCCAGTGGCAAGGCTTATTAAAAAAACAGGTACAATACCTATTAAAGTTCCTATAAACGGAATCATAGAACCAATGGTTACTATAACAAACCAAAACAAAGCGTCATCTATACCGAAAATTAAGAAACCAATAAGAGAAATAATACCTTGTGCTATTGCCACTAAAGGAATGCCAATAGCATTGGCTTTTACCATAGAGCGTATTTCTTTACCAATTTCGCTAAGGTTATCATCTGCTAATGGTACATACTTAATTAAGGCCTTTTTTAAGAGTTTCCTATTTGTTAGCATATAGTATAAAACAAAAACCATTATACCTACAGAAATAAACATGGTAAACGTACCTCCAGCCACATTTTGCAGGTTATTGGTTACCCACGTTGTTATGCTGGTCGTGTCTATTTTCGAATTTAAATCGAAACCAACATAGCCTTCAGCTACTTCCAATTGCTCTTTGGCAGCGTTTAAAAATTGTTCACTATTTTTAGTAAAATCACCTATTTTATTACTTAACATTAATACTATTCCAGCTATGGGAAGTATAATAACCACCAGCGAAAAAATTACTAATAAGATAGCTGAAAAACTGGTGTTCCACTTTTTTTTATCGACCATGATTTTCATCCACTTATGTAATAAAACATACAGTGTTATGGCGCCAAGAAAACCACCAAAATAGGGGAACATTTCAGAAAAAATGAGGTACCCAAAAAGTAGAATTAAACTAATTATAAAAAGTTGACGAATTACTTTAGTTGGTATTCTATTCATTACACAATTTTAGTTAAATAAATATAGTAATATAGTTACACAACTGTGGTTGTTATAACATAAAAAAAGATAAAAACTAATTTAAATAAAAATACAGTAAGAAATATTAATTAAAAGGCAGTTTATAAATCGTCTGCGGCTTCAATGTCTTCCAAAGATAATTTAGCATTCTCTATTGCCTGTATCTCTTTTACTAATTCTGCTGCATTCCAATAGCCAAATTCTTCAACAATTTTATCATTGTCAAACTGATAAGTAATATGAACTGGTATTACAATACCTTTGTTGTTTTCTTTTAAATTGCCTTTCCACAATCCCCAAAAATTAACCCAAACCTTTCCGTTATTATCTTCTATCATTTCGTATTCTCTGCTTTCATCTTCAAAAGCACGTGTAGAAATATAATTATCATTTCGGGTTAGGAAGGTTTTTAAATCTTTTGGACCTAAAATGGCTGTTCTGGTATTATAATACACTTTAGCTGTATCTGCATAATTCATGACCAAACTATCCCATTGGTGTAAATCGTAATGCGCGATGGTTTTTTTTACAATTTCAATTTCTTTAGAATCTTGAGTGTAACGTTGTGCATTGTCTTGGCAATTAAATAAAAACCAGCATAAACTAACTAATAATATCAATTTTTTCATAATTATGGGTTTAGTTATTAAATATGTTACCAATTAAGGCTTATTGTTAAATGCAAGAGTAGATTAGGAAAGATAAATCTTTTAAAGATAGTGGTTACTATCAAAATAGCTCCTTTTAAAGATAATTAAAAAATATGAGACTCACGAATTTGTCTTTTAAATTTATTTAAAAATGTTTAGCGTTTTATAAGGATAAAAGGGTACATATAAAAAAAAGCACTAATTTATAAGTGCTTTTAAGTCCGTATTTAAACTTTTACCTTTTTTGGTTTTAAGTCTATCTCAATTTGATTTTTTAATATGTCGTCGAACGTTTCTCGCTTTCTAATTAAGTGAGCTTCACCGTTATGCCATAGTACTTCGGCAGGGCGATATCGCGAATTATAATTACTTGCCATAGAATAACAATAAGCTCCTGCATTTTTAAATGCTAAAATATCGCCCTCGTTAATTTCGGCGATACGTCTGTTATTTGCAAAAGTATCGGTTTCGCAAATATAACCAACAACACTATAAAAGCGCTCACGACCGTTAGGGTTAGAGATGTTTTCAATTTCATGTTGCGAGCCATATAACATAGGGCGAATTAAGTGGTTAAAACCAGAGTCTATTTGCGCAAAAACGGTTGAGGTGGTTTGTTTTACAACATTAACCTTTGCCAAAAATTGTCCAGCTTCACTAACTAAAAACTTACCAGGCTCGAATGCTAAGGTTAATTGCTTTCCGTATTCTTTACAAAACGCATTAAACCTTGCAGTTAGTTTATTGCCAAATTCTTCAATATTGGTTTCTATATCTCCAGGTTTGTAAGGCACTTTAAAACCAGAACCAAAATCTATAAAATCAAGATTTTTAAAGTTCTTGGCTGTCTCAAAAAGAATTTCGCTGGCATAAAGAAAAACATCAATATCTAAAATATCGCTTCCAGTATGCATGTGTATGCCATTAATATTCATTTTGGTATTTTCAACAATTCTAATAATATGTGGAATTTGATGTATTGAAATACCAAATTTACTATCTATATGTCCAACAGAAATGTTAGTATTACCACCAGCCATAACATGTGGATTGATTCGGATGCAAACTGGAATTGTTGGGTGTTTTGTGCCAAACTGTTCTAAAATAGAAAGGTTGTCTATATTAATTTGGCAACCTAATTTGGCAGCCGTTTCAATTTCCTCTAAAGATACGCCATTAGGTGTGTAAATGATGTCTTGGGCTTTATAACCAGCAGTCAAGCCTAACTTCACCTCTTGTATAGAAACAGTATCTAATCCAGCACCAAGTGAATGCATTAGTTTTAAAATAGAAAGGTTAGATAATGCTTTAACTGCATAATTTATCTTTACCTTTTTAACCTCATTAAAGGCATTTGTTAGCCGTTTATATTGGTTGGTAATTGTTTCGGCGTTGTATACATAAACAGGACTTCCATAATCCTTTGCGATTTGTAATAAAGTGCTTTGCTCCATTTGTAATATCTATCAATTAAGAGTGCGAAATTATAAGTAATAATCTTTTAAAACTCAAAAATGAAAAATTTTATCTAATTTTACACATAATGTTAAATAATTAACAATTTGAAAACTATAGCTTCCTGTGTAGAAGAGATTATTGTGTCTAGCCCTTTTTTAGAAGAGGCGCTTGTGCGTGACATAATTAACTATTCTGCCTTGGCCAAAGACTTAAATAGCTCCATTTCTAAAATTCTGCGTAAGCCAGTAAAAGATGGAGCCATAATGATGGCCTTAAGGAGATACAACCAGCCTACTAACGTCGAGAATTCAACGAAACTAAAAAAGGTTTTTAAAAGTCTTGGCGATATTACCGTACGTTCTAATTTAAGCGACTTTACTTTTCAAAATTCTAAAACTTTAATACATAGCCATTCAAAAGTATTAGAAAAAATAAACACAAATCACAATATCTTTTATGGTTTCACACGTGGCGTTTTAGAAAGTAATATTATCATTTCGAGCATAGAGAAAGGAAGTGTTTTAAATATTTTCAAAGACGAAACACTAATTGGTTTACAAGATAATTTATCGGCAATAAGTTTAAATTTACCTAGAGGAAATTCTAAAATAGCAGGCTTATATTATCAAATTTTTAAACGATTAGCATGGGAAAATGTTACTTTATACGAAGTTATTTCCACGACAAATGAGTTTACAATTCTTGTAGAAGATCATTTAGTAGACAAAGCGTTTTCTGTTATTAAAAGCTTAAAAGATTAATAATTTACTATAGACAAACACAATTACATACCGTTTTCTATATGCAGTTGCTTTTAAATCTGCTTCAACTAAAATCATTATTAAAAAATATTGGTAAAACGCTTAAGGTTATTTACTTTTGTGGCACTAAAATTTTATTCTAAAACAGATGAATTTACACGAATATCAAGGAAAAGAACTATTAAGCACATTTGGTGTGCGTATTCAACGTGGTCATGTAGCAAGAAATGCTGCTGAAGCTGTAACGGCTGCAAAGCAATTAACTGCAGACACAGGAACAGGATGGCACGTTATAAAAGCTCAAGTTCACGCTGGTGGACGTGGAAAAGGTGGAGGCGTAAAATTAGCTAAAAGCTTACAGGAAGTAGAAGAAATTGCAGGACAGATTATTGGTATGGATTTGGTAACACCTCAAACTTCGGCAGAAGGGAAGCGTGTACACCAGGTATTAGTAGCAGAGGATGTTTACTATCCTGGAGATTCTGAACCAGAAGAATATTATATGTCTGTACTTTTAAACAGAGGTACTGGCAGAAACATGATTATGTATTCTACAGAAGGAGGTATGGATATTGAAACTGTTGCAGAAGAAACGCCACATTTAATTTTTACAGAAGAAGTAGATCCAGCAACAGGTTTATTGCCTTTTCAAGCAAGACGTGTAGCTTTTAACTTAGGTTTAAGTGGTACTGCGTTTAAAGAAATGACAAAATTTGTAAGTGCTTTATATACTGCTTATGTAAAATCTGATGCCTCTTTATTCGAAATTAATCCGGTTTTAAAAACCAGCGATAGCAAAATTATGGCAGTAGATGCTAAAGTAACTATCGACGATAATGCCTTATACAGACACAAAGATTTAGCAGAATTACGCGATTTACGTGAAGAAAGCCCAATTGAAGTTGAAGCTGGTGCCTTAGGTTTAAACTATGTAGACCTTGACGGAAACGTTGGGTGTATGGTTAATGGTGCAGGTTTAGCAATGGCAACTATGGATTTAATTAAACAAGCAGGTGGAGAGCCAGCTAACTTTTTAGATGTAGGTGGTACAGCAGATGCAAAACGTGTGGAAGCTGCTTTTAGAATTATTTTAAAAGATCCTGCTGTTAAAGCCATTTTAATAAATATCTTTGGTGGTATTGTACGTTGTGATCGTGTTGCACAAGGTGTGGTAGATGCTTATAAAAATATGGGAGACGCTATTAATGTTCCTATTATTGTACGTTTACAAGGAACCAATGCAGATATTGCAAAAGAACTAATAGACAATTCTGGACTTGATGTTATGAGTGCCACAGAATTTCAAGAAGCTGCAGATAAAGTACAAGCTGTTTTAGCGTAAGCGCTACTATAGTCTAATTATAAATGCTTAACCTACATTATTCATTGTGAATACTGTAGGTTTTTTTATTGTCATTTTTAACCAAAAGCTATTAATTAAAAAATTATCCATTATGAAAACAAAATTACTTTTATTACTTGTATTATCAAGCATTTTAAGCTTTTCACAAGCACCTGTAAACAACTATTTCAGCACGCAAAACTCAATGTTTGCTATAGTTACTGGTACAGTAAACCAAAATCCTTCTGGAGCAAATGCAGCTTGGGATTTTGGCACATTAACCCAAACAGGTACAAATACAGATACGTTTACTACACCAACAGCGTCACAGTTAACAAGTTATCCAGGTACTACCCAAGTGCTAACAATAACCGATAACGTAATGAATACTAATGAGTTATTCTATAAGGTGGTAGGTTCAACGCTGTCGTTAACAGGAGCAAGTAATGCCGAGTTTACTATAGATTACAATTCCGATAATGCTTTAATTGGTACCTACCCAATAACCTTTGGAACACCAGCAACAGTAGATGATATTGCGGGAACTCTAAATGCACAAGGCCAAACACCATCGTACACAGGAACTATTACCACAGAGGTTGATGGCTACGGTTCACTAACTTTTACTGTTACTGGGCAAGGTGCATATAGTGGTAGTGTAACACGAATTAAAACCGAGCAAATGATTTCTTTTGCAATAGGTGGTTTTTTTCCTGGCACTGCTACTATTACTAATTACAACTATTATAAAGATGGAGATGGCGCCTTAGTTTTTAGAACAACAGATGGTGTAATAAGTGTTCCTGGACTTGGTATAAATGAAACATTCTCATCAATAGAAGCTTTAATCACTAACACCTTATCTGTTGAAGGCTTTTATAGCGCAGAAAACCTAATAAAGTTATATCCCAATCCAGTTGGAGAAATCTTAAATCTCCAAGTAAAACAGGGTGTAGCTATAATCACCATAAAAATTACAGATCTTAATGGCAGAGTTGTTTTATCTTCCAAAGAAAGTAGCCTGTTAAATGTAAGCCAATTACAGAGTGGGTTTTACACTATAAAGCTTACTACCAATCAAGGAGTACAAACCTCAAAGTTTATCAAAAAATAATAAAAAATAGGAAACGACAAAAAGAGCAACTTAATTGTTGCTCTTTTTTTTCACTGTAGGTTTGCTTAAGTTTTTTTTATTATCAGCCTTTTTAGGCTTTGAAGGATTTGTTTTGGGTTTTTCCTCTTTTTTAGGCATTGGCCCACGTAAATGAATAATTAAGCCATTTAGAAAATTTCGCAATATCTGGTCGCCACATTCTACATAATTGGGATGGTCTTCACGTCTAAAAAATGCGCTTAATTCGCTTTTAGAAACCCTAAAATCTACAAGCATTAGAATTTTAATAATATCGTCATCACGAAGTTTATGTGCGACTCTTAGTTTTTTAAAAATATCATTATTGGTCATTTGGTAATCGTTTAAAAATTAGATGTTTATATACGATTTAGCACTAAAAAAACGTTATCTGATTGATAAACAGCACTTAAAATCGATGTAAAACTACTCATTTTTCGACAAGCTACGTGCTTTCTACGATTATAAATTGGTAATTATCCTTAATTTTATAGTGTACATTTTAATTCCCTCATTGATATGCCTAATAGAGTAGAAAAATTAAGCTTGTTATCTGAAATGATAGCCTTTGCCAAAGCTGATAAAACTTTAAAGAAGATAGAATATAATTTTCTTTTAGGTGTAGCTAAACAACTTGAAATTTCCAGAGAAGATTTCGATTACCTTATAGAACATCCTATTAACTATATACATTTAAAATCGCACAGCGAGCGTATTGTGCAATTTCATCGTCTGGTATTGCTAATGCATATTGATAGAGAACGAACAAAAGAGGAAATTGCAAAACTTTATAACTATGGACTTAGAATGGGATTAAACCATGAGTCTATTACCAAAGTATTATACTTAATGGAAGGATTTCCAGACATGATGGTACCTGCCGAAGTATTAATAGATATTTTTAAAGTACAGTATAATTAGAAATCTGCTTAAAAAAATTATATTAGTCGTTTAAATAGGTGTCAAGTTGTTGGGTGATAAGGTATTGCCAACCTGCAACGCCACTTTCTCGTTTAAATTCAGGAATAGTATCTGGGAAATCTTTAAGTACAATAGCTTTTAAATATAATATTGAATTGCCTTTGTCTTGTTTAATAGTAAAACAAGTAGAAGATTTACCCTCATAGCCTTCAAATGTCCACGAATACGTAATTTGCTCTTGCGGAATAACTTGCGTAACCTGCCACACATGTGGAAATACCCTATCATCAGATTTTACGCTAAAGGCTGTTTTAAAACCAACTTCTGGTTTAAACTCCGGAATATTGTCAAAATACCATACGCGCATTTGTACAGGATTTGTAATTGCTTCCCAAAGTCTTTCTTTTCCAACTTTAAAGTTGTGTTCAATTTCAATTGGTGCATCAGTTGTTTTCATAGTTTATGCTTTTAATGCTTCTAATTTTCCTTGATAATTTTTAATTTCATCACGTAATTGTGCTGCAATTATAAAATCTAAAGCTTTAGCAGCTTGTTCCATCATTTTACGTTTTTCACGAATTTTCTTTTCCAACTCACCTTTAGTAAGGTACTCACTTTCTGGTTCAGCAGCACGAGCAGCCTCTAATTCATAACTGTAAGTGCTTACAGAGTTTTTAGCTAATACACTGTCTAAACTTTTATTAAGAGCCGTTGGTGTAATGTTGTTTTCGGTATTATAAGCAATTTGCTTCTCGCGCCTGTACTCGGTTTCATCTATAGTTTTTTGCATACTATTGGTAATCTTATCGGCATACATAATGGCTTTACCATTTAAATGTCTTGCAGCACGACCTACCGTTTGTGTTAACGAACGGTTAGAACGTAAGAATCCTTCTTTGTCCGCATCTAAAATAGCGACTAAAGAAACTTCTGGTAAATCTAATCCTTCACGAAGTAAATTGACACCTACTAACACATCAAAAATTCCTTTACGTAAATCTTGCATGATTTCCACACGCTCTAAAGTATCTACATCACTGTGGATATAGCGTACACGAATATTAATACGACTCAGATATTTTGTTAACTCCTCAGCCATACGTTTTGTTAATGTGGTAACCAAAGTCCGTTCATCTTTTTCCACACGTTGTTGTATTTCTTCAATTAAATCATCAATTTGATTTAAACTTGGTCGCACTTCAATAATAGGGTCTAATAATCCTGTAGGTCTAATTACCTGTTCCACATACACACCATCTGTTTTTTGTAGTTCGTAATCTGCTGGTGTGGCACTCACATATAATACTTGATTCTGTAATGCTTCAAATTCTTCAAACTTTAAAGGTCTGTTATCCATTGCTGCAGGCAATCTAAATCCAAATTCTACCAAATTCTCTTTTCGGCTTCTGTCACCTCCATACATGGCGTGTACTTGCGAAATGGTAACATGACTTTCGTCGACAACCATCAAATAATCATCTGGAAAATAATCTAATAAACAGAAGGGTCTTGTGCCTGGTAATCTGCCATCAAGATAACGCGAGTAGTTTTCAATACCAGAGCAATAACCAAGTTCTCTTATCATTTCCAAGTCGAATTCAGTACGCTCTTTTAAGCGTTTTGCCTCTAAATGTTTACCAATCTCTTTAAAGTAATCGTGTTGTTTTACAAGATCGTCTTGAATTTCTTTAATGGCACCTTGCAAAACATCTGGGGAGGTTACAAACATGTTTGCTGGATAAATATTTAATCTATCGTATTCCTCAATAACTTCGTTGGTTTGAATATTAAATTGCTCTATCATTTCTATTTCATCACCAAAAAAGTGAATTCTAAAAGCATCATCTGCATAACTCGGGAACACATCAACAGTATCACCTTTTATGCGAAAATTTCCGTGTTTAAAATCGGCTTCGGTACGAGAATAGAGACTTTGAACGAGCTGGTGCAGTAATTTGGTGCGCGAAATTTGCTGGTCTCGTTTTACCGTAATCACATTTTTTTGAAACTCGACAGGATTTCCAATACCGTACAAACAGGATACTGAAGCCACCACCAATACATCACGTCTTCCAGAAAGTAGCGAAGAGGTTGTGCTTAAACGCATTTTCTCGATTTCTTCGTTTATCGATAAATCTTTTTCTATATAAACTCCAGAGGTTGGTATGTAAGCTTCTGGCTGGTAATAATCGTAGTAAGACACAAAATATTCCACAGCGTTCTCAGGAAAAAACTGCTTAAATTCACTGTATAATTGAGCCGCTAATGTTTTGTTATGTGCTAATACCAACGTTGGTTTTTGTACCTCTTCAATAACATTGGCCACCGTAAAGGTCTTTCCAGAACCAGTAACACCAAGCAAAGTTTGGTATTTTTCGTTGGTATTTAAACCTTCAACTAATTGTTTTATAGCTGTAGGCTGATCTCCTGTTGGTTTAAATTCCGATACTATTTTAAATTGCATATTGTTTCTATTCCTGCTTTATCAGGAATCTGTTTCAATTTGTTGTTTCGCCTCTCATTGCAGACGCGGAAAAGGTAAAGGCTAATTTAAGAAATAAAAAAATAGTTTTGTTTTAATGAAGCGTTAAGGTTTTTGAGTTATTTTTAGAATTTAAAATCAATCTCTAAATGGCATATACAGGAGGACCACTTAATGAGTTGAATGGAAAAATGGGAATTTCAGCACCATACAAAAGCGTGGCGGTTATGAAATTGATAAAGGCCCATAACCCATTAAGTAAAGATGCCTTGGTACAACTAATAGCCTATCATTTTAATAATGATTGTAAATGTGGGATAAAAAGTCAAGGCACTGTAGAAATGTTTGGGCACAATCTCTACAATTCGCAACTCACATATTGGAAGGAATATAGATACACCTTAAAAGAATGCATACAATGGGAATACGATTTGTTTGTTATACAATCCTTAAAAGGTGGTATTATTGAAAAAAAGGCGATTACTGTATTAAATAATAAATTACCAGCTTATCAATTTGAAGAAGCTGAAGGCTTTTTAGATGAAGAATTAAGAATAGATATTGTAATAAAACAGAATACAAAGGAAATTGCAGGAATACAAGTAAAACCACTTACTTATAAATTTATGCGAAAAGAAGTGCAGCTATTTAATACTATGGCGAATAAAAAGTGGGGAAAACCAGTATTTTACCTTTTCTACGATAAAACAGAGGCGTTTACCAATTTGGAGGCAATAACAGTTGAAATAAAAAAACTATAAATTAAATAAAAGCATTTGGTTTTTTTGAAGCTTTAGTTTTGGGTTGTTTTATTTCGGTAGGTTTAAACTCATTATATGTAGCTATAAAATCATCTTCTTTTTTTATAACTTCATTGACATAATTAAACTGTATGTTTTTTTCCTGACCAGTCATTACTGGAATTTTAAGGTTTTCATTATAATGTTTGATCGCTTTCTTTTTAGGGTCTTTTTGTCTGTTATCTATAAACTCAATATGATTATTAATTCTATTATCAATATTAGCATTTAAAAAAGCTAAAGGTGTTGCCTGAATATTTTCATCTATAATGTCTATAAATTTCTTGTCAATTTCATAGCCAATACTATTACGTTGCGATGCAATAGCGGCTAACGTCGTTGTTCCTGTACCTAAAAAAGGATCTAAAACGACATCATTTTTTAAAGAATACATGTTAATTAAACGGTAAGGTAACTCGAAAGGATAGGCAGCACTTCTAAGTCTTGTCTTAGAGTTGTTAATTTTTTGTTTGGTGCCTTTTAAATCCCATAAATCTGAAAACCATACGTTTCGTTCTTCCCAAAAAAACGAACTTTCTTGTCTTCTTAATTTCTCTTCGGCGGTTTTAAACGCTCTCTTTCCACCTTTTCTAAATATTAAAACCCACTCGTGTTCTAAAGTAACGTAAGCTCCAGAAGGTAACATTCCCGAACCCATAAATTTATTAGGTGCATTGGTTTGTTTGCGCCATATAATATTTGGAAGATTAGAAATGTTTAGCTTTTGAAACGCACTAATTATCCTTGAATGATTTGGGTATAAAGCGAAATTCTTGTTTATTGTTCGTGTTGCATCGCCAATATTTATACAGGCAAAGCCGCCATTTTTTAAAACTCTTGCCGTTTCTGCCCATATTTTATCGAGCTCTAAATGCATGAGCTCGAATGCTAAATGTCCATTGTTATTTTTTAAAGCAGTGGCAATTTTTGGGTTTTGTAATCCCATGATGTCATCCCACATTTCAATCATTGGGTAGGGTGGAGACGTTACTACTAAATCTATAGAATGGTCTTCAAGTTGCAGCATGTTTTGTGCTGCGCCAATATATTTTTTATGAAATGTCTGGTCGTTATTCATATTACAAATGTATTGAAACCATTAAGTATAGTACGCATCGAAGCCCGAGAAATTTAGCTGATTTTTTTACTCAATTCTTTTAGATTGTGTAGAGAACGACAGACCTTGTTGGCCCAATGTAGAACTCATTATGCCTTCGAATAGAGGTTCTGGGCAGTTTTTTGGAGTTTTCCACTCGAAAATAAAATTGGAACCTGTGCCACCTTCGGTATCTATTTCAGCAATAATTATTTCTGTTGTTTCCATGGGAGCCAAGAAAATTGGCGTATTAAAATAGGTGCGAATAGGAGTGCCATGTGTATTATAATATTCTGCTTTAAGTAAGTAGATAGTATCACGATCACTCGTATTATGCAAGCTTACCATTGCGGTTAAATTCTGCATTCTATGTGCTGAGGTACTGTAAATTTGTGAGTAAATAGACAGGTAGGATTTTCCGTATTCAAGGGAATCTTTTGTGCTAATATTTGCTTTCCTTTTAGACCAATTTTCAGGTTGGGTGTAATCCACTTTCTTTTTTTCTTCACAGGCAAAAGTTAAAAGAACAAGAAGTATTATTAGCGTCGTGTATTTTATCATTTTTTATGAATTTTTAATATCTCTAAAATACGAAAACGAACTTACCTCACCAAAGCAAAATGACCACGATATTGCTTTCCGTTGGGATGATTAATTATATACCAGTAATCGTCACTTGGTAAGTTGTAACCTTTTAAGGTGCCATCCCAGCCTTTTAAAGAAGTGGTTTGACTTAATAACTTTCCATAGCGGTTAAAAATAAGAAGTTCTAAATTGGCATTAAAATCTTTAGAGGTTCCCATAGGTTTCCACACCTCATTAAAAGTGTCACCATTTGGCGTAAAATATTGCGGGAATCCTAAAATGGAAAATTCAATAGAAGCACTTCCACAGCCATTTTTATCTCTTACGTAAATGGTGTGAAAACCAGGTTCGAGATTAGAAAAGCTGTTTTCATTTTGATAAAACCCAACTTCATTATCTATGGCAAATTCATAATCGCCTTCGCCAGAAACGGTTATTGTAGCAGTGTTGTTAGCTGTTAACTCGGTAAAGTCTAAATTTTCTATGCTTGGCTCGTTAGATGGTATTAAGGATAATTCTCGCAAGTTAAAACAGCCGTTAGGGTCTGTTACAATTACTGTATAAGTGCCAATCTCATTAGCATTAAAAAAAGGAGTGGTAATACCTGTATCTGTACCATTAAATAACCATTGGTAATAAAAATTATTAGGAATAGCGTTGGTTACACCTCCAACCAAAGTAATGGTTTCTGGAAAACTGTTTAAGCAATATAAAAACGATTCGTCTGGTAAGAGTTGAGGAGAAAATAAAACATTTAATGTAATATCACTAATAGCATAACATTGGTTTGAAGCCGTATCTACCTTAACATAAATGGTTTGCGAATCTTGAATAGTATTAGTAAAATTATCACTAATGCTATTGGTTTCAGAATAGGCATCATTTAAAGTTTCATAAAAGGTTATAGACGCATTCATTGGAACCTGTGGTTCTATTTGAGTGCGAATGTCATTCAGGTTAAATGTTGTAAACCCATCCACGATGGCGTCGTCACACGCATCAAAATCATTTAATATTAAAGTGTTTGTAGAAACATTTAAGGCAATTTCTGAAATAGCTGTACACAAGGTTAATTCATTTCTAAGCACCACATAAACGGTTTGCATTGGTGTGGTATTTACAAAGTTTTCTGGTGTTGCTATTTCGTTAATTTGTTGTGCTGCATCTTGCTGCGATAGATAGAAATCTACAACTTCTAAATTGGTGTTTTGCGCTGTTATTGCCTGGTTAGAGGAATATAAATCGAAAACCGATAAACCATCTTGGTCAATATCGCAATTTGTTATAGTGGAATTTGCTGTTACTGGTAGTGGAGCGTATTCTATAACTACTTCTCCGTAGGAAATACAGCCATTACTATAAGTAACTTCCACATTATACGTTCCTGGAGTCGTAACCTCATATATTGAAGTAGTCTCTGCAGTTTGTTCAATACCATCTTGAAACCAAGTATATGTTGGTGATCCTGCCTGAGTAGCTACTAATTCTATGGTTTCGTTGTCGCAAACGGGATTATTAGTTGCTAAAAGTCTGTCTGGACCCAAATCTGTAGCTAAGTTAAAGCTGCCTGCCTCAAGAAAAACAGCCGAGTCGTAGCGGTAATTCTGTTCATCTGCAATTACCAATTTTACCTGATATGTTTGATTCGGAATAGTATTGGCAGTGGCAGTTAAAACCGTCGTTTGTCCATTAAAATTTATTGGCGCATTGGTATTGTTAAACGTATCGAAATAGGTTTCGTTTTCGGCTTGACAGGCTCCAGGAATTTCTGGATGCACTGTGGTAACTTTTACAGGTGTTTGCGTGCCTGGCACCAATGCTATGTTTTGATATTGTTGAGCGGTAGAGGGTTTTATTAAAAACCCAAATAAATCTGAATATTGACAAGTACTCGAATCACCATCCTGATATTCTTCGGAAGCAAAAATATAACGAAAGCTTATTTGGTTGGCTATTGTGGTAAACTCAAATTCTATTATTGTAGCATTGGTTGTGTTATTTTCTTGTAAAGCTATTTCTAAATCTGGGTCGCCATTCCAATTTGGTGCATCATCGTCGCTTAAAGAATTATTTGGACCAGGTACGTTAGAAAGTCTTCCGGTACTTAATACAATACCATTTTGAAATGGGAATGTAGTTCCAGTGGCATCAAAATAGCCATAACTTTGGTCTGTTCCTCCAAAATCTCCACCACCAGCATTAGTAACCTGTACGCTTGTTATACAATCACTATCAATTAAAATATCTTCTATGAGCTGTTGTGGCGTATAGGTCTGGCTATCTACTGAAATATTCTGCGCATTAGCAGTTATTACAGTAAGTAACATCAACAATATTGAAATTTTCTTTATCATACAAATAGCATGCAAAGATAAAGAACAATCAATAATTATAATTATAAAATGTGTTAAAGGAAAATTCTAAATTAAATTGTAATTACAGTTTGAGCGCAAAATGTCCCTTAACCTGAAATTTCTCTGTACCATGCACAACATCTGCAACAAACCAATAATCATTTGCAGGCATTAAAAGCCCATTGTATCTGCCGTCCCAACCGTAATCATTATGTTTTAAAACTTTTAAAAGTTTACCATAGCGATCGAAAATAGTTACTACCGTTCCTTCCAGTTGGCTAACTCCTGTAATATGCCAGGTGTCAAAATAACCATCGTTATTTGGTGTTACAAATTGTGGTGCATCGATAACAAAAATTTGTTTTGGAGGTGTTGGCTCACAACCGTTAAGGTCTATAACAGTGATATAGTGTACTCCAATTGGTACATTGTAAAAGGTATTAGAGTCTTGTGGTTCATTATCATTTAATTGATATACATAATCGCCAACGCCATCCGTTTCTACAATTATAGTGTGCGGATCCTGAAAGGCTGGAGAGACTTCGAAATCAACTAACGCTTGTTGCGATTCTATAACCTCAAAAGTTTCTGTTACAGAACAGCTTAATGGCGAATTTGTGGTTACAGTTACAGAATAATTGCCAATTTGTGGTATAGTAATTTCTGATGTCGTTTCTCCTGTAGACCATAAATAGGTATCTGTAGCAACTCCTGTTTCTGCTGAAACTATTGGTAAAGGAGCATTTATACAAATAGGAGGTACGTCGATGTTTAATTCTGGAATTCTGTAAATAGTAGTTTCAAAAGAACCAGTAGTATAACATTGTGTGGTATTATTTTCTAAATGAACATAAAATGTTTGGCCGTTTTCGGCATTATATTCTAAATTAGAAATGGCATTGGTGTTATTTAATGCATCGTTTTGTGTTTCAAAATAGTTTACAGTAAAATTATTTGGATTTTGATTCCCTAATATAACTGAAGTATGCAGAGATAAATCGACCATTAAAAAACCATCAAAATCATCGTCACATGCTTCCAGATTTTGAGCGTTAATAGTTGGGGAGGTATTGACATTTAAAGTAAAAGAACTTGTGCTGTAGCAACCTGTAGTATCAAATGTGGCTCTAACAAAAATAGTATCGCTGTTAGACGTATAATTATAGTTTGTATCTAATGGATTTTGAGAAGTTTCAGCATCTGTTAAAGTGGAGTGGAAAGTAAGCACCACATCCTGTTGAGAGCCAATCAAGGCTTCGGTAGTTTCGGTTAAATTAAAAAAATTATCTTCAGTATCACAAATATTGTACTCTTGAATAGGCTCTATTGCTGGAGGTAAATTCACAATTAAATTAAAAGGTACAGAAGCACCACAATTAGACACGGTATTATAAACTTCTATATACACAGTTTGTGGGTTTAACACATTGGTGTAAGCAGCAGGATTAGAGATTTGATTTGTACCAGCTAATAAATCTGTTTCGTTGGCATAATAATTTACAACCGTGTTGTCTTGCCTAATGGCAACAACATCTACTTCAACTTGTGTCAAATCGAATACAACACTACCATCTAAATCGGTGTCGCATTGTGTTAAATTTGGTGCATTTCCAATAATTGGAACTTGAATGACATTATATTCAAAAGTCGCAATACCTTTACAGTAGGTGCCATTATCGATACTTGCAAATATTTGTTGCGGATTTACAGTATTTGTAAACGCATCGCCTTGAATGGCATTTACTTCGTTTTGTGCATCTTCTAAAGTTAAATAGTAAGTAACACTTAAAGTATCTGTACTATTTGCAATTATTTCCTGAGTGGTGTCGTCTAAACTAAAGGTTTCAAAACCATCGTTAGAGTTATCATCACAAACGCTAACATCTTGTGGAGCAGTGTAAATGGGTTCTGATCCAACTTCTAATGAAAAAGAGGAAGTGCCAAAACAACTTACGTCAGTTATGTTTTCTACACGCACATATATAGTTTGTATTGGTGACGTATTATTATAAATTACGTTTTTATCGATGCTGTTCGTATTGCTTAAAGCATCGTTTTGAGTTTCAAAATAAAAAACTTCCTTACCGGTTTGTCCGTTTAAAATTTCTACATCTTTTTCAACCAAAAGAAAATCTGCAATTTGGTTTCCATCTGTTTCACATTGTCTGTAATCTGTAATTGCTGGAAAATCTGGTAGGGTATTTACTATAATATTTACTGGAACCAAAGCGTAGCAGCCATTCGAATTATTTTCAACCTTAGCATACACAGTTGATGTTGTCGCATTATAATTCGAACTGTTCGAAATTTCATTAACCGAATTATCTGCATCTGCCTGCGTTGGGTAATATGAAATGACTGTAGTAGTATCTGTGTTTATCTGGGCATTTCTTGAAGTTAAATCTATTACAGAAAAGCCATCTTGATCGTCATCACAAATCACAAAATCTGAAGCCGGATTAACAGTTGGAGCGGGAAGTATTTCAATCTCTAATGGCTTAACGTCATGGCATCCTGTATCGCCATCAACAACTCTTACATAAAGTGTAAATGGATTGGTTGTATTATCGTAAAAAGGAGGTAATACATTTGTATCTGTATCTGCCTCTGTTTCTGTTTCAAAATAAGATACCATTGGGTTTGTAATGCCAACATTAACTACACTATTAAAAGTAGCGAGGTCTACGGAAGTTAGCATATCGTCATCTGTATCGCAATACGTTACTGGAGTATCATTTAAAATTGTAACAGAATCGTTTACGTTTAGTTGAATTTCTGCAGGGTTAGAACAGTCTGGATTTTCTATTAGAATATACAGTTGCTGGAAGTTATTATCTACTTCGTAATCAACTGTTGTATCAATTGGGTTGGTATTATTGTTAAAATCCTCTTCTGTTTCGTAGAAAGTTATTATAATATCTGGCAAACCATTAGCGATTACGTCTGTTATGGCATTTAAATCAAAAGTCGCCATACCATCATCTGGAGCCTCATCACAAGCTCCAAAATTTCTAATATTTGTACCAGTTTCTAAAAGATTTGCATGTAATTCTATTGGTACTGTTTCGTAACATGAATTGTTATTGTTTTCAATACGAATAAAAACAATTTGAAGATCTGGTGTTGTATTTTGAAACTGTGTAGGGTCTGCAATTGGATTAACATCATTATTCGCATCATCCTGCGAAGTATGGTAAGTAACAGTTACATTGGTGGCTCCTTGTAAGACGTCTGCAATTACAGAAGTCAGGTCGAAAACTTCTATACCATCATCATCCTGCTCGCAGGCATTTATTTGTTGAGGTGTATTATCGACATTTGGACTTTGCAAAGATTCTACAGTTACGTTTGTAAATGCCACACAACCTGTAGTTACATCGACCACTCTAATAAATAGTTGTTCGGTAGTGTTTGTTGGTGTGTAAGGCGAAGCGATTGGGTTTGCACCACTATCTGCATCTGTTTGAGAAAAGTGATACGTAACACTGTAATTCGCATTATTGTTCGTTATTTCATTATCGCTGTCTGAAAGTACAGCGTTTCCATCTCCATTACTGCATATTTCTATATTTGAAGGTGCAGTTATGGTTGGAAAAGGATTGACTACTAAATTTACTGTAGCAATATAAACACAACCCGAGTTTGTGTCTAAAGCACGAATAAATATAGGCTGCGGATTTTGAGTATTATCGATTGCTGTTACGGCATTATTGGCATTTATAGCATCTTGGTTTGAAATATGATAAGTTATTGAATAATTTGAAGCAGGTAAATTGGCTTCAGTTTCTGCATTTAATGAGGTTAAATTAAAATTTTCAATCCCATCATTACTGATATCGTCGCAAATTTCAAAATCATTAAGTTGAGGTGCTGTTTGAATAGAATTTAAAACAATATCTATTTCATCTTCAAAAGTACAGGTTGTTCCATTTAAAGGTACAGTAATTATAACTTTATGGGTTCCAGAAGCTGTAGCTATTAACGAACTATTTGTTTCTCCATTAATAATGGTATCGTTTAAAAACCACTCGTAAGTTGCTTGCGGATTATTTGTGTCTGCATTTAATGTGGCCGAAGCATCACAGGTAGAAAAATCGGTGCCCAAATCCACACTATCTGTAAAACTATTGGCTTCTATAAAAACAGCAGAATCAAAATTTCTATCGGTTTGATCAGCAATAATCAATTTAATATTATATTCAACATTTGGCGTGATGGAAGCAGAGGCAGACATTACTGTTGTTCTGCCATTAAAATTTGTGTCTCCAATATTGTAGCCTTCAAAAAAGTTTTCGTTTTCTGCGGGACAAAAACCAACGATTTCTTCGTGTATAGTACTTGTATTTACAGGTGTCGCTGTTCCAGGCATCACAGCAATATTTTGAAATGGTTGTGCAGTGCCTGCTTCTCTAATTAAGAAGGCAAAACCATCAGAATAATTACATGGATAATCTGCAAAATATTCTTCAGATGCTAAGATGTAGTTGAAATTTATATTGCTGGTTGCAGAAATAAAATTGAATTCAATTGCAGTGGCATTTAGTGTATTATTAATCCCTAAGGCTGCTTCTAAATCTGTATCTGTTAGCCAGTTTGTATCACCTTCGTTAAGCGCATTTGTGTTTTGAGCATTTCCGGCAGACATGACATTTCCAGACGATAATATAATCCCATTTTCAAACGGAAAGTTAGAATTTCCTCTCTCGAAAAAGCCATAACTTGAAAAACCGTTAACACTACCGTTTATTGAGCTGGAAATATTTGAAACTTCAACACAACCTTCAACTAAAGTATTAATAAGCTGCTCTGGAGTTTGAGAGTCGTCTACGGTAATTTGTTGAGCATAGGTAAGGGAAAACGTAGCAAAAACAGCAATTAAGCTTAAAAATTTAAAGTTCATATTGTAGGAATAATAGCACTCGAAAATCGCTCTCGATTAACTTTATTTGGGTTTAAAGGTGTAAATTTAACGATAAATAGTTAAAACGCAAATTTATTCGATGAAATACATGTTTAATTTTCAACGATTTAAGTACACCCATCCAGTATAATTACGGTAATTCTCGTCATTTAGACGCAGAACATAAAAATAAGTGCCTGTAGGTACCAGTTTTCCTTTGTTAATACCTTGATTAGAAAAGCCATACCATTTTAAATCATCATTGCCTTTAAAGATAAGGTTACCATATCTGCTATATATTAACAGTTCATGGTTTTCGAAAATAGTATAAAGTCCCTGAATATTGAAGAAATCGTTAAAGCCATCATTATTTGGCGAAAAACCCTGTGGGATAAATGGTGGACAATTCTCTGTATGAAGCAAAAACGTAAAGATATCGTAGCACGTATTATTGTCAGCCCTAACAAAAATGGTTTGAGGTGTATTTTGAGACTGGTAATTGTTAGGATTAATAATAGGGTTGGCATTTTGTTCTAAATCTTCTAACGTTTCATAATAAATAAAAGTTGAATAATTTGAAATGTCAAAGTCTAAAAAAGCATCGTTTAAGTTAAAAATAGCGGTATTAAAACCAATATCGCATAATTGTAAATCTGGCAGGATAATTATTTCTGGTTCAGGCAATAAAGTAATAACAGTTTCAGCTATATTATTGGTTTCTAATATTTCAATTATGGTACTATTTCCAGAGCCATCATCATCAACTATTATTGTTAGAAGAAAAGTATCTGGAATGCTCGTGGGAATGTTTAGAGATAGTGTTCCATTTTCAAAACCATTTATAGGAATAATATTTTGAGTTTGAGTCTGGCCTATTAGCTGTCCTTCGGCATAAATAGCAATAGGTGTATTGGCTGGTAAAGGATCTGTGGCATTAGTGTTATATATTGTGTAGTCTATGGTAATTGCTCTGGTGGCACAGCTAATAATTGTATTATCAATAGTTATTGTTGCATCTGGTAGCTGACTATTTAAAACCGTAATTATATTATTAATTAGAATTAAATCTGCGCTAAACGTTCCTGTATTTGGGTTAATTGCTCCTGTGGTTAATTTTATTTCAACTTGCGTGTCTCCAATATCTATATTGTTTTCTATGCTGTAAACATCTAAGTCTCCATTATAAAATGTATTAGAATTAGTAAAAGTATTGGTGCCATTAAAAGCATTGTCGGCAAGGTTTAAAGGAGGGTTAGAAATAACATTTCCGTTAATAGAAAGGCTTTCTCCAAAATTTAATTCATCATCACCTTCCCAGGCTAAAAATCCAATTTTAGCATCATCGTTATCTAAAACGTTAACATTTTCAAGTAAAATTATTTTTTCGGTTACATTTCTATTAATAATTTCAAGACCTTGAAATAAATTCACCTGATTTAACTGGAGTGCATCATTTTCAAATATTACATATAAACTCCATCCAGCAAAATTTGTACGTCGCGCACAATGACCAGGATTGTCGGCGAGTGTATTAGATATATCTAAATCTGAAAGTATATAGTTAGTATTACCTTCATTTAAAATTTGATTCGTAACATCAGCATAGCAAGCGAAATAATTTAAATCACCATAAAACGGATCTGTAAATATTGTATTATAGGTGTCTTCGGCAGTAATTTGCGTGCCATTAAATGATACCTCGGTATCTCCTAATCCAGACCCAGCCCAATACAAATATGCTGCTACTATTGTAGAACTATTATCCACGTTTAATGTGGCTTGAGATGAAGGTAGAATTTCACAAAACGTTTCTACGATATTGTTTTCGGCTTGATTGAGTGTGTTACCAATAGCCAGATAATCATAACGCCCATTAAATTGTTGAAAAATTGAAATGTCTTGACCTTGAACTTCCAAATGAAGAAATAGTGATAAAAACAATAAAAAAAAATTAACAAGTCGCATTTTCTATTTTCAGTTACATAAACATACAAATATTTTAGCATTCACGACCACAAAAAAATGCCTGAACTCTCGTTCAGGCATTTTATTATTTACAAACAGTTGTTTTTTATTTTAGCGTTTAAGCGTAAAATGCGCACGAACCGATTTCTTTTGGTCTGTGCCTG
>NZ_JBSHNQ010000065.1:5000-157599 GCF_053604665.1 Lacinutrix chionoecetis
GGGCCATCGCTCAAAGGATAAAAGGTACTCCGGGGATAACAGGCTGATCTCCCCCAAGAGCTCACATCGACGGGGGGGTTTGGCACCTCGATGTCGGCTCGTCACATCCTGGGGCTGGAGAAGGTCCCAAGGGTTGGGCTGTTCGCCCATTAAAGTGGCACGCGAGCTGGGTTCAGAACGTCGTGAGACAGTTCGGTCTCTATCTACAGTGGGCGTTAGAAATTTGAGTGGATCTGACTCTAGTACGAGAGGACCGAGTTGGACTAACCTCTGGTGTATCTGTTGTTCCGCCAGGAGCATTGCAGAGTAGCTACGTTGGGAAGGGATAAGCGCTGAAAGCATATAAGCGCGAAACCCACCACAAGATGAGATTTCTTTAAAGGGTCGTGGGAGATTACCACGTTGATAGGTCATAGGTGTAAAGGCAGTAATGTCATAGCCGAGTGATACTAATAACCCATAGGCTTATTGTACGCCTGTTTTTTTATAAAGTTCAATAGATATTTATTTTCATGTCAATCACGCTAAGCGTGCTTTTTTCAATATGTTATTTTATACGGTTAAGTATAGTAATATACTATCGCCGAAAGATTTAAGGTGATTACAGCGATAGGGCTCACCTCTTACCATTCCGAACAGAGAAGTTAAGCCTATTTGCGCCGATGGTACTACACTTGTGGGAGAGTAGGTCGTCGCCTTTTTTAGAAATCCTCAGCATTTATTTGTTGAGGATTTTTTGTTTATAATCGGTTTTTATTTTTGAAACTTTAAAAGCGAAGATTATCCTATAACTGTAAATCTAAAAAAAATGATACTGTTTCCTATAAAACAAAAGTTTAATAACAGCTTTTTATAATCATTTTTTTATCTTCAAATTTTCTACTTAATTAAATGAAAACTAATAAACAGTTAGAATTAACTGGTTTCATTATTTTTAAACATGCTATCAAGGATTATATTTAATCCTTTAAAAGCAAAGAAAACAGCACTACTACATAGTAATATTCCAAATATTAATAATGGAATGTAGAGTATTTTTTCTTGGTTACTAAATGCGATATACACGACTGTTGGGCCTAAAAACATAAGAACTAAAGATATTCCCATTTTTTTTAACCCCTTATATAAGACTTCTTTATTTGTTTTCTTTGTCTCCATTTTTTTGAGTATTATAGGCATTAATAGATGCTCTTACATTATTATTTTCCTTTAATAATGCTTCTGCCATAGTTCTGTCAATATTTAGTTCGGACATAAGCATTTTTATACCTCTATCTACTAGCTTATTGTTGCTAAGCTGCATATCTACCATTTTATTCCCTTTTACCTTTTCAAGCTTTATCATGGTACACGTCGTTAGCATATTAAGTACTAATTTTTGAGCGGTGCCAGCTTTCATTCTCGAACTTCCGGTTACGAATTCTGGACCTACTATTACTTCGATTGGAAATTGAGCAGCTTTAGACAACGGACTATTGTGATTACAAGTAATGCACCCAGTAGTAATACCGTTCTTATTGCATTTTTTCAATGCTTCTATAACATACGGCGTAGTGCCTGATGCAGCTATACCTACTACAACATCCTTATCACTAACGTTGCGTGAATTTAAATCTTTCCAACCTTGTTTTTGAGAATCTTCTGCAAACTCTACGGCTTTTCTAATGGCTTTATCTCCTCCGGCTATTAGTCCAATAACCATTTCATGAGGTACGCCAAATGTTGGTGGACATTCTGAGGCGTCTACAATGCCTAAGCGACCGCTGGTGCCTGCTCCCAAATAAAACAATCTCCCTCCATTTTTTAATTTTAAGACAATTTGTTCAATCAATTGTTCGATTTGTGGTATAGCTTTTTCAACTGCATCTGGAACAGTTTTGTCTTCATTATTAATATTTTTTAGGAGCTCTGTGGTACTCATCTTTTCAAGATGATTATATTTTGAGTCTTTTTCTGTAGTTTTTTCAAATGTCATGATTCAAAAATACGATAATTGTGTTTAATTATTGTTGGTAATTGCGTTAGTGGTAGTAGCGGCATCCTTTTTTTTGTTGCATATATGCAAAAAAAAGATATAGTGGATGACACGACGAAAACATGCTTTTTTGCATGTTTTGGTAACGCCCAGATTAAAATATTAAAAATATTATTCTATAAAATAAATTACCTCAGTGGCTTGAGATACTCTAAAGTAACCAAATGGATAATTGTCTGGATTAGTTATGTTGACACAATTGCCGCGAACTGTTGCTGGCTGCACCTCGAACGGTCCACCACCTCCTTCGGAAGTTTGTTGTAGTAGCAGGAACATAAACTCGTAAAATTGTCTTGAAACACCATAATTTTTAATTGCTATTTGATTTCCTACTTGAGTATCTGGATTTGTGTAAAAGGCAAAAATTTGATTTCCGTTTGTAAACTCATCATCATAAACGTCTAAATAGGGATTGGTTTCAAATTCTTCTTTAAATTCGAAAAAATAATAATTTTCTTGGTCTGCAGGGTCTGTATAAAAGGCTTTTATTTCTATTTCGTCACCAGTAAATCCTCCCTCATTATTTTGTTCAACATAGTCTATTTGTGTTACACTTTTCATAGTTTCTGTACCTGTGTATGTTTCGTTGTTGTATGTTATATTAATTGTGTAGGTTTCATTAAGTTGCGGAATAAAAGTAAAACATTCGTAAGTACCATTATTATTGCTGTCGATAAAATTATAGATTGTATTTTGCGTGTCTGTAACATAAACATCAGCTCCTGTTGCTTGAGGTATTTGATTATTAAAAAAAGGAGCCGATAGTGATAGTTTTATAGTTTGGTAGGCTCCTGATGTCGCTTCGAACCAATTAAGCGAAGCGTCGATAACCAATCTTGGCGGTGCATTGGGAACTTCTACCTCAATTACATCTTGGCACGAAGTTGTAATAAAAAGCGATATTAGCACATAAAATAATTTTTTCATTTTTTTTAGAATTTAAAATTATATGAAACTGAGGGTACAACTCCAAAAATAGCCAAACGTGTTGCTTCATTTGTACCTGTTTCTTTATTTTGAGCGAAGGAGATGGATGAGGCGTTACGTCTGTTATAGGCATTGTATATTCCAAAAACCCAAGAACTTTGCAATCCTTCTGTTTTATTTGGTTTTGGTGTGTAAGTGGCGGATAGGTCTAAACGATTATAGCTTGGCAGACGTGTGGAATTTCTGGGACTATAATTTGGTATCACTATCTCATTATAAATATATTGCCCGTTTGGGTATGTTGTTGGACGACCTGTTTGAAACAAAAAATTCACATTAAAATCCCATTTGTAATTTAAATTGTAACTGGTGGTAATGGATAAGTCGTGTGTTTTATCGTAACCTGTATCGTACCAATTACCATTATTAATTCCTGTTTCATTTTGTGAGCGTCCTTCGGTTTTTTGTTCGGATTTTGAAATGGTATAGGCAATCCAGCCTTTAAATTTACCTTCATTTTTTCTAAAGAGCACTTCGAAACCATATGCTCTGGCTTTTCCGTTTAAAATCACTTGTTCTATAGCATCATTTGCTATAAGATTTGCTCCATCGATATAATCGATTCTATTCTTTACGTCTTTATAGTAGGTTTCTAATTCTAAAGAGAAATCGCCTTCTTTAAAATTTTTAAAATAGCCAACAGCATATTGATCTAAAAATTGCGGTTTTACGTACTTACCACTTGGCGTCCAGACATCTAATGGTGTTGGTGAGCTAGTATTAGATAATAAATGTAAGTATTGCGACATTCTGTTATAGCTTGCTTTTACAGATGCATTACGATTAATTTGATAGGCTGCTGAAAAACGAGGTTCTAAATTTAGAAATGACTTTATAGTTTCACTTTGGCTAAAAGACTCTGTATTTATAGGATCTGCACTTTGGTATATTTGAAAGTTGTCGTTAAAGGTAACGGGTTGATTATTTTCATAAACGTTTAATTCAGTCTGTCCTAAACGGAGAAAAGAACTTAATCTTAAGCCATAGGCAAGTGTTAATTTTTTTGAAACTTTATGCTCGGCATCTAAATATACTGCATTTTCAAAAGCGTACTTATCGATTAATTTATCGGCATTTATTCCAGAAGTTGGAGTAGAAGGTTCAATTTCTCCAGGATTGAATTTATAATAGATACTATTTAATCCGTATTGTAATTTAAATTTATTATTAATGTAATGCTTTAAATCGTACTTAAGATTGAAATTCCTTATACCAGAATTAAAATTAAATTCTACAAACTCTAAATCCAGACCATAATAATAATCGGAATAAATAAGCGATATGTTTGAGAATAATTTATCTGAAAACAGATGATTCCATCTAAAATTTAAAATTGTATTTCCGTAGGTGTTTCTGAAACTTTCAGACAAGCTAAAAACATCTCTCCCAAAATATCCAGATAAGTAAATATTATTATTATCGTTAATATTATAGCTGAGCTTGGTGTTTAAATCATAAAAATAGGCGATATTATCGATATCGAATAGCGGAAGGAATAGATGTGCATACGAGCTTCGTCCACCTAAAAGAAATGATCCTTTTTCTTTTTTTAAAGGGCCTTCTATAAGTAATCTGCTCGACACTAAGCCAATTCCACCATTGGCATGAAACTCTCTGTTATTTCCGTCTTTTTGATAGATATCTAATACGGAAGAAACCCTACCTCCATACCGAGCAGGAATACCTCCTTTATATAATTTCAAATCTTTAATCGCATCTGGATTGAATACAGAAAATAGTCCAAAGAGATGTGAGGAGTTAAAAACAGTTGCTTCGTCTAAAAGTATTAAATTTTGATCTGCTGCACCACCACGAACATTAAACCCAGATGAACCTTCACCAGCATTGGTAACACCAGGTAATAATGTAATGGCCTTGATAACATCTGCTTCTCCAAGAACTACAGGAATTTGTTTTATGGTCGATGATGAGAGCGTGTTCACACTCATTTGAGGCTTTTTAAGGTCTAATTTTTCTATGTTCTTTGTTATAACTACCTCTTCTAAACTTTCTGTTGCAGCAGATAACGTAAAATTCACTTTTAAATCTTTATCGAGAGTGATATTTTGAGTTTTATTGCTAAAACCAATATAACTTAATACTAAATTATATTGCCCTTCAGGTAATGTTATAGAATAGAAACCATATTCGTTTGTTATGGTTCCAGCATTTTGATCTGGAAATAATATATTAACACCAATTAAAGTTTCGTTACTTATTTCTTCTCGCACTGTACCGCTTAGAGTAAATTTTTCTTGAGCGAGAAGGAAACTTATTTTAGAGCATAAGAAGATGAGTATTAATAATTTTGTTCTAATCATTTATAGCATTTTTTCAAAAGTAAAAGTATAAAAAAAGCTCCCTATTACAGGAGCTTTTAACAATATTAATATCGAGCTATTATTTATTTATGATAGCATTAAAAGTTGTGTTAGGACGCATTGCAGCGTTTGTTAACTTTTCGTTTGGCTCATAATAACCACCAATATTTACTGGCTTACCTTGTATTTCGTTTAATTCTTTAACGATTTTAGTTTCATTTTCCTCTAACTCTTTGGCAATTATTGCGAATTGCGAGGCTAAGTCCTTATCCTCTGTTTGTTGCGCTAATTCTTGTGCCCAATATAATGCCAAGTAAAAATGAGAGCCCCTATTATCCAATTCTCCAGCCTTACGAGATGGTCCTTTTTTATTTTCTAATAATTTTTCGGTAGCATTGTCTAAAGCTTCACCCAAAATTTTTGCTTTTGGATTGTTATTTACATCGCTAAAATGCTCTAAAGAGACAGCTAATGCTAAAAACTCACCCAAAGAATCCCAACGCAGATGATTTTCTTCAACAAACTGTTGTACGTGTTTTGGTGCAGATCCACCAGCACCAGTTTCAAATAAACCACCTCCATTCATTAATGGCACTATAGATAACATTTTCGCACTTGTGCCAACTTCGAGAATTGGAAACAAATCGGTTAAGTAATCGCGTAATACATTACCAGAAACTGAAATAGTATCTTTGCCCTCTTTTAACCTTTTACAGGTAAAAATAGTAGCATCAATAGGAGATAAGATTCTAATATCTAACCCGTTTGTGTCGTGATCTTTTAAATAAGTGTTAACTTTTTTAATTAGTTGCGCATCGTGTGCTCTCTTTTTATCTAACCAAAAAACGGCAGGTGTTTCCGATGCTCTTGCTCTGGTTACAGCCAGTTTTACCCAATCTTGAATTGGCGCATCTTTTACCTGGCACATTCTCCAAATATCTCCAGCTTCAACGTTATGAGAGAGTAGCGTGTTTGAGTTGCTATCTATAACTTCAACTTTTCCTTTAGTTTCAATTTCAAAGGTTTTATCATGAGAGCCATATTCTTCAGCTTTTTGAGCCATTAAACCAACGTTTGGAACTGTTCCCATTGTTGTAGGATCGAAGGCACCATTTTCTTTACAAAAGTTTATTGTTGCTGTGTAAATTCCAGCATAACTACTATCTGGAATAACAGCTTTTGTGTCTTGAGATTTTCCATCAGCATTCCACATTTTTCCTGAGTTACGAATCATTGCTGGCATAGATGCATCTATAATAACATCACTTGGCACATGTAAATTGGTTATTCCTCTATCGCTATTTACCATGGCTAAATCTGCGCTATGCTCTAAAGCATAACGAATATCTTCTTTAATTTTTTCGTGCTTATTTTCTGGCAATTGGTGGAGGCTACTTAATAAATTTCCAAAACCGTTATTAACATCTACACCAATTTTATCGAATGTTTTGCCATGTTTATCAAATAAGTCTTTAAAAAATACGCGAACAGCGTGCCCAAATATAATAGGGTCGCTTACTTTCATCATTGTCGCTTTCATGTGCAACGAAAATAACACTCCTTTATCTAAAGCGTCCTCAACTTGTTCTTCTAAAAAGCTGATTAAAGCTTTTTTACTCATTATTGTTGCATCAATAATTTCACCTTGTTGTAGCCCCAAATCATCTTTTAAAATTGTCTTATTACCTTTTGAGTCTGTGTGTTGAATTTTTACAGAAGTTGCCTCTTCGATTGTTACAGACTTTTCATTATGGGCAAAGTCACCTTTGCTCATTGTCGCAACGTGAGATTTTGAATCTTTAGACCAAGCTCCCATTGAGTGAGGATTCTTTTTAGCGTAATTTTTTACGGCTTTTGGTGCACGTCTATCACTGTTTCCTTCACGTAATACTGGATTTACAGCACTACCTTTAATTTTATCATATCTCGATTTTATTTCTTTTTCTTCTGCATTTTCAGGCTCATCCGGATAATTTGGTATGTTAAAACCTTGTTCCTGTAATTCTGCTATCGCTGCTTTTAATTGCGGAATTGAGGCACTAATATTTGGTAGCTTTATAATATTAGCTTCAGGTTTTTTTGCTAATTCGCCTAAAAAAGCTAAGTCGTCACTAACCTTTTGATCATCTTTTAAAAAATCTGGAAATACTGCTAAAATTCTGGCAGCTAATGAAATATCTTTAGTTTCGATATCTATTCCTGAAGATTTCACGAAAGCTTTTACTATTGGTAAAAAAGAACGTGTTGCTAAAGCTGGAGCTTCATCTGTTTTTGTATAAATGATTTTTGGTGTTGTTGACATATAAATAAGATGTTTTAATTGGTAAAATCCCGAAACGTTTCGGGATTGCGAATATACGAAATTAAGAGACTAATTTAAAGCTTGAAGTAAGTGACTTAACAGGATTTGTAAAGACTTTGATTATCTGTCTTTCATTTTATGAAATTAATAATTTTTAGTCCTTAAAATTATTCAATTATAATATTGTAATCTTTTAAAAGTCCGAAAATTTCGGATTTAAGAAATTTAGCACCTTCTATTTGGTTTTTTGATGGGGAAATAGCATAGTTGTAAGACGTTTTAAAATTTACTTGTTGTAAGTTAGTGTTATCGAAAACAGCCTGATCTAAATTGCAGTTAGCAAAGATGGATTGTTTTAAATTGGTATTTGTAAAATCGGTTTTCTCTAATTTACAATCTTTAAATAGGGTGTTATTAAGTTTCAAATTGTAGAAAGAGGCGAAATTAAGCACACAACTTTTAAAAGTCATGGCTAATAAAAATGAATCACATTCGTTAAAAGGAACGCCTAAAAGTTTACAGTTACTAAATGTAACATTTTTAAAAGAAGCCTCCTTAAGTTTTACTGAGCTAAAGTTGCAATCTATAAACTCGCATTCTAAAAATGAAATACCGCTTAAGAACGTGTCGCTGAAATTACAATTTATAAATGTGCAATTGTCGTATTCGGCTTTTGCCAGATTTGATAGGGTATAATCTTTAGAAGTAAAAGTTTTATCTATTATAAAGGGTAGGTTCATGCTGCAAAAGTATTGTTTTTATTAATTTCTTTTGAAAATAGAAATTAATATAATACAATGTGTAAACCTTATTGAATTTTATTAAAAACAAAAGCCATAACACAATAGATCTAACTATTAGAATTATGGCTTTTTTGAGATAACATCAACTGATCTATTTAGCTTTCACTAACTCGATCTAAAACGTAAGTTTTACATCTTTTCGATTCAAAATCTGTTAAATCAATGATACATTTGGGTAACTTTCAAAATGTATTGACCTGTTACGCCTCAGTACCTGTAATTGTTTTTCTTGAAACTTTAATTTGTGTACTTCACTTTCGCGAGGTATGTAGTTTAAAGTCTTGTTTCGTCCTTTCGTATTCACTTTCGATCTCTACTACTGTTTCAGAAACTTTCAATTTATTAAATTACAACCTGAAAAACATACTGTAATTTTATAAATATCATGATTTTTCAATAATCATATCTACATATGGTATTTTCAAAATCTCAAAAAACAATCAATACTTAAAATTAAATTTTAAGTACTTATTTTAAAACTCATTAGTTATTTGCATAACAAAGTTTTAAAATCAATTAAATATAAATTCTAAAATAAATTTAGAAACCAACGCGGAGGTTGTTATTAATTGTTCTACTAAAGTACATTATAACTTCAAGATATCCAAAGATTTTAACATTCTATTTATCAACAAGTTATAAGCTTAGGTTATTAACAATTGTTTATAACCAAAAAAGCCTAACTTGTTTAAGTTAGGCTTATTAATGTTATTTAAAAGGAGGCGATTGTTATCTTCTCGCTTCTTTAATTCTTGCTTTTTTACCAGTAAGACCTCTAAAGTAAAAGATTCTTGCTCTACGAACTTTACCTCTTTTGTTTACTTCAATCTTCTGTAATGCTGGTAAGTTTACTGGGAAAATACGTTCTACTCCAGTTGTTCCAGACATTTTTCTAATTGTAAAAGTTTCTGATGTTCCAGTTCCTCTTCTTTGTAATACTACACCTCTAAAAAACTGTGTTCTACTTTTTTCACCTTCACGAATTTCGTAGTATACTGTAATTGTATCTCCTGCCGAAAATTCTGGAAAGTCTTTTGTTGGTACAAATTCGTCTTGTACAAATTTTATTAAAGATTCCATCTTTATTTGTTTTTTATAATTAATTCAGAACAACATGCACGTACATCGCCAGAGGTTAACCCGAAATTGGGTGCAAAAATAAGTATTAAATACTAATTTGCAATAAATAATTTGTTTTTTTTAATGTTTAATATTTACGGCTGAGACAGAACAAATTGGAGTCTTTTTTTTCCTGTTTCATAGAGGATAATAGGTAAAAACAGACTGAACAAAAATTATTTTGGTTGTATTGGTATCCAAACAGTTTCTTCAGAATCTGGACTATTGCGTTTTGTTTTTTCTCCTAAAACATTAAAATGTGGTCTGTTGTCTAATTTATATATGGATTTTGGAAGGTAATCTGTATAGATGTACTGCATGAGTTTACCAAAATCTTGAGGCAGACCTTTATAGTTAAATACAGCATATAGGCCAGACTCTAATTCTAAGGTTTTAATGTTATCTGGTAGCGTTTCGTAGTTTTCTACTTCTACTGCAACCCACTTTATAAATGTGTTGTTTGGATTAAACTGTTTTAAATACTCATGGTCATAAATTAAAACTTCGTAAATATCGTTTCCAATTGTATTTTGAATGTTTTTACGTATGGGCATAAACCCAGAGAATAATTGAAATGTTTTATTCTCTGTTAACGACATTTCTATAGCGTGTCCTACAAGTTTTTTGTTATTAATAGTTACTATTTCTGGCTTTTCATTCATTATTTCTTTAGTTTTTACACAGTAAATAGCGTTGCGCAATACGCCTGTGATAAATCTATTCTCATTAATTTAATCGTTTAATAAATCTGGACGACGCTCTTTTGTGCGTTTGTATGCCTGTTCTTCCCGCCACTTTTCAATATTTGCTGCGTGACCGCTAAATAAAACTTCTGGTACCTTATAACCCTTATAGTCTCTTGGTTTAGTATAAATTGGTGGTGCTAACAAATTATCTTGAAAAGAATCGGTTAGGGCAGAGGTCTCATTACCCAAAACGCCAGGAATAAGCCTAATTACTGCATCGCACAAAACGGCTGCTCCTAATTCGCCACCAGATAGTACATAATCACCTATGGAGATTTCTTTAGTTACAAACATATCACGAACACGTTGGTCTACACCTTTGTAATGACCACAAAGAATAATAATATTTTCTTTTAAGGATAGTGTGTTTGCTATGCTTTGATTTAAGGTATTACCATCTGGAGTCATGTATATAACTTCGTCGTAATCGCGTTGTGCTTTTAAAGCTGTGATGCACTTGTCTATGGGTTCGCAAGTCATTACCATTCCTGCACCACCACCAAATTGCGTGTCGTCTACAGACTTGTAATTGTCTGTGGTATAATCTCTTAAATTATGAAAGTGAACCGAAACCAGATTAGCTTCTATTGCGCGCTTTAATATGGAAGCTTCAAATGGGCTTTTTAATAATTCTGGTAAAACGGTTATTATGTCTATTCTCATTGTTTTATTCTCTTAGCACAAAGATAGTTGAATTGATTAATAACTATTCTATCCGCGTCATGAAGTAAGACATTTTAAAATCCATGTCGTCAATAACAGCATCAAAAAAAATGTTATTGTTTTCAATTTTAGTGATGTCAACTCTCATTTTCTTTCCTATGAAAACTTGATAAGCAGGATTTTCACTATTTGTCTTTAGGTATGTAAAAATATAAGAACAATGGTCAATCCATTCTATAGATCCTGTGAATATTTCTCCTGTATTAAGGTTCAATTCTGTTTGTTCTGTTTCGGTTCTTTCAATAATACAACGTAGGTCTATACGATCATCGTTTAATTGAAATTTTCCAATATGCAGTGAATTACAATCTTGAGCGAAACTGAAATTAACAGTTAAAAATAAAACGATGGTGAGTTTCAGGGCATTCTTCATTTGTAAAATAGACTTTGTTATTTGTTGTTAACCTTATTGATAATCTCTGGGTTTATTTCTGTTAATGCTTTGGCAAATTCAACTTCATGTTTTGGAGAAAGTACCAGAGATTCAAAGGTATTATAAATTATTTCAATTCTATCGAAAGATGGAGCAGGAGAAGATAAGAGAATACTTGTTCGTGCTACAGATTTAATTTTATAAATACTAATCTCTTTATTATAAAGAACACCACATTTTATAATGAGGTCTGTTTTATTAATAATATACTTAATTGAAAGATTTAGATAGATAACATAACCAATAATTAAAGCTGAAAAAATTCCAAAAGCCCAATACATTGTACTTGGAGCGTTTTTATAATAGGCTAAAAATAATAATCCAGCACACATGAGTGAAATAATGATAATTAAGCTGTGTCCTATTTTAGATTTATAAACTTTCATTTTCCCAAATATAGTGCAAATCTTTATCCTGTTTCCAATTTAAACCTTCGTATAAATGTTGTGCAGGATTGTCTTTTTCAGTTTGAAGGACTACAAATTTATAACAATCTTCTTTTGCTTTTCTTTTTGCTTGATTTAATAGCGCTACACCAAACCCTTGTTTTCTATAGTTTTTAGCAACATACAAATCGTTTAAAATATAAAGCGGTTTCATAGAAATAGAAGTAAAACTATGGAATAATTGCATAAAACCTACGGCTATATCTTCAGTATAAGCGATATAAATAATAGTGTCTTGTTTTTCTAAACGTTCTTTTAACCATTTTTTTGCACCTTCTATATTGCTTGTTCTTTTATAGAATACTCTGTAGCCATCGAACAATGGTAATAGATCGTTAAGGTGTTGTATTTCGGCTTTAACTATAATCATAATTTTTTAATGGGCTCGTATAGCTTATAGTATTACATAAAAAAAATCTGTAACCGAAGTTACAGATTTTATTTGTATTCAAAAATCGTGCTTAATTAAAAATTACATAGTAAGTAAACAATACCTATTAATACCGTAGCTATTCTTAATTAGAATTTTTATGCTTGTTTATTTCGTCCTGCAATTGTCTGCGTACTTTTTGCTCACGTTCTAATGCAATACGTCTGTGTTCTTCAAATTCCTCTTCAGTTTCTGCTAATGCTATTTTAGCGTCTCTGGTAATGGCGTTGCTATTTTTAAATCGATACATAAAAAACAAAGCTAAAGCCAATAATCCTGCAATTATAGACCACATAAGCCCATTGTAACCGCTTTTACTCATTTGTAATCCAAATAAAGACATGCTGTCTTTCTCTGTATTAGTTTGCTCTAAAGTACCTTGAGTAGATGTTAAACTCGTTTTTAATTTAGAAATTTCTTGCTCTTGTTTAGTCACCACAGCTTTTGTTTCGTTTAGCGACTTATGTACAGCTTTAAGAGAATCTATAGTGTTAGATTTTAACTTATCTATCCATTGTATTTTTACTACTTCGTATCGTTGACCACGTTCATCTCTCCAGCCATTAGATTTTTCTGTTAAATATTGAAATTGACTGTCTATGGTACCGCTATCTAAAGACAATTTGTCTTCTGCAGCATCATTTGCATTAGTATCTTGGGCTTGAAGTTGAAACGTAAAAAAGGTTAATGATAAAAGTAAAAATGCTTTAGTTAAATTCATTGTTATAAAATTGGTTGTTTTTCTGCTGCAAAAATAAAGAATATAGTTTAGTTTATTGGCAAAAAGTTTAAATGAGTTAAGAGTATAATACTACAAAAGCCTCACAAATTGTGAAGCTTATATATATACGTTAAAAAAGTACAGATTAGATGTTAATGGTACTTAATTCTGTTGTGTTTTGAATATTGGTACTGTCTAAATTGTATTGATAAACACCAGACTCACCTACTAATATTAACAAGTTTTCCTGAATGATAACATCGAAAGCGTCACGATTAATACTATGGACTAATTGTGCATTTTCAGGGTTTGAAATGTCGAAAATTTTTACTTCATCGTCGCAAACAATAAGGTAATCGTTATACAGCCCTAACCCAATTGGGCGTGTAAGATTTCTGGTAGAGAGCAATACCGGATTTTGTAAATCTTCAACATTATAAATTTGTAATTGGTTTAATGTATTACCACAACCAATGTCTGAGTGTAAGGTTACAAAGGCATGCGTAAAGTTTGCAACCACAGGATCGCATGCCGTAAAATGCTGTGCTTCTGATAGATATTCTGGTGTCTCAGGAGTTGCAACACTATAAATATACATGCCGTTTTGCGACCCTATAAAAAGATATTCTTTATAGTTAAAAAGCGTTTCAATATTAAAACCTATAGGGACTTCGTTAACCTGTACAGGTTGTTCGTTGTCTAAAATACTAAAGACATTTAAATCTTGATTATCTACTGTATAAAGGTAGTTGTTAAACAATGCAAAACGTGCTAAAGACCCACCTTGACCAATTGAATTATCGGAAAATGCAGAAGTATTATTACTTGTATTTGAATCTGAATCGCAACCCAAAAACACGAATAAAATTAGTATGATGCTATATTTTTTCATGGTTATTCTATTAAAGTCCAGTTAATAATTACTTCGTTTTCTGCTGTATTATGGTAACAACAATTGCTTGGTGAGGCTAACTCAGGGAATGTATTAACAATGCGTTTTGTGATTTCGATAGTGCTGTTTTCAAAATTTGGTTTTATAGCTATTAAATCTGTTGCATTATTAATGTACAGCATTTCATTTTTTGTACTTAAATCTGAAGAACCCAAAACCTTCAAAAAAGCAATGTTTACAGGTGCTGAAGGATTAGAATTGTCAAAAACATGAAATCCTTTATTTGGTTGATTTATGAACAAATAACCATCTTTTACATAAATTTTTCCAGTTTCAGATATGGGTTCTGGTGGTAGAAGTAGCGTGGCGTTTTCAAACTCGGTTCTAAGCATGGTAACAGCTTCGTATTGCTGTAAAGGTTGAAAGTTTGGGTTTACAAAATCGTCGTCTGCAGTATTCCAAAAGCAAGAATTTAAAACTATAGTCATAAAAAGCAAAATGACTTTAACAGTTGGTTTTTTCATTTGTTAGCGTTTTAATTATAGATGCGAGCGGTTAAAAATGGTTGCGTTGAATTATGTTAAAAGAACTATTAAACAAAAAAAATCTCACATGTTATTGTGAGATTTTTATGTGTGCTCCAATTAGTCTGGAGTTATATAAACGTTGTAAACTATTAGTAATAGGTATAGCGTCTTACTTTAGCTATATGTTTCGCTAAGCGAATAACCTGATGGCTGTATCCATACTCATTATCGTACCACACGTAAAGAATAGCATTTTTTCCATCTTTTCTAACAATTGTTGCCTTACTATCGTAAATAGAAGGAGCAGAGCTACCAACAATATCGCTTGATACTAACTCATCACTCATTTCGTATTTAATTTGTTCAACTAAATCTCCTTCAAGCGCATATTTTTTTAAAGTAGAATTAATACTGTCTATACTTGCTTTAGTTTTTAGTTCTAAATTTAAAATTGCTAAAGAACCATTAGGTACAGGAACACGAATTGCGTTGGATGTTAATTTACCTTCAAAACTTGGTAATGCTTTAGAAACAGCAGCACCAGCGCCAGTTTCTGTAATCACCATGTTTAATGCCGCAGCACGACCACGTCTGTATTTTTTATGAAAATTATCTACTAAATTCTGGTCGTTTGTATAAGCATGTATCGTTTCTAAATGTCCGCTTTTTACTCCATAAGTATCTTCAATGGCCTTTAAAACAGGAGTAATTGCATTAGTAGTACAAGAAGCAGCTGAAAATATATCTACTGTATCTGGATTGTTCTCTAAGTGGTTTACTCCATGTACTATATTTGGAATTCCTTTTCCAGGAGCAGTTAGTAAAACTTTATTTGCGCCAGGAGAGTTTTTTAAACGTGTTAAAGCTTCTTTATCTCTAAATGCACCTGTGTTATCTATAATTAATGCATCTTTAATATCATATTTAGTATAATCGATATCCTCTGGTTGGTTGGCAGCGATAACACGAACTGTTGTACCATTAATAATTAGAGACTCGTTTTCTAAATCTACAGCCACCGTTCCAGAAAATTCGCCATGAACAGAATCGTTACGTAATAACGAAGCTCTTTTTTCTAAAACGGTAGCATCGTTTTTGCCACGTGTTACAATTGCACGTAAACGTAATTGGCTACCTTTTCCTGTACGTGTCATTAATTCGCGAGCTACTAAACGACCAATACGACCAAAACCATAAAGCACAACATCTTTTGGTGTAATTTCTTCTGTTGCACTTGCACCTTTTAATTTGCTTGCTACAAATGCCATAGCATTGGTGTGTTCTTGCTCTTCTAAATGGTATTCGTAAGTTAATTTACCAATATCCAGTTTTGCTGGTGGAACATCTAAAGTTTTAATAGCTTGAGCAATTTCTACAGAATCAAAAACCGAGATTGGCTTTTGCACAAATTCACCAGCATATTCATGTAGGTTTAATATCTCGCTAACATTTCTATCTATTAATTGATTTCTAAAAAGCACCAATTCTATAGATTTGTCGTACCAAAGGTCGCTAACAATCTTAATAAATTCTACGGTAGCACGACGTCTGTCGGCTTGAAAAGCTAATTCGTTTTCATAGGTTTCTTTAACTGGCATTCGTTTAAGTGTTTAATGGTTTATAAATGAGTTTCAGCTTGGCTGAAATTTTTTGCAAAAATAGTTATTTCAAACGTTTTCGTAAAACATTTTAGATGAAAAAATAAAGGTGCTTTAGAATAAACTAAAGCACCTTTTAAATTTGGTAAATCTATGAGCGATTTATCTAAAAAAGTAACGTTGACTCTCTCCGTTAGAGTTTATAATTTCAATTTTAAACGGCTCGCTATCGATTCTGTTTTTTATTACATTTTTAATATCGTCAACCGTATTTACTTTAATATCATTAATTGCGGTTACAATATCACCTTCTTGAATGCCATTGTTTAACCAATAGTTAGCATAGTTTTGATTGCTTGTAAGACGCTCTATTTTTACACCATTTTTTACCCCAAATTTTCTTAGTTCTTTAGGTTTAGCTTCTTTTAAAACACCTATCATAGGTACGGTAATCGTGTTAACCTTAAGTAAGGTAACTTCTGCTTCTTTTTGAACGCCGTTTCTTAAAAAGTAAACATTTACCTTATCGTTTGGACGTTTGGTATCTAAGTAACCTCTTAAGTCCGAAAATTTCTTTATTTCAATATTATCGATTCTCTTTATAATATCACCACTACGTAAACCTGCAATGGCAGCACCTGTATCTGCATCTACATCATCTACATAGAAACCTTCTGTTTCTCCAACGCCTAACTTTTCGGCAGCATTGGTATTTAAAGAGCCTCCACGTACGCCTAAAATTCCGTTTTGAACGTTTCCAAATTCCATAATATCTTGAATCACTTTCTTAGCAATGTTACTTGGTACCGCAAAAGAATAACCTATATAAGAACCTGTTTGAGAAGTAATAGCTGTATTAATACCAATAAGTTCTCCATTAGCATTAACTAGAGCACCACCAGAATTTCCTGGGTTTACTGCTGCATCGGTTTGTATAAAAGATTGGCTGCTATCTCCAGATAAATCTCTGGATTTAGCACTTATAATTCCTGCAGTAACTGTAGAAGTTAAATTAAATGGATTACCAACTGCTAATACCCACTCGCCAATTTTGGCAGTATCGCTGTCTCCAAAGGTAGTATATGGCAAAATCTCATCGCTTTCAATTTTTAATAAAGCAATATCGGTTTTAGGATCTGTACCAACAATTGTAGCTTGTAAAGTCCTATTATCGTTAAGTGTAACACTTAAATTTTCAGAGTCATCTATAACGTGGTTGTTTGTAATTATATAGCCATCTGGCGAAATTATTACGCCACTACCAGTACCTAACTGTCTGCGCTGCGGTGCACGTCCCATAAATAAATCACGCATGGTTAGTTGTTGATTAGTAGAGGTCAGGTTTTTTACATGTACTACTGCGTCTAATGTTTTCTCTGCAGCAACAGTAAAATCCATACCCTCAATAGCGGCCAAATTTGTGTTAGTCGCCTTGTAATTTACAGGTTGAAAAAAAGGTTGATTAAATTGTTCTGTTTCTGTAATTGTTTTTTCTTCTTCAAGAAAGGTTTTATATGTTCCCAGAGTTATTGCGCCTCCTAAGACTGAAACTAAAACCAGCGTTGCTATCTTTTTCATATTATATTTAGTTTAGAATTAATAGTATAACTATAAAAATAATTTTTTATTGAGTTGAAAATTCAACTTTAACGTCATATTAACAACACAAATAAATTTTCAATACACTATATTTGTCGGAGTAAAATTCATTTAATGACACACACCTTTTACAAATATCAAGGTACTGGAAATGATTTTGTTTTTGTTGATAATCGTCAAGCAATATTCAACAAAAACAATACCAAATTAATTGCGCATTTGTGCGACAGACGCTTTGGTATTGGAGCAGATGGTTTAATTTTATTGGAAAACGATCCAACTTCAGACTTTAAAATGGTCTATTATAATGCAGATGGAAAGGAAAGCAGCATGTGTGGAAATGGTGGACGTTGTATTGTTGCCTTTGCAAAACTGTTAAATATTATAGACAAACACACAACGTTTAATGCAATAGATGGTTTACACGAGGCGACCATTGATAATGATTTTGTAAAATTAAAGATGCAGGATGTGAATGCTGTAAATGTTTTTAACACTCATACTTTTTTAAATACAGGTTCTCCTCATCATGTTACTTTAGTTACAAACATTGAGAATGTTAATGTCAAGGCAGAAGGTTGTAAAATACGCAATGGCAGTCCTTACAATAATGCAGGAACAAATGTAAATTTTGTAGAGCAAATAGATAACAACACATTTGCTGTTAGAACGTACGAAAGAGGTGTTGAAGATGAAACTTTATCTTGCGGTACAGGAGTAACAGCTGTAGCCTTGGCAATGCATACAACAGGTAAGACAAGTAGCAATACTGTAAATTTAAATGTTGAAGGAGGAAAGCTTTTGGTTTCTTTTGAAAAAACAGCAACAGGTTATAAAAATATATGGCTTCAAGGACCAGCCACATTTGTTTTTAAAGGTGAAATAAAATGGTAACTCTCAAAGGTAAACATATATATTTAAGAGCCCTTGAGCCAGAAGATTTAGCTTTTATTCATGCCATTGAAAATGATGAAACTATCTGGGAATTAAGCAGTACCATTACGCCATATTCTAAGTTTTTAATTAGACAATATTTAGAACATGCACACAAAGATATTTATGAAGTTAAGCAATTACGATTGGTAATTTCGAATTATAAAGACGATACTCTTGGTATGATTGATGTATTCGATTTCGACCCAAAACACCATCGAGCAGGTATAGGTATATTAATTAAGGATACCGAAAACAGGAGCAAAGGCTATGGGAAAGAAGCCATAGAATTGTTAACCGATTATTGTTTTACACACTTAGATTTACATCAATTATATTGCAATATTTCTGAAGCAAATACAGCCAGCATTAACCTGTTTGAAAATCAGGGCTTTGTAAAGGTGGGTTTAAAAAAAGATTGGAATTTCCATAACGGAAACTATAAAAACGAATATTTATATCAACTAATTAATAATGTACTTTAAAAAAATACTTTTTGCCATCGCCATTATAGGTTTAGCCATAGCAGCTTATTTTGCCTATTTTATCTATGGTGCCATGCTTAAACCCAATACAGCATTCAATAATGAAGAAGCCTACATTTTTGTGCCAACTCATGCTAAATACGCCGAAGTTAGAGAACAATTAAAACCATTATTAAAAGATATTGATGGCTTCGATGCTTTAGCAGAACAAAAAAAATACACCACAAATATTAAGGCAGGTCGTTTTATTATTAAAAAAGGAATGAGTAATAATGAGATTATTAACTCTATTAGAAGTAAAAACTTACCACTTAAAATAGCATTCAATAATCAGGAACGTATTGAAGATTTGGCTGGACGTATTGCTTTTCAAATTGAAGCAGATAGCCTTTCATTGTTACAAGCGATGACAGACCCAGAATTTTTAAGTAAAAACGGATTTAAAACTGAAACGGCATTAGCCATGTATGTGCCTAATAGTTACGAGCTGTACTGGAATACTTCTGCAGATAGTTTTAGAGATAAAATGCTAAAAGAATATAATCGTTTCTGGACCGCAAACAGACTTGAGAAAGCAAAGCAACTCGATCTTACTAAAGCAGAAGTTATAGCTTTAGCAGCAATAGTTCACAAAGAAACGGCAAAAGTAGATGAGCGACCAAGAGTGGCAGGCGTTTACTTAAACCGATTAAAAAGAGGCATGCCATTACAGGCAGATCCAACAGTAATTTATGCTGTAAAAAAGGAATCCGGAGATTTTAACCGTGTTATTAAACGTGTTCTTTACAAAGATTTAGAAACAGATTCTAAATACAATACTTATAAATATGCTGGTATACCACCAGGACCCATTTTTATGCCAGATGTATCTGCAATAGACGCCGTTTTAAATCCAGAAAAGCACGATTATCTTTATTTTGTAGCTAACGTTAAAAACTTTGGTTACCATAAATTTGCAAAAACATTAGCTCAGCATAATGCAAATAAGCGAGAATATGTAGCCTGGATAAATAAACAAGGCGTAAATAGATAATATTGAGATACGCTTTACTTTTTTTACTAATTACATTTAATAGTGTTTCTGTCTTTTCACAGAGCACGGATTTCTTTAAGCCAAGCGATACTTTAAATAAAAAAAGAAGAAATGCTGTAGTAATTTCTGAAGCTACAATTGGTGGTCTAACGCTTATAGGTTTAAATCAGCTTTGGTATGCGGATTATGAGCGTTCAAAATTCCATACTACAAATGATAATAACGAATGGCTTCAAATAGATAAGCTTGGTCACACTTTTTCTGCGTATCAATTAGGAAGATTTGGAGCGCAGACTTTAAGATGGAGTGGTGTGCGTAAAAAAGACCAACTTATATATGGCGCTACCCTGGGCTTTTCATTTTTAACTGCTGTAGAACTAATGGATGGTTTTTCTCAAGAATGGGGTTTTAGTTGGGGAGATTTCACTGCTAATACAGCTGGAGCAGGTTTATATATTGGGCAAGAACTATTTTGGGAAGAACAGCGTATTGTAATGAAATACTCATTTCATCGCACCAATTATGCACCACAAAGACCAGATAAATTAGGTAACGGTATACTAGAAGAAGCTTTAAAAGACTACAATGGGCAAACCTATTGGCTCTCTGCCAATATCTATTCCTTTTTTAAAAACAGTAACATGCCAAGATGGCTAAATGTGGCTTTTGGGTATGGAGGAGAAGGCATGTTATCTGGAAATGAGACACTTATTGTTAATAACGCGTTGATAAAACAAAACAGACAGCGTCAATACTATTTAAGTTTAGATGTAGATTTGACCAGGATTAAAACAAATTCTGGGCTGTTAAAATCAGTTTTCAGCGTTTTTAACACTTTAAAAGTGCCATTTCCAACCGTGGAATTCAACGGTAAAAACGGCATAAAGTTCCACGCTGTCTACTTTTAAAAGCAGTTAATCGATTGATTTACAGGATTAAAAAAAATGTTGTATATTTGCGCCTCGAAATTTTAGGCATGCTTATTGTTAATTAGCTGCTTTAAAAAATCTAATGATTATGAATAAAAAAAGTATTGCAAAGTTAGTTTCATTAGCGCTTACAATATGTATTTTAGTTATAGTATCGCTTTCGGTTAACACTAACAATAAAGATTTCGCTTTAGTTAGCGATAACACTGTTGAACTTCAAGATGTAAATAATTTAGGTAAGCCAAGCATGGTTTCGGCTCATAAAGATGCAAATTTATTTACACCACTTTTAGGAAAATCTTTTACAGGGTTCAAAGAGGAATTGGGGTTTAAAGAGTCTCAAAATAACTATTTTAGAGTAAATACCTTAGGCTATTTAGGTAAGTATCAATTTGGGAGGAGTACTTTAAAAATGATTGGTATTCATGATACTACACATTTTTTAAACACACCAGAATTGCAAGAGAAAGCCTTTGTTGCAAATGCGCAACGTAACAAATGGGTGTTAAGAAAAGATATAGCACGTTTTAGTGGTAAACGAATTAATGGTATTTTGGTTACCGAGTCTGGTATTCTTGCTGCTGCGCATTTAGCAGGTCCTGGAGGCGTAAAAAAATACTTAAGAAGCTATGGTGCAAATGGTTTTGAAGATGCCTATGGTACTTCTATTAAATATTATATGAAACGATTTCAGGGTTACGATACGTCTAAAATTGTACCTAACCAGAAAGCAAAAGTTTCTATGAAAGCATAGAAAACACTAAGTTTTATGAATAATAAATAACGTTGGTCTTTTATGAAGGTCAACGTTATTTTTTTTCCAATCGTTTGCAGACATTGTTTTTATGTATTCCGTGGATAAAGTAATATCACAAGCTACGCAAATGTCTGTGTTACCATTTAATATATTACATAAATCTTCTAAAAATTTATTATTTCTATAAGGTGTCTCTATAAATAATTGCGATTGGTTTTGCTCGAAAGACAAGCGTTCTAAGCGTTTAATTTCTTGTTTGCGCTCATGTTTATCTATAGGTAAATAACCATTAAAAGCAAAGCTTTGCCCATTCATTCCGCTGCCCATTATTGCTAATAAAATTGATGAAGGTCCAACTAGTGGAACGACTTTAATATTTTGAAGATGGGCTAACTTTACAACCTCTGCTCCAGGATCTGCAACGCCTGGACAGCCTGCTTCAGAAATTAATCCAACATTTAAACCTTTTAAACAGGGTTCAAGATAGCTTGGTAATTCGCTTGCATCTGTAAACTTATTTAAAGGAAACAGTGTTAAATTAGACTGTTTTTTACCTGGTGATATTTTTTTAATATCGCGTCTTGCGGTTTTTTCGTTTTCAACAATATAAATATCTACCTGCTCTATAATTTTTTTTACAGTTAATGGCAAAACATTTAATGGTTCGGTATCGCCTAAAGTGGTTGGGATAAGATATAGTATACCGTAAGTGTTATTCATTTAATAAATTACTAATTTCTTGACTAATTGTTGTCCAGTAAATGTATTAATTTTTACTAAATATATGCCATTAGAAAAGGTTTCGGTTGAAATTGTTAATGTTTCAGAAGTTTCAGGTGCTATTTTTTTTACTATTTGACCCTGAATATTGGTAATTTCAATAGATTCTATAAAACTATCATCTGTAGCAAATTTTAGAGTCACATTATCTTTTGCAGGGTTTGGGAAGAGGCTAAAACTATTTAAGGAGTCTTCATCTACACTTAAAAGCGGATCGGTTAATTTGTAAATACTTCCATTTTGGCTAATAATGTATAGTTCACCATTATTATCTTCTCCAAAACTAACCCAAGATGAGTTTATGTTTGCCAGATTCATACTCATAGTCCAATTGTTTCCGCTACCAGTTAAAATTCCAATTTCTCCGCTACAGTAATCTGCAAAAAAGTATTTACCAGCAAAACTTGGATATTGGTTGCCTCTATAAACATAACCACCTGTTATAGAACATCTAAAAACCGAACCATTATTTCCATAAACATATTCACTCACTGGCTGAACTGTCGCACTTATTGGCGGACAGCCAGTAGTGTCGAATGGGTGTGCACCTTCATAACATTTCCAACCATAATTATCTCCTGGATTTCCAGAGCCTGAAACGCGGTTTATTTCTTCGTAAGAACTTTGCCCAACATCTGCAATCCATAAGTCGCCAGTAGTTTTGTCGAACGAAGTTTTCCAAGGGTTTCTTAAGCCATAAGCATAGATTTCTGGCAAACCTCCTCCTGTAATGTATGGATTATCGCTAGGATTCGTATAGGCAGAACCGCTAACATCTATTCGCAATAATTTTCCTAAAAGGGTATTTAAGTTCTGTGCTAAGTTTTGTGGATCTCCACCAGAACCTCCATCTCCCAAAGCGATGTATAAATAGCCATCATTAGGACTAAAAGTTAATTTCCCACCATTGTGATTGCTATAGGGTTGTGGTATGGTTAAAAGTGTAGTTCCGGTTGTATTTGCAACGTCTGGGTTTGCACTCACCGTATAACGCGCTACAATAGTGTTTGGCGTTTGTGTACTGGAGTCATCTGTATAGTTTACATAAAAGCGACCAGTTGTTGTATAATCTGGAGGGAATGCAAGACCTAATAATCCACGTTCTCCACCAGAACCAACTAAAGAACTAATGTCTAAAAATGGTGTAGAGTTTACTGTGCCGTCTGAATTTAATATTTTAATTACTCCTGCTTTTTCAACAACAAAAAGCCTGCTGTCTCCGGCATTAACCATTTCTACCGGATTATTAAAAGAAGGTCCAAAAGCAGTTAACTCAACCGTTTGAGCAGTAATTAATAGGCTTATAAAGAAAAAAAGAAGTGTAGTGTAAAGATGTTTCATAGTAGTATCAAATTTTAATAAAATTAATAAACAGATAACTAATATACGTGCTCAATCACTAATTTAGTTTTTTGGCTATAGAGTTGCAAGCCTCATCAAGCATAGCATACACCTTGTCAAAACCAGCATCGCCTCCATAATAAGGATCTGGAACTTCCAGGTCTTTGTTGGGATGACTTTCGTTTAAAATTAATTTAACTTTAGAAATATCATCGACATTACGTGCCATTTTTACTACGTTTTCGAAGTTAGATTTATCCATAACATAGATATAATCGTATGTTTCGAAATCGTCAACTTTAAATTGTCTTCCGCGTTGACTGGTTATGTCTAATCCGTTTTTTCTGGCAACAGCAATAGAGCGTTTGTCTGGTAAATCACCAATATGATAATTACTTGTTGCGGCAGAATCTACTTCAAAATGTTCAGCGTCTAATTTTGAAGCTAAAATAGCATGAGCTAGTGGTGAGCGACAGATGTTTCCGAGGCAAACCATTAGTATTCTAACCATAATAAAGGATTTTTTAAACTGAAAGCTTTTTTGTTAAGTCCTCAACATACTTTCTAAATTGCTTATCTGTAGAAGATAGATTATCTACCGTTTTACAGGCGTGTAATACCGTAGCGTGATCACGCTTACCAATTTGAGAACCAATACTTGCTAACGACGCTTTAGTGAATTTTTTAGCAAAAAACATAGCTAATTGCCTTGCTTGTACAATATGTCTTTTTCTGGTTTTAGACTGAAGAGTATCTACATCCATTTGAAAATAGTCTGAAACAACTTTCTGTATGTAATCTATAGATACTTCGCGTTTTGTATTCTTTACAAACTTTTCGACAACCTGTTTTGCTAATTCGATATTTATTTCTTTTTTATTAAATGAAGATTGAGCAATTAAAGAGATAATAGCGCCTTCTAACTCTCTAATATTAGTTTTAATATTCTTAGCAACATATTCAATAATGTCATCCGGCATTTCTACACCATCACGATACAGTTTATTTTTAAGGATTGAAACTCTGGTTTCAAAATCTGGTGTTTGTAATTCTGCACTTAATCCCCATTTAAAACGCGACAACAAACGCTGCTCTATATCCTGCATGTCTACAGGAGCCTTGTCACTGGTTAAAATAACCTGCTTTCCGTTCTGGTGTAAATGGTTAAAGATGTGGAAGAAAACATCCTGAGTTCCAGATTTTCCTGAAAGAAATTGTACATCATCAATAACCAATACATCGATTAGTTGATAAAAATGTATAAAATCGTTTCTGTTATTTTTCTTTACCGAGTCTATATATTGTTGGGTAAATTTTTCAGCAGAGATATACAAAACTGTTTTTTCAGGATACTTGTCCTTAATATCCACACCAATGGCATGGGCTAAATGTGTTTTGCCTAATCCTACACCTCCAAATATTAATAACGGATTAAAAGAAGTTCCACCAGGTTTTGCTGAAACAGCTAAGCCAGCACTACGTGCCAAACGGTTAGAATCGCCTTCTAAAAAGTTATCGAAATTATAGTTTGGATTAAGTTGCGATTCAATTTTTACATTACGAATACCTGGAATAACAAACGGATTACGTAATTCTCTATCTTTATTCTTTAAAGGCACATCGACATCTTGAGCCTTAACACCAGAGCGATTAGCACTCGGTATTTTTTCGGTAAAAGGTTGCTTGTTGCCATAAGTGTTTTCCATCTTAATAATGTAAACCAGTTTGGCAGTTTCTCCTAATTCTTTGGTAAGTGCTACTTTTAAAATTTTAACATAATGTTCTTCAAGCCATTCGTAAAAGAATTTACTAGGTACTTGAACACTTAAAGCGTTGTCTGTAAGCTTCACCGCGACTATTGGTTCGAACCAAGTTTTATATGCTTGAGGTTGGATATTATCTTGTATAAAATTAAGACAGTTATTCCAGACCGATTGCGCAGTTATACTCATTGTTAAATTTAAGTGTTTTTTAAGTTAGTTATTTACAGACATAAAAATGGAACATCAACGATCTGTATTATAGCATGGCAAATATGTGAACAAAAAACTTAAAAAAAAAATGATTTGCTATTGAATATTTAGTTTTTTTTTCTCATACTGATAGCTTGAACGAAACTACGAAAAATAATTTAGAAATCGAATATGAAAACCGATAAAATAGATATAAGAGTGCGTTATGCAGAAACAGATCAAATGGGTGTAGTTCATCACGGAAACTATGCATTATATCTGGAAATAGCACGTATTGAATGGTTAAGAAAATTAGGGATTTCTTACAAAAAAATGGAGGCAAGTGGGTTAGGGCTTCCTGTCGTGTCACTAAGTGTAAAATATAAGAAACCTATACAATATGATGATGTAATTACGGTAAAAACTTCACTTAAAAAATCACCTTCTGCAAGTGTGGAATTTGAGTATGAAATATTGAATGATTTGGGTCAAATTCTATCAACTGCAAATGTGGTTTTAGTGTTTGTAAATTTAAACACAAACAGACCAACAAGACCACCAAAATATTTTTTAGAGGCATTAAATAATTAATGGGTAATTTTTTTAATCTGTACTTTATAAATGGATTCGAAAATTTCTAAAATAGCTTCAGCATCATTTTTTCTAACCGAAATAGTAATTTCACAATCCAGTTCCAATTTCTGATTGGTGATGTTTAAGTTTTTTTCTTTAATTACACGCATTACTTTATTCATTAACTCATACTCAAACTTGATAACAAAATTTACATTAATCGTGCGTTTTACAATTTTTGAGGCTTCTAAAGCAAGTTGCGCTCCTGTTTTGTAAGCATTAATTAAGCCACCAACACCTAATTTCACACCTCCAAAATAGCGAACAACAACTATTAATACATTGGTTACCTCGAAAGACTGTATTTGTCCATAAATTGGCATACCTGCACTGTTATTAGGCTCGCCATCATCATTTGTTCTATAATTTAGTGTGTTTTCATCGTTGCCAATTTGATAGGCATAGCAAAAATGTCCTGCTTTGTTGTGTTGCTCCTTTAGTCCATCGAGATAAATTTTAACATCATCCTCATTTGTTATAGGATAAGCATAACTGTAAAACTTCGAGTTTTTGTCTTTAAAAAGAACTTCGTTAGAAGGCTTTAAAATTGTTTTATAAGTATCACTATTATTAAAATCTTCCATTACGACAAAGTTACTAATGCAATAGAAATTATCGCCATCAAGATTCCAGACCAGTTTTTAATACTTAGTTTTTCTTTAAAGAACGCCAATCCTATTACTGTAGAGAGCATTACAATGGCGACATTGTTTACGGTGAATATACTCGAACTTTCAAAGTTTTCAATCTGTAATGCTTTTAGTAACATATAAATAGAATAGTAGTTAGCCACGCCTAAAATAATACCTCCAAAGATACTTCTGTAATCTATTGTTAGTGTTCCTTTTATGGCTTTTACAGCAAGTATAATAACACCAATGCTACCAGCGACAGCAAATATAGTTGCCGAAAACAGCGGGATTCCATCTTTAGCAACATAAGAAGTTTCAAGATATTTAATAGTCGTATCTATAATCCCAGAACCAAAAAACAAAACAATAGGAAGCCATAAATGTTTAAGTTTTACTTTGCTGCTCTTTGCTTTCACCGAAGTTAAATACACCGCAACTAATGCCAATAAAATACCAACACATTTTTGAAAACTTAAACTTTCGTTATAGGCATATAAGCCAAAAGTAATTGGGATTACCACACTCATTTTACTGGCTACCGAAGCAACCGAAAGCCCACTACGTTGCGCAGTTAGGGCTAATACGTTAAATATTGAGATAAACATAAAGCCTAAAAAAACCGCACCATAGAACCACTTGGTATCAATCACCTCATTTACTGTTGAGGTTTCTGTAGTGGTTAATATACCCATGGCAAAGGCAACAAAATAATTTACAATAATGGATTGTAAGGTGTTAATCTTGTATTTAGCCAAAAGTTTAAAAATAATAAAGACGAAAGTAGAAGCAAGGATGCTAAGCAAAAGATAAATCAAAACAGGTCACTTTTAATTGTGAATAAATCGATAACATCTTCAGATTTAGGATTGTTATTCCATACGTGAAAACCAAGTTTAGCAGCAGTATCTGTATTTTCTTTAGTATCATCTATAAAAAGACATTCTTCAGCTTTTAAATTATTTTCATTTAAAACAAATTTAAAAATATCTTCATTTGGTTTTCTTAACATGATTTCATGAGATAAATAGAACGTGTTAAATGCTGCTTTAAAATCTTCGTAAAAAGGAATATGTTCTTTAATACAATTTATATGAAGCTCGTTAGTATTACTCAATAGTATTAATTCGTATTTTTTTTCTTTTGCTAACTGGGTGATAAAGTCCAATCTTTTAGAGGGGAAGTCGCAAATAATATAATTCCAAGCTTCAATAATTTCTTTTTTTGAAAGTTTTGGAAAGTTATCGCTGTAAAATTCTATAAACTCGTTGGTAGAAAGTAAGCCTTGTTCGTAAAGCGTGTTAATGGCTATAAGTTCTTCAGAAAGTGTTTCCATTTCAAAAAGCTCTAATGCGTTTGCCATCGCGCCTTCTTTATCTAAGTTGATAAATACGTCGCCAAAATCGAATATTATAGTTTTTATTTTTGTCATCGTTTGTGCTGCACAATTCAATACGGCAGTTATAGTTTGTTTTTATAAATTCGCAAAGTGTCTTCTGCTAATTGTGCTTTAAAAATAAGTTGCCCAGAAAGCCGAGGTGCTTTTAGCCCTTCTTTAAACTCAGTATTCCCTTTAAATACTCTGGCTTCATCCCAAAGATTTTCATCTATAAAAAGCTGAAGCGTTTTTGCGCCACCTTCAATAATTATAGAATTAATGTTTTGCTTGTATAAATGGTCGCAAAGCTCTTTAACGGTGTGTTGGGTGAAGGTTAGCGTTTCTACGGCATTATTAAAAACGGCATATGCTTTCGATAGTAATTTGTTTCTGTCTAAAACAACACGTGTTGGGTTTGCTCCAGTCCAATCTCTAACAGTTAAACTTGGGTTGTCTTTAATCACGGTGTTTGTACCTACCAAAATGGCTTGCTCTTCAGCCCTCCATTTGTGGACTAACTGTCGAGATAGTACATTCGTAATCCAAACGGGCTTATTTTCGTTTTTGGTTTTTGGAGCAATAAAACCATTATTAGTTTCTGCCCACTTTAAGATAATATAGGGTCTTTTTTTATTGTGAAACGTAAAAAAGCGTTTATGGTGCGCTTTACATGCGTCTTCTAAAACACCAACGTTTACTTTACAACCTACGCTAATGAGTTTTTTTATTCCCTTACCTGCAACTTGAGGATTATCGTCCACGCAACCAATAACAACGTGTTGGATGTGATGCTTAATAATTAAATCGCTGCATGGAGGTGTTTTGCCGTAATGCGAACACGGTTCGAGTGTTACATACAGGGTGCTTTCTCTTAATAACGCCTTGTTTTTTACGGCATGTATAGCATTTACTTCGGCATGGCTACCTCCATATTTGCTGGTAAAACCTTCTCCAATAATTTTATTTTTATATACAATTACAGCACCAACCATAGGGTTAGGTCGCGTTATGCCTAAACCATTTTTTGCAATTTGTATTGCACGTGCCATGTATGTTTCGTGTACACTCAACCTTAGATTTTAATTTTTACATCTTGTATTTCATCTACGGTATATTTATGGGAGAACCCAAACACTTTGTATTTAATATCTCCTTTATAATGCACTTGCACGCCTTTGTTTAGTACACTATTTAAGATGCCACTTAAGTTGTTTAAATTTAAAAGCTTATTAGCAGGGATGTTTGCTTTTAATGGGATTGAGAATTCTTTTTTTGCAGGCACATCGAAAGTTTTAGAGGTTACTGTACCTACTTCGATGTCGTTTATTACTACTTTTATGCCTTCAGTTTCAAGTTTTCCACCAATAGTGTTAGGGTTATTAAAAAAAGCATCTGCGGTTAAGACAATAAATTCGCTGTTAGATTCTTCAATTTCAATATTTTCAACTCTTAAAAACTCAGGTTTATCAGTAATGTTACAGCTAAAAACCACGAATATAATTGTTGATAAGATTATGAGTTTCTTCATCTTGAATTTTTTTAATTTGTTCGGTATTAGTGTATCTTCAACCTCTAAATATGGCGTAAAAATAGTATAATATAGTGAGTAAAAATAATATTGTAATAAGAGAAATACAACAAGAAGATAATGCTAAAATAGAAGCCGTAATACGTGAGGTTTTTTTAGAATATAATCTGCCATTGGTTGGTACAGCGTATGCAGATAAAGAGACACCTAAAATGTTTGAGGCTTACAGCAATGAAAACGAAATTTATTATGTAGTTACTGTAGATGGCGAAGTAGAGGGAGGAGGTGGATTAAAACCTTTAAGCGGGACAGATGACAAGACTTGCGAAGTACAAAAAATGTATTTTTCTTCACGGGTTCGTGGTAAAGGTTACGGAAAGAAAATTTTTGCAAAATGTCTTGAAAAAGCTAAAAGTTTAGGCTATCAGCAATGTTACTTGGAAACCATTCCCGAATTAAAGGAAGCAATTCACATTTACGAATCTTATAATTTTAAACATTTAAAAGCACCATTAGGAGCAACTGGCCATTATAATTGTGGTGTGTGGATGATAAGAGATTTATAGTGCAAAAACAACATAAGAGTTATACAAAAGATTAACAACAGACAATTACAAATCACGTGTTATTAAAAGATTTAGAGCATATATTTCATAAAACCTTAGACACTATTTATGGTAAAGAAGAAGTGTCCAGTTTTTTCTTTCTGTGTACAGAAGCGTTTTATAACATTTCAAGATTACAAAGTGCTTTAGATAGAAATTTGTCGATTACTAAAGCAGAGCAAGAGCCTATTTTTAAGGCTTTAGAAGATTTAAAAAATGAGATACCCATTCAATATATTTTAGGTGAAACCGAATTTTATGGCTTACCCTTTAAAGTGAATACACACACGCTAATTCCAAGACCAGAAACCGAAGAACTCGTTACGCTTGTTATTAAGCAATTAAAAGAAGAGAACGCTAAAACACATTCAATTTTAGATATAGGTACAGGATCTGGATGTATTGCTGTTTCGCTGGCAAAAAAAATAAAAAACGCTAAGGTTTATGCTATAGATATTTCTGCGGAAGCTTTAAAGGTAGCAAAACAAAATGCCGATTTAAATAACGTAAATATCCATTTTATGGAAGCCAATATATTAAATAGTAAGGCATCAACGCTCATTTTACCCGCTCAAAAATTTAATATCATCGTGTCTAATCCGCCATATGTTAGAAACCTTGAAAAAGCTGAAATACAAAATAATGTATTAAATAATGAGCCACATGTAGCATTATTTGTAGACGATGATAACCCTTTACAATTCTACAAGGCTATTACAGAGTTTGCCAAAGAGCGCTTAACTTTAAACGGCGAATTATTTTTTGAAATTAATGAGTATTTAAGTGTAGAAACAAAGACGTTAGTAGAAAGTTTCGGATTTAAAAATGTAGAAATTATAAAGGATATATTCGGTAAGGATAGAATGTTAAAAGCAAGTAAATAATGAAATCTATTGCAGTATTTTGCGGGTCAAGTAAAGGTAACGACATTAAAATAATTTCTGAAGCATATGCTTTAGGTAAAACTTTAGCACAACATAATATTATATTAGTTTATGGTGCTGCCAAAATAGGTATTATGGGAGAGGTTGCCAACGGGACTTTAGAAAATAACGGAAGGGTAATTGGCATCATTCCTAATTTTTTAAAAACTAAGGAGATTGTTAATATTGCTTTAACCGAGTTAATTGTTACAGATAATATGCATGATCGCAAAGTACAAATGTACGAGAAAAGTGATGGTTTTATTATCATTCCTGGAGGTTTTGGTACTATGGATGAGTTTTTTGAAATTACCACTTGGGGACAATTAGGGTTGCACGCTAAACCCATTGGTATTTTAAATACCAACGGTTATTATAATGCTTTAATTGAACAGTGTAAAACAATGGTCGCTAAAGGGTTTTTAAGTCAGGAAAATTTAAACGCAGTTGTTATAGACCACACTATTGATGGTTTATTAGAAAAAATGAATAATTTTATACCATTACCAGCACCAAAATGGTTAAATAAAGAACGATTATAATATGAAAAAAGCTATTTCTATTATCACAATTTTATTGTTATTCGGTTGTAAAAAACAACCAGAAAAAGTTACACCTCATATCGAGCCTCCTGTAAAAACAAAAGTGGAATATACGTGGTCTACAAACTCTTACGATTTTAGTTCTGTGCCTCATGACACCTTATTTGTAACGGGAAAGCATATTATTTTTACAAAACCATCAGTAGAAGAATTTAAATTATTAGAAGATGAAAAAGGGATTAATGAAGTCGATTCAGATTTTGGATTCTACACTTCAAAAGTTATAGATTCCTTAAAATCCACACATAAAATAACCACAACAAGCAAACGTATTATTGGTATTGTAGAGGTAAATGATACTACTTATATAGACAGATTAAAACCAAAGGCGAGAATTAGTAAGGATCCAATTCACTATTCGGCTATAATCGTATTTAACGACTTTTTTACAATCTACCCTAATGTCTATACAGACGATGCTTACTACACTATAATTACAGACTATTATAATAATGTACGGTACGAAAAACCAATTGAATACAAGTATGTAATTTCAAGAAACGGATTAAATATCAGGCAGGCAAACGGTACTGTAGATGGTAAGTTTAATAATGGTGATTTTGTCAAGATTTTAGGCTATACAGATGATGTTATTGAAATTGAAGACGAAGGAAAAACCATAAAAGGCCGTTGGGCAATAATACAATGGGAAGATGTTGTTGGCATGAGTAATACCACAAGAAAACGTTATGTTTTTGAAGGCTTCTTAGGCAATATTGAAGATGTAAAGGTCTTTGAAGATCAAATTTGTGTTGGGTCTAAACTCACCAGCGAAACCAGACATAATACAAAAGAAGCAAATATAGAATGTTTGTCGGCTTATTTAGATTTAGAGTTAATTTCTAAAGCACGTTTTGATGCAATTAAAAGTATAAATAATAAGCAGTTAGCCGCAAACGCATTAGTAAAAATTGAAAAAAATAAGGATAGCACCCATAATATTACACTGCCAGTAAAAGACAGTGTGGTTGTTTACAAAAGCAAAGTGGGTTACAGTAATTCTACTCATGAGTATTATGGTGATGTCGATTTTCTAAATCAGTATGTTATGTATCATGTCTATCCAGAAGCCGAAGATGCCTTTTATAGTTTTATTGATAGAACAAGTGGAAAAGAAACAGCTATTTTTCCTGAATTCCCTCACGTAACACCAGACAAAAAAAGAATTATTTCATTTGTGTACAATGTGTACGACGAGCAATTTTTTATAGAAATTTATAATATTAACAGTGATAATTCAATCACCTTAAGTCATGCTTTTAACTTTATACACTGGCTTAAAACATATCAAAATGAAATAAAATGGATTGTTAATGATGAATTTGCAATCGAGATTGTAAATAAGAATATATGGAATGGGAGCGATGTAAAAAGCCCTCAGTATCTAAAAATAAAAATGAAATAATAGAGGTTTAATTTTAAGATGACTACACAGGATAAAATACAACAACTTCGCCAGGAACTTCGCGAACACAATTACAACTATTATATTCTCGATAATCCAACAATTAGCGATTACGATTTCGATATCAAGTTAAAAGCATTACAGGCATTGGAGGAGGCTCACCCTGAGTTTTACGATGCTAATTCACCAACATTACGCGTTGGAGGAGAAGTAACCAAAAACTTTAATACCATTGTACACGAGCATAGAATGTATTCGCTTGACAACTCGTATTCATTAGAAGATTTACAGGATTGGGAAATTAGAATTAAAAAGTTAGTGGATGGAGAAGTAAACTATACCTGTGAGCTAAAATACGATGGTGCATCCATAAGTTTAACCTACGAAAACGGAAACTTGCTTCGTGCAGTAACCAGAGGCGATGGCTTTCAGGGAGACGAGGTCACTGCAAATATAAAAACCATAAAATCAGTGCCATTGCAGCTTAAAGGCAATTATCCGGCAAAATTCGATATTCGTGGTGAAATTGTATTGCCTTTTAATGGCTTTATAAAAATGAATGAAGAACGCATTGCCAATGGCGAAGAGCCTTATAAAAACCCAAGAAATACAGCATCAGGAAGTTTAAAACTACAAGACAGTGCAGAGGTAGCCAAACGGCCATTAGAGTGCTTACTATATAACTTAACAGGTGCTAATTTAGGTGTTGAAACGCAATTTGAAAGTTTAGAAAAAGCTAAGAAGATGGGGTTTAAAGTGCCTAACGAAGCACGCCTGTGCCAAAGCATAGATGAGGTTTTTCAGTTTATAAATCATTGGGATAAAGCCAGACATAACTTACCTTACGAAACCGATGGCGTGGTTGTAAAAGTAAATAACTTATACCAGCAGGAAGAATTAGGATACACTGCCAAAGCGCCACGTTGGGCAATGGCATATAAATTTAAAGCAGAGCAGGTTTCTACTATATTAAACGAGATAACCTACCAGGTAGGAAGAACTGGAGCCATTACGCCTGTAGCAAATTTAGAACCAGTAGAATTAGCTGGAACCATTGTAAAACGCGCCTCTTTACATAACGCAGACCAAATTGAAAAGCTTGACATTAGAGTAAATGACGAAGTTTTTGTAGAAAAAGGAGGCGAAATTATCCCAAAAATTATAGCTGTAGATTTATCGCAGAGACCAATAGATTCGCAACCAACCCAATACATTACCCATTGTCCCGAATGCCAAACACCTTTAGAGCGCTTAGAAGGTGAGGCCAAACATTTTTGCCCGAATTATAATGGCTGTAAACCGCAAATTGTTGGGAGAATTCAGCATTTTATTTCCCGAAAAGCAATGGATATTGAAGGTTTGGGTGGTGAAACCGTTGCGTTGTTGGTAAACGAAGGATTAATTACTAACTATGCCGATTTGTATACGCTTACCAAAGGTCAAGTATTGCCACTTGAACGTATGGCAGAAAAAAGTGCAGATAATTTAATTAATGGCATTGAAGCTTCAAAGCAAATTCCTTTTGAGCGCGTGCTGTTTGCTATAGGTATTCGGTTTGTTGGTGAAACCGTCGCTAAAAAGTTGGCAAAACATTATAAAAGTATAGAAGCATTAGCAAATGCGTCAATCGAAGATTTAGAGAACGTTGATGAAATTGGAATTAAAATAGCAGAAAGTGTGGTTGCTTTTTTTGCTTCGGAAGAAAACATTAATACCATCCAACGTTTAAAAAAGGTTGGTGTGCAATTAGAGATTTCTGCTGAGAAATTGGCTAACCAAACCAATAAGTTGGAAGGTAAGTCGTTTGTGGTTTCTGGTGTGTTTACTCAGGTCTCAAGATCAGAGCTTAAAAAATTAATTGAAGATAATGGCGGCAAAAACGTAAGCTCTATTTCCTCTAAAACAGATTTTGTAGTCGCTGGTGATAAAATGGGACCAAGTAAAAAAGAAAAGGCCGAAAAATTAAATATACCGTTAATTACAGAGGTTGAGTTTTTAAATATGCTTTAAATCAGTGAGTTACTTTTGTATTCGCTAATTTAATTATTAATTTAGGAGTCTATTATATCGCTAATCTACCTATGCTTCAACCAAAAATGTACCTTATAACAGGTGCCGTAATTATAATATTAATTATTGGCATCAGTTTGCTGGGTTTCGAAAATTTTGCAACTTCCTTCGAGTTGCTTATGGTGCCATTATTGGTAAAAATTTATTTTAAATTCACAAAAACAATATCGAAAAGGTTTGCCGTTTTCTTAATTTTATTTGCAATAGGCGATTTTATTAACTTCTTGGGTTTTAATGTAATATCAACGTATCGTTTTTATATTACCACAACTATTTATATTATAGCCTTTTCGTTCTTAATAGCTTATGTATTGAGAACCATCAGTCCAAAAAAATTATTCCTTAACTACAGTGTAGATTTAATTATTTTATTGTTATTAAACATTTATTTAGTCTATGTATTGGTTAATATCGTTAAACCAGACGATTTTGAACAACGTTTTTTAGTCACAACTCAAATTATGGAACTGGTATATAACGTTATCCTATTCTTACTCGTATCATTGTCCTTTATAAATTACATTCAGAATACTACCTCTAAATACTTGATTCTATTTTTAGGTTGTTTAAGTCTTGCCATGGCCGAACTTATTTTAATAGCCTATTACTATATTAATCCAGACGTTAAACTAAGCTACCTGTCTACAATATTCTATTTTTCAGGAATTTTACTCATTTTATTTCAAAGTAGAGAGTGTAGTGAAAAAGCGTTATTGTATTAAAAAGGAAGAATTAAATTAGAAATTTTCAGAAGCACTTATTATGCATTTCATCGATTAAATGATTCTTTTAACCGATTAAAAGGTAATTTTTATTATACTTGTAGTCCCTAAATCTACTATCATGAAAATTACTAAGCTTCAGTTTATTACTGGTTTGTTAATTACACTTGCTTGTTCCTTTTTAATTGGTGTATTGTTTAATTTGCATACCTTATCAAATTATTCGAGAGCCTTAGTTTTTCCTTTATTCGTTTATTTATATTTAGTAGAATCTGATAGAAAGAGTACTAATTTTGCCGTATTTTTAATTGCTTGTGCTGTAGCAGAGTTTTCAAGGATTTTTTGGCAATTTGACTATAACTTAGTGTCTAAAATAACTAACATAGCCTACGTTTTCGGCTATGCAAATTTATTAATTTACATAGCGAGGAGCATTAATTTAGGGATATTAATTAAGAAGTTTAAACTACCTATAATAGTACTTACCGTGTTTAATGTATACCTTATATTGGCATTGAACCAAATGATTTTGGCAGACGATACTTTAGAGGTTTATACTTTAAATTTTTTAATAGAATGCACTTATAACGTTTGCATTCTGTTAGTGCTTTCTTTTTCTTTAATTAACTATTTATATCACGATACAAAACGAGGACTCATGCTCTTTTTAGTAAGTGTATGTATTGTTTTTTCAGAAATGGTACAGGTTGCTAATTTATTTGTAAATTCTGGTTACATTTTAAATGTGGTATACTCAATGCTTTTAATTGCTGGTTTTTATCTGGTTTATATTTATATCATGACTAAAATGAATACCTATTATAAGATGTTGTTTTAATTAGGGAAAAGCACTGGTTGCTTGAGTTGTAGTTTACTATTTTAATACTACAAAAAAATCTTTTAGTCCAGTTAATATACTTTGAACGGCATATGCTGCCAATATTAAACCCATTACTTTACTAATTACGGTAATGCCGTATTCTCCAATTCTTTTTTGTACTAAACTTGCTCCAAGTAATATTAACATGGTTAATGCAATAACTACAATAACCAATCCTGTTGTAATGGCTTGCTGTTCGACAGTGTAGATAGTATTATCTGTTAACAATACGACTGCCATTATTGCTCCTGGAGAAGCAATGGAAGGAATGGCAACTGGAAAAATAGTTACATGCTTATAATCGTTAATTAAATGTTTTTCAGACTCTGGTTTACCTTCCCCAAAAATCATGGTTAAAGCAAATAAAAACAAAATCACACCTCCCGAAATTTGAAACGCATCTAAGGTAACATCCATACCATCAAGTATAAATTGACCTACTACTATAAAAAACAACAGAATAAGAAATGCAATAAAAGAAGCTCTAATGGCTACCTTTTTCTTGTGTTTGTCGTCTAATTGTTTTGTGGCTTCTAAAAATACAGGAACAGAACCAAGCGGATCGATTACGGCAATTAAAAAGAAAATTTTTGTAATTATTTCAGATAACATGCATTCTAAATTTTATGGTTTAACTCGTTAGGTTTAAGCTAAATGTTAAACAATTATAGAAGTGCCATTGGCGGTTTTATTTTTATCAGCATCAAAATAAAAGTCTATTCTTCCTAAATTAATACCGTAGCATCCCACTTGGTTTACTAAAACATTTTTACCTTCTTTATTTTGTGCAACCGTTGGTTTTGGCAAAAATGTATGAGTGTGGCCTCCAATAATCAGGTCTATGTGTTTAGTTGCTTTTGCAAGAGACAAATCGCAGACTTTGTCTGGTTTGTTTTCGTAATAATACCCTAAGTGAGAGAGACAAATAATAAGATCGCAATGTTCTTCATTTTTTAGAATTCTCGACATGTCTGTGGCAATTTCTATAGGGTCCAGATAGTCTGTTTCTTTGTACATTTTTTTATCTACCAAACCATCTAATTTTACACCAAGACCAAATACGCCAATTTTAATACCGTCTTTAACAAACACATGATAAGGCTTAACATGAGTATTCATTATGGTATTTTTAAAATCGTAATTGGCAGATAAAAATTTAAAATCGGCATGAGGTAGCTGGGCATATAATCCATCGATGCCATTATCGAAATCGTGGTTACCAATGGTGGCTGCATCGTATTTCATTTTAGACATTAATTTAAATTCTAATTCGCCGCCATAGTAATTAAAATAAGGCGTGCCTTGAAAAATATCTCCTGCATCTAGTAACAGAGTGTTTGGGTTTTCATTTCGAATGTTTTCTACTAAAGTTGCACGCCTGGCAACTCCTCCTTGATTAGCATTATAAGCAGCATCTGGTTCGAAAGGATCGATGTGGCTATGCACATCGTTAGTATGCAAGATGGTAATTTGTTTGGTTTTTGGTGTGGCATTACAAGCCTGAAACCCAAAGCCACCAAGTGTTACTAAAGCAGTTGCAGCAGAAGATTGTTGTATAAAAGTTCTACGTTTCATTATTTTTGTATTATTTGGTTTGGGTAAAACGATTATCGATTTTCGGATTAATAGTATCTACTTTTTTAAAGTAATCTATCATAGCATTTCTAATTTTATAGTCTAAATAATAAACAGAATCATTAGGTTTAAAAAAACGCATTCTATCACCACCATTGTATAGATAATCGTTAGTAGCTACATAATAGAGTTTATCTTTTATAATAGGTTTGTCATTAATAAGCGCTTTAGAAATCTTATAATTTTTATCTAAGGTTAAAGTAATGCCACGAACAGGATGTGCTTTTTTGGCTTCGCTTAAATAATGCATCATACTATCTATTTGTTGTCCTTTTAAAGCTACAACTACAATGCTATTTTCAAAAGGCATAACTTGAAAGGCTGTTTCTGTTGTAATATTTCCTTTAGAAATGATAGAGCGAATACCGCCATGATTTAGTAGTACGGCATCAATGTTTTTATTTGTTCTTTTATTAAAAATTGGGTTGCCTTCCAAATACACAATATCTGCCATTAAATTACCTATAGCAGTATTAAAATCACCATGAGCTTTAGAATAGGTTTCTGGCGCATAAGATAAAACTGTATTCATGTCTTCTTCTAAGCGCGCTCTGTAAGGTGCAATTAAGCTTTCAAAATTAACGTCAGCTTTAAGGCTGTCATGTATTCCAATTTGTTTACCTTCAATTTTAGAAAGCGTCATTGGCTCCTGTTTGCAAGCACTTGTGCAAAGCAAGACTATTAAAGAAAGGACGTGATAATATTTCATAGGTAATACTTAAAATTTTAAGCAAACATTAAGTTAGGTTTTGCTATTTTTGTACAAAGTCTAAATATAAATGATTTTAAAAGGATTTAAAGAAAAATCTAATAAAAACTATATCAATTCTCGGTTAAAAAATAGAATTGTCACAGCATCTAATACTAAAATTAAACGGGTAGGAGTTATTGTAAATACTATAGAATTAAAAAGTATTCCAGATTTTAAAACTTTGGCAAAAAGTCTTTCAGTTAAAGAAGAAAATATAGATATAATTGCTTTTAAAGCGCAGGTAAAAAAAGATGAAGCCGTCTTTAATCCTACCTATACATTAAAAGATTTAGGCTGGAAAGGCGTCATTAAAAATAAAGAATTAAAACAGTTCTTAAATACCGAATACCATGCTTTAATTAGCTATTACAAAGCAGATGATATTGCTTTAAAAGTATTTACCAGTGCTTCGAATGCACAATTTAAAATAGGGATTCTGGAGGCAGACGAACGTATTAACGACTTAATAATAAAAACCGAAGTGAATGATTTTAAAACATTTACTTCAGAATTAAAGAAATATCTTAATATTTTAAATAAATTATAACACAATGAAAAATCCTTTTTTAGGAACAGGAATCGCTATAGTTACACCATTTACAACTCAAGGCGAAGTAGACCATGAAGCGTTAGCGAATATTGTTAAATTTAATATAGAAAACGGAACCAATTATATTGTTATTAGTGGTACTACAGGAGAAAGTGTAACCATTACAAAACAAGAAAAGCAAGACATAATTAAAACCATTAGTAAGGCCAACAATGGCAAACTGCCATTGGTTTTAGGTATTGGTGGAAACAATACCGCTGAGGTTATTGAAGAAATACAAAACACAGATTTATCTGCTTTTGCAGGTATTTTGTCTGTATCACCATATTACAGTAAGCCTACTCAGGAAGGTATTTATCAGCATTTTAAAGCAATCTCAAAAGTTTCTCCAGTACCAATTATTTTATATAATGTACCAGGAAGAACCGCTTCTAATATGCTGCCTGAAACCACCATAAGATTAGGTAAAGATTTTGAAAATATTGTAGCCGTAAAAGAAGCAGGTAACAATGTGGCGCAATACCTTCAGTTGTTAAAAGATAAGCCAGATGGTTTTGGTATCATTTCTGGAGACGACGATTTAGCGTTAGCAGTAGCTCTCGCTGGAGGAGATGGTGTGATTTCTGTAATTGGCCAGGCATTACCTAAAGCATTTTCTAAAATGATTGATTTAGGAAGAGCAGGAGAGGCTAAAAAAGCTTATGATATTCACTTTGCATTAATGGAAATTACAAGCCTTATCTTTTCTGAAAATAATCCGGCAGGAATTAAAGCTGTTTTACAAGCTTTAGATTTATGTAACGATACTGTGCGTTTACCATTAGTAGTTGCAACGGATGAGTTAAAACTTAAGATAGAAGATTTTTTAAAAGCATTTGAGCGTTAAATATTACTTAAAGCAAGTAATAGCTGTGTTTCAACTCTTATTTTAGCGCCAAAATAATATTTTTAAAATCCATATTAATAGCGTATTTTTGCATCTTGTTTGAAAATAGAGGAAATGAGTATGATTCTTATTCTCAAATAAATAAAAATTTACATTAAAAATCACAGATGAAAAACATCTTTTACATTCTCATATTAGTTTTAACTTTTAGCTCTTGTAACGAATATCAAAAAGCATTAAAATCTGAAGATATAGCTAAAAAATATAAAGTTGGAGAAGAATTATATGATGCAGGAAAATATGCTAAGGCAAATAGATTGTTCGAGCAAGTAATTCCTCAATACAGAGGGAAACCACAAGCCGAAAGATTGATGTTTTTAAATGCAGATGCGTCTTATCAAATGGAGCAATATTATATTGCTGGTTACCATTTTGAGCGTTTTGTTTCGGCTTATCCAAAAAGTACAAAAAAGGAAGAAGCACTGTTTAAAGCAGCAAAAAGTTACTATCAATTGTCTCCTGTATATTCAAAAGATCAGGAAGATACGGTAACTGCTCTTGAAAAATTACAAGAGTATATTAATATTTATCCGGAATCTAATAATGCGACCGAAGTCAATGCCTTGGTGAAAGAGTTAGATTATAAATTAGAAAAAAAGGCTTTCGAAATAGCGAAACAGTACAATAGAATTTCAGATTTTAAGGCATCTATTGCTGCTGTAGATAATTTTGTGCTTGATTTTCCAGGCTCATCACTTCGTGAAGAGGCGATGTATATTAGATTTGATTCTGCTTATAAATTAGCATCAAAAAGTGTGGAATACAAAAAGAAAGCACGTTTAGAAGCGGCAATAAATTATTATAACGCCTTTAAAAAGTCTTATGCAAATTCAGAATTTATTGAAGATGCAACAGAAAAATATAATGATGCTTTACAGCAGTTAGAAGATTACAATACAAAAAAGTTAATATAACAACTATGGATTTAAAAAAAATCGATGCTCCTTTAAGTACAACAACTTACAATAGAAATAAAGTTGATGCACCTACAGAAAACATTTACGAAGCGATTTCAATTATCGCTAAAAGAGCAGAGCAAATTAACTCTGAAATTAAAAAAGAGTTAATTGAAAAGTTGGAAGAGTTTGCAACTTACAACGATTCATTAGAAGAAATTTTTGAAAACAAAGAGCAAATTGAAGTTTCTAAGTTTTACGAAAAACTCCCTAAACCGCACGCTTTAGCTGTAAAAGAATGGTTAGATGGTAAAGTTTACCATAGAAGTACAGAAGAAGATAACCAAGACTAAAATACTATGTCTATTTTAAGTGGCAAAAATATACTATTAGGCATTAGTGCTGGTATTGCCGCTTATAAAACAGCATTTTTAGTAAGAGAATTTATAAAAGCAGGTGCTAACGTAAAAGTCGTTATGACACCTGCTTCTAAAGACTTTGTAACTCCTCTTACACTTTCTACACTATCAAAAAATCCGGTGCACTCTTCATTTTACAATGAAGACGATGAAAATGCACAATGGAACAATCACGTCGAATTAGGGCTTTGGGCAGACTATTTATTAATAGCTCCTGCAACAGCAAACACCTTGTCTAAAATGGCAAATGGTACTTGCGATAATTTATTATTAGCAACTTATCTGTCTGCCAAATGTCCTGTGTATTTTGCTCCAGCCATGGATTTAGATATGTATAAACATCCTTCCACTAAAAACACGTTTGCAACATTAGAAGGTTTTGGTAATATAATGATACCTGCTACCTCAGGAGAACTGGCAAGTGGTTTGGTTGGGCAAGGTCGTCTGGCAGAACCAGAGGCCATTGTCGCTTTTATTGAAGCTGATGTTTTAGGAAAACTACCATTACGAGGAAAAAAAATACTCATCACTGCAGGTCCAACCTACGAAGCTATAGATCCAGTACGTTTTATAGGTAATCATTCTAGTGGTAAAATGGGATTTGAAATAGCAAAAGCATCAGCTAACTTAGGAGCCGAAGTGGTATTAATTACTGGGCCAACGCATGAAAAAGTTAACCACAACTTAATTAAAGTAATTCCGGTAGTAAGTGCACAGGAAATGTATACTGCAGCACACGATCATTTTAAAACGGTAAATGTAGCCATACTTTCTGCAGCAGTTGCAGACTATAAGCCAAAAGAAGTATCAAACAGTAAAATAAAAAAGAAAGATACAACGTTAACCATAGAGTTAGAAAAGACCAAAGATATTTTGGCATCTTTGGGAGCTATAAAAACAAGTCAGCTTTTAGTAGGTTTTGCTTTAGAGACGGATAATGAACTTGAACACGCAAAAGGCAAACTAAAAAAGAAGAATTTAGACTTAATTGTATTAAATTCGTTAAATGATAAAGGTGCAGGTTTTAAAACCAATACCAATAAAGTGACTATTATCGATAATAAAAATAATATAAACGCATATCAATTAAAGACTAAAGCAGAAGTTGCTTTAGATATTTTAAGCGTTATAACACAAAAAATAAATGCGTAATTTTCTTATATTTTTACTGTTTTTAATAACTGGTTTCGGCTTTGCTCAAGAGCTTAATTGCAACGTTGTTGTAAATGCGCAGTTAACTGGAAACGAGAATCTTCAAATTTTTAAAACCTTAGAGACACAGTTAACAGAGTTCGTTAATAAAACGCAGTGGACAAATAGAAAGTTTAAAACTCAGGAGCGCATAGATTGTAACATAGTAATTAATGTTACAGAACAAAATGGAGAAAATTTCAATGCCGCTATTCAAGTACAATCTTCAAGACCTGTTTATGGCTCCACCTATACAACACCAATTTATAATATAAACGATAAAGATTTTACGTTTCGATATTTAGAATTTCAAACCTTAATATATAATGAAAACCAATACGAATCTAATCTTATTTCTGTGTTGGCATTTCATATTAATATGGTATTAGGCTTAGATGCAGAATCGTTTGCAAAAGAAGGTGGTGACCCATATTTTAAACAAGCACAACGCATTGTAAACTTTTCGCAACAGGAAAATAATAGAGGTTGGAAATTGGAAGATGGATTGCAAAGTAGATTTGCACTTATAGATAACATTCTTTCTCCAACTTTTAGCGAATTTAGAACCGTAATGTACAACTACCACAGAAGAGGTTTAGACACTATGAGTGAGAATAGTAGAGATGCTAAAAATGAAATTGCATTGGCACTTGCTTTCTTTAGAAAAATGAACGCAAACAGACCTAATTCTTACCTTGCACGTGTGTTTTTTGATGCAAAAGCCGAAGAAATTGAACAAATTTTCTCTGCTGGACCAAACGTGGATGTAACTACGCTTATAGAATTATTAAACCGAGTAGCACCTACTCATGCCAGTAAATGGAGAAATATTAAGTACTAAATTGGTCTTATTACTTGGGTTTTCTTAAAAAGAAAGTTTAACTTTCTAATTGTAATTTATAACACAAAGCATGCTCACTTCACTATCCATTAAAAACTACGCTTTAATAGACCATTTACAAGTTGGGTTTAATAACGGATTTACCATTATTACTGGTGAAACTGGCGCAGGAAAATCTATTTTATTAGGCGGATTATCTTTAATTTTAGGCAAACGAGCCGATTTAGGAAGCCTGCGTAATAAAGAAAAGAAGTGTATTATTGAAGCCGTTTTCGATATCACTAATTACAATTTAGAACATCTTTTTAAAGCCGAAGATTTAGACTTCGAGCCACAAACAATTATTAGAAGAGAGATTTTGCCAAGCGGAAAATCGAGAGCTTTCGTTAACGATTCTCCAGTTAATTTGTCGAGTTTACAGCTATTAGGAGCGCAATTAATAGATATACATTCGCAACACGAAACGCTTCAGTTGGTAGACGATGCTTTCCAGTTTCAAGTAATAGATGCATTGGCAAACACTCAAGGCGAACTTCAAGAATATTCAGATAAAAGGTTAGAATACAAAACGCTTAATAAGGCGTTAGAAAAATTAAAGAAATTTCAAACTGAAGCTATAAAAGAGCACGATTATAATTCGTTTTTATTAAATGAATTATCTCAGGCCAATTTAAAAGAGGGCGAACTCGAAAATTTGGAAGAAGAATACGAAATGCTAAATAATATTGAGGCCATTCAAGAAAAATTAACAGCTTCAAATCAATTATTAAGCGAAGAGCAAATAGGTGTTTTGGCTAATTTAACCGAATTAAAAAATACACTAAAACAATTATCAGGTATTTCATCAACTTATCAAGACCTGTACAATCGCACCAACAGTAGCTTAATAGAGTTAGACGACGTGTTTACTGAACTTGAAACCTTTCAGGAAAATTTAGAAGCAGACCCAAGCCGTTTAGAAGAAGTAAACGGGAGGTTAACCATTATTCACAATCTGTATCAAAAACACGTGGTTAACTCCATTACAGAGCTAAATACTATTGAAAAGGAATTAGCAGATAAAGTGCTAGCTACAGAAAATGTAGATTCGGAAATTGAAAAAACAACAGCCAAAATCGCTAAAGTAACAGAGGAGTTAGATGCTTTGGCGTTAGTAATTCATAATAAAAGAACAAAAGCAATCCCGTCGTTAACTAAAAAACTGGAGGTCATTTTGGCACAATTAGGCATGTTAAATGCACAATTTAAAATCGATTTAACGGTTACCCAAAATTATTATAGCAACGGTAAAGAGGATTTAAGTTTTTTATTTTCAGCGAACAAAGGAGGCGATTTTAAACCTTTAAAAAAGGCTGCTTCTGGAGGTGAGTTATCTCGAATTATGTTGGCAATAAAGTCAATACTTACACAATACATAAAACTACCTACTATTATGTTCGATGAGATAGACACAGGAGTGTCTGGTGAAATTTCAAATAAAATGGCAGAAATAATGGCTGGAATGAGCACTACGATGCAAGTATTTAGTATCACGCATTTACCACAAATAGCAGCCAAAGGACATACACATTTTAAAGTGTATAAAGAAGATGTAAATAATGTAACAACTACTAATCTTGTAAAACTTAATCACGACGAGCGTATAGTGGAAATAGCACAAATGTTAGGCGGTTTAGAGGTTTCTAACTCTGCCTTGGCACATGCTAAACAATTGTTGAATTAATACTATCTTTGGATAAAGAGAACAAATAAACGAAACAACGAAAACCAATTTAAGATATGTCTTACAATTTATTAAAAGGAAAACGAGGAATTATATTTGGCGCATTAGACGAAAACTCTATTGCATGGAAAACAGCAGAGCGTGTACATGAAGAAGGAGGAACATTTGTACTTACTAATGCACCAGTGGCTATGCGTATGGGGCAAATTAATGCGTTAGCAGAAAAAACAGGCTCTCAAATTATACCAGCCGATGCCACAAGTGAAGAAGATTTACAGAATCTTGTTGAGCAATCTATGGAAATTTTAGGCGGTAAAATTGATTTTGTTTTACACTCTATTGGCATGTCTATTAACGTAAGAAAAGGAAAAGCATACACAGATCAAAAATACGACTGGACACAAAAAGGAACAGATGTCTCTGCAATGTCGTTTCATAAGGTTATGCAAACATTATATAAGCAAGATGCCATGAACGAATGGGGAAGTATTGTTGCCTTAACCTATATGGCAGCACAACGTGTGTTTCCAGATTATAACGATATGGCAGATAATAAAGCCTATTTAGAAAGCATAGCGCGTAGTTTTGGGTATTTTTTTGGCAGAGATAAACGTGTGCGCGTAAATACTATTTCGCAATCGCCAACACCTACAACTGCAGGAAGTGGCGTTAAAGGTTTTGATGGTTTTATTGCCTACGCCGAAAAAATGTCGCCATTAGGCAATGCAACGGCTTTAGATTGCGCTAATTACACCGTAACACTATTTAGCGATTTAACACGCCGTGTGACTTTACAAAACTTGTATAACGATGGAGGTTTTAGTAATATGGGAGTAAGCGATGCTGTAATGGATGCTTTTGTAGAAGGGCAGAAGTAGTATAAGGTATAATACGAAACAAATTTTTAAGCCATGTAAATTAATTTACATGGTTTTTTTTATTTAAAACTGATATTGAATTGATTACGCTCATTTATATCGAAGTATCCATCAAAAAATGCATTTAAACTGTTATTAGAGGCATATAATCGATTTGTCAACAAATAGCATGATTAGTCTATATATTATCAATATTTTAGGATATTAATTACCAATTTTTAACTAAAACAATTTAATATGAAAAAAATTACTTTTTTACTTTTAATGCTGTTTGCATCATTCGCTGTTTCGGCGCAATGTATCAATTCTACAGCATATTTGACAGTGACATCTAATAACAACAATGTCAGTCAACAAATTGCAACTTGTACTTTCTCCACCGAGTATAACACAATAAACGGAATAGTTGTAGGTGAAGATTATGAATTTGTAGCCACTGATGCTGGAGCAGATGTCTTTGTAACGATTACTGATTTATCAAACAATGTAATTGCATCCGGGCCATCTCCATTAACAGTTTCTGCAATTACTTCATCAGAGGTAAGATTGCACGTTACTGCAGACGAAACATGTGCTGGAGGTTCTGTTTGTCATGTAACTTCTTTTAGAAGTACATCAATTACTTGCCTTCCACCAACAGCTTTAACAGCAAGTAACATTACTACTTCTGGTGCAGATTTAGGTTGGACAGAGAATAATACTGCAACTTCATGGAATGTAGAAATTGTAGACGTTACTGCTGGCGGAACACAAACAATGACAGCAACAGCTTCTGGCGTTACAAACCCATATACAGCATCAGGTTTAACAGATGCTAATGATTACGAATTTTATGTGCAAGCAGACTGTGGCGGAGGTGATTTATCGCCATGGGCAGGACCATTTGGTTTTACAACGGTTGCAAATTGTGTAGACCCGAGTGGTTTGACAATTTCGACTGTAACAACTGTTTCTGCTGAGGCGTCGTGGACCGAAAATGGCACAGCCAGTGTGTATAACGTAGAATTAGTTAACATTACGGCAGGTGGAACACAAACAATGACTGCAACAGAAGCAGGAGTTGGTAACCCACATACATTTACTGGACTATCACCAAATGTTGATTATGAATATTATGTCCTTGCAGATTGCGGAGCAACAGGAGGATCAGGTGTTTCACAATGGGTTGGGCCATTTTCATTCACAACCCCTTGTACTGCACAAGCAGCACCATACACAGAGACGTTTGAGACATTTACAGTTTCTGCAGCAGATTTTACAGGTGAAAATTGCTGGAGTGCTACAGTAGCTGCCGGAGGTTATAACTGGGAAGTTGCTGCTACGACAGATACATCATCTACAGGAACTGGACCAGGATCTGGAGTAAGTGATGGAAATTATTTATTTACAGAAGCAACAACGGCTACGGCTGGGTCTTCAGTAGATTTAATCTCTCCATTAGTTGACTTATCTACATTAACAGCACCCGCTTTATTTTTCGATTACCATATGTTTGGTGTAAATATGGGGACTTTAGAAGTTCTTGTTAATGGTACAGATAGTGTTTTTACTATTTCTGGGCAACAGCAACTTGAAAATGATCCGTTTTTAACTGGTGTTGTAGATTTGGCTACTTATGCAGGTCAAACTATAAGCGTAACATTTAGAGCAACTATGGGAGCGAGTTTTGAAAGCGATTTAGCTTTAGACACTATATCTTTTGATGAAGCTCCGGCTTGTATTGCTCCTGCAGGAAATGGAACAGTAGTATTAGATTGTGCAACTTCAATGTTTTCAATCGATGTTGATGTTACTAGTTTAGGAGATGCTACATCAATAAATATTTTTGATGGTACAACATCAACTCCTGTAAACGCTACAGGTGTTACAACAGTTGGACCTTATGCATTTGGTTCAACAATAGACATAACTTTAGTACATGATACCGATAATTCATGTGATACGGACTTAGGGTCGTTTACAGATTTTGCTTGTCCACCAGCTAACGATGAGTGTGATAATGCTATAGGATTGACAGTAAACGAAGATTTAAATTGTGGAGAAGTTACTGCAGGAACAACTGTTGCAGCAACAGCTTCACCGCAACCAGATGATGCAACAGGAACACCAAATAATGATGTTTGGTTTACTTTTACAGCGACTAACACTGCTCACTTAATATCGCTTTTAAATGTAACTGCAGTTAATGGTACTGCTACAGATATGGGAATGAGTGTATTCGATGATTTAGCAGGATGTAGTATGACAGCAGCTAATGAAGTTGGAGAAAGTGATCCTAATTCATTTACTGTATCAGGTTTAACTGCTGGAAACACATATTACTTAAGAGTTTATGGTTGGTCGTCAAGCCCTACTGCTACTGCACAAACTAATTTCGATGTGTGTGTAGGTACTCCACCACCACCACCAGCAAATGATGATTGTGCAGGAGCATTAGTATTAACAGAATCTGCAGATGCTACATGTTCTAATGCAGTATCTGGTACAACAGTATCGGCTACAGCATCAGCAGAAGCAGATTGCTCAACTACAAATAGCGATGTATGGTACACTTTTGTTCCAACAACAACAGCGAACTATACATTATCAGTTACTGAAACTATGGATTTTGGAACATCATCAACGTATGTATCTATTTTTGAAGGATCATGTGGAGCATTAACTCAAGTAGGTACAACTTGTACTTCAACGTCTGTTAGTGAGGATTTAGTGTCTGGTACTACATATTATGTAAGTGTAAGAAGTACTTCTACTACGGCAGGAGTTAATTTCGATTTATGCGCTTACCCAACACCTCCACCACCAGCTAACGATTTATGTACAGGTTCTGAGCCTATTAGTTGTGGTGAAACATTAAATGGAACCACCATTCAAGCTACAGGAGCAGGAGGAGCAACATCATGTGATGGTAGTATTGGAAACGATGTTTGGTATCAATTTACAGGAACAGGAGATAACGTTACAATTACTGTTGTAGCTGCAAATGAAGGTTCTCAAATTGGAGTTTACGAAAGTACAGATGGAACTTGTGCTGGATTTACCGAAGGAGCTTGCGTTGCAAGTGAAGATGGGTTAGGTACTTTAACTACTTCAGTTGATTTTGCTTCTACTGCAGGAACTGAGTACTATATAAGTGTAGGAGCTTGGATTAGCTCTGGTGATGATTTCCTATTTACGATTGAAGCAGCTTGTACTCCTCCAAACGACGAATGTGCAGATGCAGAAGCGCTTACTTTAGGAGTAATGGTTACCGGTGATTCTACTAACGCTACAGATTCTGGAATTGCTGCGGCAACCTGTGGACCTACAGGAGGCGACCAAGATATTTGGTATTCTTTTGTAGCTACAACTACAGGAGCAGTAACTGTTGATACTACTGCAGATACCGCTGCTATTTACGATGCATGTGGTGGAACAGAAGTTGCTTGTGTTGGAGAAGGAATGACAGATGTTGGAGGATTAACAGATGGAACTACTTACTATGTAAGAGTTTACAATACTGGTGTTGCTAAAGTTGCGGGACCAATTGAATTAACAATCTCTGAGGCTACATTATCAACTACAGATTTCGATGGTAATACTATTTTCTCTTACTATCCAAACCCAGTAAATAATACGTTAACGTTAAATGCACAACAAGCAATTAACAATGTATCTGTATTTAATATGTTAGGTCAAGAAGTAATTAGAATTGCACCAAATGCAGTATCTAACGACGTTGATATGTCTAAATTGCAATCTGGAGCTTACTTTGTACAAGTAACTGTTGGAAGTGCAGTAGAGACTGTTAGAATTATTAAAAACTAATATTAGTTTATAATATGTTTTACTAAAATTATAGTACAGCATAAATTTTTTAAAAGCCACTCTTTTTAGAGTGGCTTTTTTTATTGGTTTACTGTACATTTGTTTTATGCAAAGAGTATATTCTTTTATTATCCCTGTTTACAATCGTCCTAACGAGATTGCAGAGCTTTTACAAAGTTTTGCAAATCTCCATACAACGTTAGACTACGAAATTGTTGTAGTGGAAGATGGTTCTACAATCACCTCGAAAACCGTTATAGAAAATTACAAGTCACAGTTAAACATAGCTTATTTTTATAAAGAAAACTCTGGACCTGGAGATTCCAGAAATTATGGTATGCAGAAGGCTAATGGTAACTATTTTATAATATTGGATAGCGATTGCATTTTACCTGTAACCTATCTTAAGGCTGTGGAAAACAACTTAGAAAATGAGTATGTAGATTGTTTTGGAGGACCAGATGCAGCACATGCTACGTTTTCGAATTTACAAAAGGCAATTAATTTTAGTATGACGTCTTTTATTACTACTGGAGGCATAAGAGGAAATAAAAAAAGTGTTAACAAATTTCAACCCAGAAGTTTTAATATGGGCTTATCTAAAAAAGCCTTTGAAGCCACAAAAGGTTTTGGAAATATTCATCCAGGTGAAGATCCGGATTTATCTATACGCTTGTGGAATTTAGGTTTTAAAACTGCTTTTTTTGAAACGGCATACGTGTATCATAAACGTAGAATTTCTTGGTCTAAATTTTACACGCAAGTTAAAAAATTTGGGATGGTTAGACCAATTCTTAACACATGGCATCCTTCGACAAAAAAAATAACGTACTGGTTTCCAACGATTTTTGTATTTGGTGTCATGTTTTCTGTTATTGTGGCGTTATTTAATATCCTATTACCGCTATATGTCGTGATTTGGTATTATGGTTTGGCATTTATATTGGCTTTAATACAATCTAAAAGTATTATTGTTGCTTTTCAATCTCTAATTGCATTATCAATTCAGTTTTTTGGTTATGGCATGGGTTTTTTAAAATCTACAGTTTATATTGGTGTTTTAAACCGAAATCCGGAAACACAATTTCCAAAGTTGTTTTTTAAATTAAAATAATGTCTATAATTACCTCCAGAATAAAAACCTTTGTAAGAAGTAGAAAACTAAATGTTTTCTTCATTTTTTTATTGCTTGCTTTTTTTATTTTGGTATTGGCGAGACTTTCAGCTTCTTATACTAATACGGTAAAGTTTAATGTTAATTTAAAAGACATACCAGACGAGATGATTGTGCTTAACGACTCGTCTAATACGTTAAACCTTACCATGACAACGTCAGGTTTTCAGTGGCTAAAATATTACTTTAATACACCATCTGTTGCCATCGATTTTAGAAAAGACATTAGGAAATCTGATTCTGTTTACATCTGGTCTTTGTCCAGAGGCTACGCAGGAATAAACAATCAATTTAGGAAAGAAATAAAACTAAAAACCATAAATCCAGATACTTTAATTTTTAATGTAGATATAAATGCTGTTAAAATGGTACCTGTAAAACCTAATTTAAAACTTGATTATACTCCGGGTTATGACGTTTTAGATAGTATTGTTGCATTCCCAGACTCGGTAAAAGTAATTGGTCCAGAATCTTTAATTAAAAAACTGAAGTTTTTAGAAACCGAATTATTTGAGAAAAACGACATTAATAAACCAATAAACACTAGATTAATATTAAAGTTAGATTCTTTAGATAATCAAATTCTTGTTAAAACAAAAGCGGTTAGTATTGCCATTAATGCAGAGAAATTTACAGAAGGTACCATAACGTTACCTTTAAACCTGATTAATATTCCTAATAATCTTGAAGTGAATTATTTTCCTAAAACAGTTACAGTATCTTACTATACTAATTTAACAAGTTTTAAAGCTGTTAATATTGAAGACTTTAAAGTAATTTGCGACTTTAAAGAGCGTAACAGTCAATCTGCCTACTTAACACCAAAATTGGTGGCGTCTCCAAAAAATATAAAAAGTGCGCGATTACATGAACAAAAAATTGAATATATAATCTCAGAATGATAACAGTAGGACTTACAGGAGGTATAGGTAGTGGTAAAACGACAGTTGCAAAGGCATTTGCTAAATTGGGAATACCCATATATATAGCAGATGATGAGGCCAAGAAATTAATGAATACCTCTAAAGTTATTAAAAAGAAACTAATAGCGCTATTTGGAGAATTAGCTTATGTTGATAATAAATTAAACAGGCCATACTTGTCTAAAGCAATATTTAACAATAAAGCCCTTTTAGAACAAATGAATGCCATTGTGCATCCTAAAGTAGGACAACATTATAAAAAATGGCTTAATAAGCAAGAAGCACCATATATTATAAAAGAAGCTGCTATTCTGTTCGAAAATGGAAGCTATAAAAACTACGATTATATTATTACAGTTACGGCATCAGAAAAAGAACGTATTGCTCGCGTAGTAAAACGCGATAATGTCGATGAGCAGAAAGTAAAAGCAATAATAGAAAACCAGTGGAAAGACGCCATTAAAATGCGTCTTTCGGACTTTGTAATTGTTAACACCGACTTGGAAACAACTCAAAAAGAAGTGTTAAAAGTGCACACTCTACTCTTAAAAAAAACACTTAAAAGCTAAAATTTAACATTTTTGTTAATGTAAGGTTAAATGCACCGCTTACTAAATGTTAAAATATTAATTTTGACTGAATGAGTAAAAAAGTGTTTTTTGTATTAGTTATCTTGATGAGTCTGTCTCTTATAGGTATCATTTTTGTTCAAGGTTTTTACATTTCAAATTCTATAAGCAATAAGGAAGATAACTTTAATTTTACTGTAAAAAAAGCATTAAGCTATGTCTCTAAAACTATTGAAGATGATGAATACAGAGACCATATTATAAAATTAAGAAAGTTAATAGCCCAAGGTATTGAAGTAGATAAGGACACAACAGCACTTATTAATCTTTACGTAAAGCAGGAAAATCGAGATAAAAACGAAACACTGGTTTACAGAAATGGAATTTTAGAAGAAAATTATAAATTATCTTCTGCGCTCTTTGACATAGGTTTAGATAGTACTAATATTAAAAAAATTATAAACGAAAACGAAACTAAAGTTTATAAAACAAGTGAAATTGATGGAACAATAGGCTCAGATGCCATTTTATCTCAAATTAGCAAAACCGAAGATATAATGTACGAAACACATTATAAAAATTTTGCTTGGCGAAAACCAATACTTAAACGTACTTCTCGAGAACGCATAGATAAATTGCTAAAATTAAAACTATTGCAGGATGATATAGATATTGATTACGAATTTGCAATCTATAGTAATGGTTTGGCAACTAAAATACAAACAGATAATTTTGATTTAGAAAACCAAATCACCTTACAATTCCCTATTTTTTCAGAAGATAACGGAAATAACAACTACCGTTTATTAGTTAATTTTCCAGAACGTGATCGGTTTATATGGTCGTCTGTATTAGGTATGTTGGCTTTATCAATTTTGTTTACATCCATTATTTTAATTGCCTTTATTACAGCATTAACTCAAATAATGAAGCAACGTAAGATTGCTGAAATTAAAACAGATTTCATTAATAATATGACGCATGAGTTTAAAACGCCTATTGCAACCATAAACTTAGCTTTAGATTCTATTAAGAATCCAAAAATAATAGATGATAAAGAAAAAGTAAAGCGCTATTTGCATATGATACGTGAAGAAAATAAGCGTATGCATGCACAAGTAGAAAATGTATTAAGAATATCTAAACTTGAAAAAAACGAGCTAAATATTAGTAAGGAACGTGTACGTTTACACGACTTAATAGAAGATGCTATTTCTCATGTAGAATTAATTGTTGAAGACAAGGGCGGACACATTGAAACAGAATTAACAGCATCAAAATCGTTTGTATTAGCAAACGAAACACATTTTACCAATGTGCTTGTAAATATATTAGATAACGCAGTAAAATACTCGCCAGAATCTCCTAAAATTACTGTAGATACTTTAAATGTTGGAAATAGTATCTTAATTAAAATTACAGATGAAGGCAGTGGCATGAGCAAAGCTGCAGCAAAACGTGTTTTCGAAAAGTTTTATAGAGAACACACAGGAAATATACACAACGTTAAAGGCCACGGTTTAGGTTTGGCTTACGTTAAAAGAATAGTAGAAGACCACAGTGGTCACATATCAGTAGAAAGTGAAAAAGACAAAGGAAGTACTTTTACAATTAAACTTCCGTTAATATCATAACATTATGGATGAACAAGAAAAGAAAATATTATTAGTAGAGGACGATCCAAATTTTGGAACCGTATTAAAGGATTATTTAATGATGAACGACTACGAAGTTGTCCACGCCAAAAACGGTATGGAAGGTTTCGAAAAGTTTAAAAAGGACGATTACGATCTTTGTATTTTAGATGTTATGATGCCTTATAAAGATGGTTTCACCTTAGCTAAGGAAATTAGAGAAAAAAATGCCGATGTGCCAATTATTTTCCTTACTGCAAAAGCCATGAAAGAAGATGTGCTTAAAGGTTATAAAGTTGGAGCAGACGATTACTTAAATAAACCTTTTGATAGTGAGGTGCTTTTAATGAAAATTAAAGCAATTATGCAACGTAAAGCAACCGAAACTGTTGCAGATAGTAAGCAGTTTGAATTTAAAATAGGTAATTTCGATCTTAATTCTAAATTAAGATTTTTAACCTATAAAGGTGGCGAAGCCACTAAGTTATCTCCAAAGGAAAATGAATTGCTACGTCTTCTGGCGCTTCATGAAAATGATTTAATGCCCAGAGAATTAGCACTAACAAAAATTTGGAGAGATGATAACTACTTTACTTCAAGAAGTATGGATGTTTATATTGCCAAATTACGTAAGTATTTAAAAGTAGATGACAAAGTCGAGATTTTAAACATTCACGGTGAAGGTTTCAGGTTAGTAGTCAACCCAGACTAAGACTATAATCAAGTTAAAGAAAAGCCACTGCAAAGCAGTGGTTTTTTTTATTTACTACTATTTAAAAAAGATAAATCTCTTTCATTTTTAATATTTTCTTTGGCATCTATTTTTAGTTGTTCCGTTTCAATAGATATTGCTTTTTTATAGTTTTCGTTTTCACAAATGGCTTCTAAACTCGATAACATAGTTAACAATTTCTGTACGATAATAATATCATGTTTACAATACGTTCTTAAAGCTGCCATAACTTGAAATAGCAATTCTTTAAAGGTAACAGTATTCATAGAAGCTCTAATCTCACCATCTATTTTATAATAGGTGAAATCGTTTTTTCTAATTCGAATTGCAAACAACTGAGTAATATAATCTATAGCGTTTAATGCCGTTCCAGGATCATTAATACCTGGTGACATGGCTTTAACAGCAATTTCGGTAAGTTGTTTAAAAGCCAGCGTGTAATTATCTTCTATCATTTCGCTTTTAGAAAAAACAAAAAGCCTTAGTATTTTTTCTATCTGTTCATCATTAAGCTCATTCTCGGCTTTAAACAAATCATTTTCGGTTAAAACAAAAGTTCCTTTAACAGGAGTTATTTCTATATGCGTATTTGCTTTTTTTGCAATTTCGGCAATATTTTTAAGCGACACGTCTTGCAAATAACCACTTACTGTAGAGTGATAACTTTTCCAGTTATTAGTGTCTTTAAGTTGTTTATTATTATCTTTTTCATCTTCGTGAGCAATTAATACTTCCAATCGTTTTTTAGAGGTATTAAATATTTTCTCCATGATGTTACTAATCTGAATTTCCTGAGAAATGGAATGAATAAAATAAATAAATGCCGCAAGACAATTGAGCATGAATATAATAGCAAATAATACAGAAAATCCTGGGAGTTGGTATTTGTCACCATTAGGTTCTATATAGACCAGCAATAATATACAATAAATAATAGTAGCTAAATAAACTCCTAAAACCATTTGATGTCTTCTATTCGATATTAAACCAGGAAGCAGGCGAGGAGAGAAGTTGCTCGATGCCTGACTTAACAAAATCATTACCATAGAAAAACTAAAAACCATTATTGAAATTAATCCACCAATAAATGTGGTTAAAAGTATTCTGGCAGTTTCGGTATTATTAATTACTAATTGAGGAACAATGTCTAATAGATATTTAGAAATGCCTCGTTCTTCTAAATAAAACATGATGAAGGCAAACGTAGAGCCTATAAAACCAATAAGAGAAGGGTAAAAGGCTATTTTATCTTTGGTTTGATAGATAAGTCTAAAAAAATACGTTAATTTTTCTTTCATAAAATTATTTATTACAACTAATATACTGCTACTCTCACAATAGAAAGTGCTCTTTTACATTTTACTTTCTAATTTTGAGATAATTTGTGCTACATCTGTTTTGTAATCGAACCAGTTGATGTTTTCGTTACGTTTAAACCAAGTGAGTTGTCGTTTTGCAAACCTACGCGTATTTTTTTTAATTTCTTCAATGGCAAAAGCAAGTGTATATTCTCCTTTAAAATAAGCAAAAAGTTCTTTGTAACCAACAGTATTTAAGGCGTTTAGTTCTTGTTTGTTTATTAGCGATTTAGCTTCGTCCAGCTGCCCTTCTGCCATCATGATATCTACACGTTCGTTAATACGGTTGTAAATAATTTCACGGTCTGCTGTTAAGCCAACCGTTATGGTTTTAAAACGGCGTTTATTTTTGTCTTTCTTTAAAAAAGAAGAATAAGGTTTGCCACTACCAATACATATCTCTAAAGCGCGTATTACGCGTTGTGGATTGTCTATGGCAATGGTGTTATAAGATGCTGGGTCCAATTTTTTTAGCTGAAGCTGAAGTGTTTCAAGCCCATTAGATTTGAGGGTGTTGTTTAAATCCTCTCTTATATGGGCTTCTATTTCAGGAAAATAATCTAAGCCTTTGGTAACAGCATCTACGTATAATCCAGAGCCACCAACCATAATTACCACATTATGTTTTGTAAAAAGGGTGTTTAACGTCGCTAATGCATCCTTTTCAAAAGCACCAACATTATAATTATCTGTTATAGATTTATGATGAATAAAATGATGTTTTGCTTGGGATAATTCTTCAGGAGTTGGTGCGGCTGTACCTATTTGCATTTCCTTGTAAAATTGTCTTGAATCTGCAGAGAGTATTTCCGTCTTAAAATAATTGGCAAGTTTAATGCTTAAAGTGGTTTTGCCAATTGCAGTTGGTCCTACAACAGCGATGAGATATTTATTTTGAGAATGCAATTGTTTAATTTAGTCTATGTGTAGATTATGTCCGCATTTGAAACAATACTCCGCTTCATCTTTGTGCCGTGTTGCCAAACAATTTTGACACGTTTGTGAGTTTAAATGAATTTTTTCGGGCTGCTTATTATTGTCCTCTTCATTTTTTTTATTACTACTTCTTGTATATTCTGCCGAGACAATACCAGTAGGAACAGCGATAATTCCATAACCCATAATCATTATTATGGTTGCAATAAGCTGGCCCAATGGTGTTTCGGGAGCAATATCACCAAAACCTACGGTTGTAAGTGTAACAATGCACCAATACACACTTTTAGGGATGTTTGAAAAACCATGTTCTTCTCCTTCTACTAAATACATTAGGGTTCCAAATATTATGGCAGCAATTATTACTGCAAATAAAAATACAGAGATTTTTGCTCTGCTGGCTTTTATTGCCGAGGCCAAATGGTTAGAGGCTCCTAAATATCTTGCCAGTTTTAAGATTCTAAAGATTCTTAATAATCGCAATGCCCTTAAGGCGACCAATGCATGGCTACCAACAAAGAAAAAGGAAAGATACATTGGGATTGTAGATAAAAAATCTATAACACCATAAAAACTAAAAATGTACTTTTTTGGCTGATTTACTGTAATAACTCTTGCGATATACTCAATAGTAAAAAGAATAGTAACTATCCATTCTCCAATGTATAATAAATCGTGATACCTGTCGTCTATCCAACTAACACTTTCCAGCATGACTAATATAATACTGGCAAGAATGAATATAAGTAATACAATGTCAAACAACTTTCCGGCAGGTGTATCTGCTTCGTAAATTATCTCGTGAAGTTTGTTTTTCCAACTAATTTCTCTTGTTGTACTCATATATCAAAAATACTAAATATTAATTAGCTAATTTTCTTTAAAACTATTAGGGTGTTTTTTTGTAAATCTACAATTTTACTAAAATACTCTTTTAAATAAGGGTAATAATCTTGGCTGTAGATTACTTCTTTAAAATTGAATTTAAAATATATAATGACTTCAGAGTCACTTTTTGTTACATTCATTAATAGTGATCCCGTTCCATTTGGTAATTGGAGCTTAGTAACCTCAGGAGCTTCAGTTACTTCATAATCATCACTATTGTACGATAACTTATAAATGTACGTGTAAGAGTCTTTATAACCAAAATCAATAGGATAAGTTCGGTTGTTTAATTTCAATGGGTTCTCACTAAAAAATGAAGTTATAAAAGGATTAACATAAATAGTGTTACCAATGGTTTCTGATGCTAATTCAAAATCTACAACCTCTTTAAAAGTGTCACTGTTTTTTGCTAAAGTGGTAACCTCATGATTTTTAACTGTAAAATTTGTATTTGTGTTTTGATACTCTGTAAAATAGTTGGTTTTATTATTAAAGTAAGCCGATTTTAAATCGGTAGATTGATAACCAGACGCTTTATATTCTAAGTTCCCTTCTATAGCACTATTGTCATCGAGTTTTGTTTTTACAATATAACTAGCTGTTGAAAAGTCGTTTGGTTTTATATCAATCCATGTGCTTCCTTCTTTAAAGTCTAAAAGCCTACCATATTGGTTTAAACATCTAAATGGTAATTGTCCAAAAGATAAATAGGGATTTGTACCATCAAGAAAATAAGTTTCTCCCGCTATTTTTGCTTGAATAATGATGTAGTTAAACTCCGAAATTACTGGAAAAATTTTAGTAGGGAGTCCGTTGGGTCTTGTAGACATTAATACGGGAAGTACATCAATATTATTTTCTTTTAATAAATTGTAAAGCAATAGGTTTATTTCTGAAGATCTTCCAACCTTATTTTTTATCAAATCTTTTAAAGAAACATCCTTAAAAATATTATTTTCCTCATTCCATTTAAAATTAGCTTGAACATATTCTACAATAGCTTGCGCTTTTTTAAGTTTGTCTTTTTCGCTTGTAATCTCGTTTGCGAGCAAATCTTTAACTAATGATCCTTTATTTAGCTGCCTGCCAATGCTCTTTTCTACCTTAAGTTCTTTATCTACTGTTTTCCATGATTTAGTAATGTTTTTTGTACCACCTTCAAAACTTTTATAAACTTGTAATTCGTATTCTACTTTAGAAATATAATTTTCTTTAGTAGTCATATATTTCTCTTCAATAAAAGCAGGAATGTCTTTCATTACATAAACCGATTTAAAACAATCGGCTTTAGCTCCTGTAGAGACTTTTAAACAATCAGGTTCGGTATCTGTGAGGTTGGTAGATAATGGCGTTTCGCCAACAAGCTTTATGTTATAGGTGTAATTGGCAGGAATACTAGCATGGTACTCACTATAGAGAGTAGGGATATTTTTTTGAAAATACCATGGTCTGTAATTAAAAATAAAAGGCGTATCTAAAGTATATGTATATTTTATTATTGATCCCGCTTTAATGTTAGGCATTGTAAATTTTACTAACGTATAATTATCGTTATATTTTTCGGTAAAAACTTGACTCTCATCTAATTTTTGAATGTCTACAGAACCGTTTGGGTTTGAATTGGTAGTGGAAGCTTCAATTTTAGATATTTTTTCTTTATCATCGCTATTATTGTAGAGCAAAATTGAAACCGTTGCCTCATCAAAACCGTTTCTATTAAGAATTTTAATCTTACGCTTAACATCGGTTTTTAATCTAAAATCGGCTTGGTCGAAATAAGAGTTTCCATATTCGTACACTACCAAAGCATTAGCAGTAGAATCCTTACTGTAAATATTTGTATTTAAATCGTTGCTCGTTACATTATATCCAGAGACATTAAATTCAGTTTGAGAATAACTTATTATAGAGCATAGTAAAAAGGTTAGTTTTATTAAATTTTTTTTCATGAAAATTTTAAGATTTTTAAACGTTTATTTTTACGCAAATAGTGTTGTATTATGTGTTGTGTATGTTTATTGTTTTCCATTGGTATAATGATAGATTTTAATATCTCAATGTTGCTTAGTTGGTAATTTAAATCGTAAAAGGCATAACCTTTAAATATGCCATTTTCTATTAAAACAGCACTGCGCTCATCTATTTCACGACCTCGATCTATTATAACCATACTTTTGTTTTCAAAACTATATTTACTAATAAACTGTTGTACACGCTCGTTATACAACTTGGTATTCTCCTCGTTAATGCAGGCGCCTTCACATTCTTTTATCTTATATTTAAAACAGCTATTAAGAGTTTTTTCCAATCCAGTAAGTTTAAGGCATAAGGTGTGGGTTTCTACTGCATTATGCAAAAAATCTTTAGCACTTTGTTTATTAGTAAATGTAGTTATAGTTTTTTTTCTACCGTCTGCGGCTTCGATGTTTAAATTTATGTAATTATTACTGTCTGTAGAACTGTATAAAGCATGCGAGAACAGCGATTTTTTCATGGCACGATTAAAAATAGGTTTATTAATTTTAATTTCGTGGCTTTCTTTTAACAAGGCAATGAGCTCGTTTCCAGTGGCATCGTATGTAACCGTAGCAACTTGTAACTGAATTTTTTTAGACTTACGATCTCTACCAGTAAAATGTTGATTAACACGCTTTTTAATATTTTTACTTTTTCCTATATAAATAATTTTTCCATCTTTATTATGAATATAGTAAACTCCAGTAATAGAAGGTGTTTCGGCAATAATGTCAATTAATTTTGGTTCTAATTGAAGTTTTGGTTGCTTACGTAAAAATTGCTGAATGATTTTTTTCTCAGTATCCTTACTCAACAATAATTTAAAGAGTTTTACAGTAGCTAAAGCATCACCAGACGCACGGTGTCTATCGGTAACAGGAATTCCTAATGAGCGTACCAATTTGCCTAAACTATAAGATGGTAAATCTGGAATTAAAGATTTGGTTAGTTCTACTGTACACAACGTTTCGCGATCGAATTCGAAACCTAAACGTTTAAATTCTGTTCTTAAAATTCTGTGGTCAAATTGTGCATTATGGGCAACTAAAATACAACCTTCGGTAATTTCTACAATACGTTTAGCGATCTCATAGAATTTTGGTGCATTACGCAGCATATGGCTGTTTATACCAGTAAGGTTTACAACAAAGGGTTGTATTTCTCGCTCCGGATTCACCAAACTTATAAATTGGTCGACAACCTCATGACCATCAAACTTATAAATCGCAATTTCCGTTATGCCTTCTTCATTATACTTACCACCAGTGGTTTCTATGTCTAAAATTGCGTAAATAATGTATGGTGTTTATTGTTATGTCGTTTGTTGTTTACCAATCGAGTAAGTACTAAAAACTGTGACTAATTATAATTTCGTTCGCCAAATATACTACTTCCTATTCTAACCATGTTACTGCCACAATCTATTGCTAATTTATAATCACCACTCATTCCCATACTCACCGTTTGCAGTTTGCAGTTTTTAGTATTGAGGGTTTTTAAATTATCGAAAGTCGATTTTAATAACTTGAATTCTTTTTCAATTTGAACTTCATTATCAGTAAACGTCGACATTCCCATGACACCAGTGATTTGTATATTTTTTAATGCTGAAAATCCCTCCGATTGTAATATTTCTGAAGCTTCCCTAGGTGACATCCCGAATTTAGAATCTTCTTCGGCTATTTTAATTTGAAGCAAACAATCGATTACTCTATCATGCTTTACAGCTTGTTTATTAATCTCTTTTAATAATTTGAAGCTTTCCACACCATGAATTAAACTCACAAAAGGCGCCATGTATTTTACCTTGTTGCGTTGTACATGCCCAATCATGTGCCATTGTATATCCTTTGGCATTTCCTCATGCTTTTCAACCATTTCCTGAATTTTATTTTCTCCAAAAATGCGCTGCCCAGCAGTGTAGGCTTCCATTAAATCGCTTACCGGTTTTGTTTTTGAGACAGCGACGAGTGTTACGTGCTCTGGTAGTGATTGTTTTATTTTATTTAGGTTTTGTTTTATGTTCATTTTAGTCAAAAAACTTCTTTAAATGAATTGCAATATTCTTCGCTAATAGCGGAGGAACGGCGTTACCTACTTGATTATATTGGGAAAGATGATTCAGCTCCTCATCTTTACCTAACCGCTTTAACAGTTTGGAAGAAATCATGGTACGTTTTCCGCAGAATTTATACCAATCTGGAAATGACTGAATTCTAGCAGCTTCTCTTGTAGTAATATTTCTAGGTATGGATGGATGGATAAAACTAGAATAGAAATGAGCAGGTATAGTATAAGACGGATGATTCGGTTTCAGATACCTATAATTTAATGCAAATTTAATGTTTGATAATTCCCCATTGCCATTTCTTTTTCTAACTTTTAATTCATCACTTAAATCATCTAAACTATTTCCATCAATAATATGCTGATAGCGAGATACCATTCTGTCGGTATGTTTCATAGCTTCGTGGTTGAAGACTTTAGAGCTATTTATCCTACACTTTTTTTGATAATCGTTTTGAGGTTCTGAATCATAATCTGATTCATCGGAACCTTCCTTTGCTTTAATTTTTGGTAAATCAGAAATTGCATCATTTACTGTAAGAAATTGAGGTAAATTTGAATTCTCATCGTTGGAATTAATAATAGGAGGTTTAGGAATTACTATGTTATCTATGTGACCGACTATAAATATTCTTTCTCTACTTTGAGGAACACCATAGTTTTTTGAATTCAGTTTCCAAATATTGACACTGTAACCACTATTACTGAATTTTGACTTTATTTCGTCTATTACTTTAGTTCCTTCATTAGTTTTAAAATTTAATATTCCTTTTACATTTTCAATAACGAACATTTTTGGCTTGAGAACATCAACCCATTTATGAAAATGTAAGTACATTTTGTTTCTTGGATCAGAAATTACTTTTTTTCCAGCATTACTAAATCCTTGACATGGAGGTCCTCCGATGATGATATCAGGTTGTTCTGTACATAGAGCAGTAATATCTTTTTTGGATGTATAATTAAGTATACTGTCGTGTATAACTTTGTGATTAAAGTTTTCTCTTAATGTATCAGAAGCCCATTTATCGACCTCTAAAGAAAATAAGATATGATATTTAGCCATTTCAAAGCCAAGACCAAAACCTCCAGCACCAGCGAACAGATCAATTACTTTAATTTTTTTTGTCATATTATATAGAGAAGGCTTCTGTGTATAGAGGAAAGAAACTATAAATTTTAGAATATTTTTTTATGTCAGAAATGGGTAAATTAGGATTTGAAATATCTGGTAAACTTTCGATTAATAAATTCCCTTCTTCGTCAATAGCACTTGGTAATTGAGCATTCAAGAATCTTATTTCTTTTAAAGTTAAACTAGGGATGTTTATATTGAATGATTCTTGATTGTCTTTTATGAAGCTATGCTCATTAAAGTTTACTATATTAAAAATTTTTTCGTGTTCAGGATTAACAAGCATACCTCCAATAGTAAGCATTTTTACTCCATCTGCATAATTAAAATGAAAAAGTTGTTTGAATTTTAATTTATTATCTAAAGTTAACCCACCGTTTCTGTTCATTAATTCAGACTTAATGTAGTCTGAAATAATTTGGTAAAGCGAGGTAGACAAGTTGTTTGTAGAAAAGTCAATAGGTCTATTGCCAAAATGAAGGTTGTCTTGTCCAATTTTTTCAGATAATTCATTTTTTCTTTCTTGATTCGTCTCACCATAGGCTGAAGGCTCACAGTTTATTGTTATCATAAAAAAACTACCAGAAACTGCAGAAGTTATAAAAGTAGAAATATCACTTAAATAGTTTCTTCTCAAAGTTTTGTCATAGTCCAACCATACAATGTTTTTCATCGTCCAATCCAAACTAGGTAAAATTGTATGAGAATCTCCAAACTCCATCTTTATACAGTGAAAAGGTTTATTAAAGTTAAACCTCATCTTGTTTGTGGAAGATTCAATACTAATCATTTTATTTATACCTAAGTCTTTATGAAATAAAATAAAATCGTTGAAAAAAGTAGATCCAAAACCTACATATTGGTAACTAGAGAAAGAGTCAAAATTACTTAATTTTTTTAAAGCAAAACTCATCATCTTTCTCTCCACAGCTTTTGCAGGTCGCAAACTGTAATTTATTTTTCTAAAACTACTCATTGTCTGCTATCTCGTTTTCAAAAACATAATTGAACGTGTATAAACCAACGTCCTCGTTAGTGGATAAATTAAAGTTTTTCTTCATTTTTTTAACTGATTCTTTATCCACCTCATATTGAATTTTGGTTTTTCCATCACTTACACGATTATTAGATGGAGCTGGTACGGGATGTGCAAAAGATCTATCTTGAGAATAAAAATTGTTAATATCATTATCAGTGATGTTCAGCGAATCTGTATTTTCGATAGAATTATTTAAAACTTTATCTCCTTTATAAGTACTTTCATTTTCTTTTTTAAGAGGGTTCAAGAATCCGTTAACAACAGTTTTCATCATTTCTATCATTTTTCCTCTAACATGTTTAAAAATAGGTGAGTCCAAATCCATTCCTGTTTTAGTGGTATTCCATGGTAACTTTTCTGAATCTTCAGAATTGAAAAATGCATACCCTCTAAATCTATAATATTGATGATGATAATTTGCAACACCTCCATTACCTCTTCCTGTCCAACCAGTTAACTCTGTTGTATCAGGACCAACTATCAATCTATCATTACAAAAAATATACCAACCACCTAAATCTTGCGCTTGTTCTCCAACACCAACTAATAATTTTACTTTAACTCCATTATCAAATGTATGCTCCCAATTTCCAATTTTTATATCCTCGGAAACATTAAATTTTAGTTTTTTAGGTTTTAATCGGTTGCCATTGAATATGATTTTAAGACCTTTATTGAGGTTATATAAATGATCAAGCTCTAAGTCATTTTGAAGAGATTGTAAAAACCTATTATCAGTAAATGCAGTTTCCACATCTGAATTTAAATCTTTTACAATTATGCTTGTACCTGTTTCTGTTATGTCTATAGGAACTTTAAAATCTTCAGATTCATCATAAGTAAATGTCCAGTTACTGTCCTTGCTCCAATCGTTTACATCTACATTCATACGAAATGAATTATTGATAGTTTTTGTATTAACAATAAATCTTCTTCCGATTTTGAAAAAAGCTCTTTTCATACCAATACCGAATTGTCCAATTGAGTATTTTATGTCCGATTCAGAATTTTCAGGTCTTCCAAATCTAAAGGCATATTTTCTTGCTATCTCAATATCTATACCTCCACAGTTGTCCTTTATCTTAAATTCATTATTATTGATTGTAATATTAATATACAGATTGTTGAAATCTCCATTACCTCTAATATTTTTTGCACCATCAATACAATTATCAACTAAATCGCCAATTGCATCTTTTAAATTAATATCTCTTACTAACATTGAAATAAAAAATTCCTTTGTTGGTGCTGCGTCAAACGTATTGCTCATACTTATTAAAATTTTCTAAATATAATGAATTGAATTTATTTTTTGTTAAAACTCATAAATGGTAACACCACTCCTTAACTTTGGTTCAATATACGTGCTTTTTGGTGGCATTTTAAGTCCATCGTCTGCAATGCGCTTCATTTGCTCTATGGTTGCAGGAATCATACCAAAACCAACTTTAAATTCGCCACTATCTATCTTACTTTTTAAGTTTACAATGTCTTTTTTTCCGCTTAAATAATTAATACGCGTATCGTTTCTTAAATCGTTTATGCCTAAAATAGGTTTTAAAATGGTTTGGTAGAGTAATTGTGCATCAAGCTCATCTAAAGACGTTTTAAAATTATAGAGCGTTTTTCTTAAATAAAGCGAATAAAATTCACCATCTAAATACATGCTAAAATGGTGTGGTTTAGTAGGTTTATAGGGCATAATTCCACGATTTTCAATACGATATATAGTATCTAATTGTATTAGGAATTCTTCTTTTGTGAAACCGTTTAAATCTTTAACCAACCTATTAAACTCATGAATACGTAATTCGGATTCTGGAATTAAAAAACTCATAAAATAGTTATACGTTTCATCGCCTTTATGGTTTTTATTTTCGGCTTTTAAATCTTTGCAAAGCAATTGTGAGGAAGACGATCGATGGTGCCCATCTGCTATATAAAGCGTTTCCATGCCTGCAAATGCTTTAGTTATTGTGTTAATATTCGCTTTACTATCTATTTGCCACAAATAGTGCGTATCGCGATAGGTTGTTGTAAACTCAAATTCTGCACGTTGTTGCTGTATTTGTTTAATGATATTGCTAATTTTCTTGTTATCCGGATAGGTGAGAAGTACAGGTTCTGCATTAAAACCAACGGTTTTTAAATAATCTTTAAATACGGTTTCGCGGCTTGCTATGGTGTCTTCGTGTTTTTTAATGACGTCGTTTTGGTAATCTTCAACACTGGCAGCCGCAACAATACCGTTGAACTCCTGGTTGTCGCGATCTACAACTTTATAAATGTAATAGCTCGATGTTTTATCTTGTTTAAAAACACCATCTTCCTTAAATTCTAAATACCTGTTTTTTACTAACTGATAGCGTTCTACGCCAGAAATTTCCTTATCATATTTATAACCAGGATTAACAATGTGTAAAAATGAAAACGGATTGTAATCCAAACGTGCTTCGCGTTCTGCCTGCGTGTAACTCTGGTAGGAGCGCGATGCCACAAGGCTTACTTTGTCTCGTGTTGGCTTTACTGCTTTAAACGGAAGTATTTTTGCCATATCTATTTCCTGAGAAAGCAGGAATGAGTTTCATTATTTTACAAATTGAGAAGCAACTTTTTCTGCCTTTCTGCTTTCAGAATAATCATAAAAACCTTCACCAGATTTTACGCCTAATTTTCCTGCACGAACCATATTTACTAATAATGGGCAAGGTGCATATTTAGGGTTTTTAAAACCATCGTACATAACGTTTAAAATAGAAAGACAAACGTCTAAGCCAATAAAGTCTGCTAACTGCAATGGTCCCATTGGGTGCGCCATTCCTAATTTCATAACCGTATCTATTTCTTCAACACCAGCAACACCGTTGTATAGTGTTTCTATAGATTCGTTAAGCATTGGCATTAAAATACGGTTAGCCACAAAACCTGGATAATCATTAACTTCGGTTGGTGTTTTGCCTAAAGTTTTAGATAATTCCATGATAGTATTAGTAACCTCGTCGCTGGTATTGTAACCGCGAATAATCTCAACCAGTTTCATAATGGGTACAGGATTCATAAAATGCATACCAATTACCATTTCTGGTCTTGAAGTTACAGCAGCAATTTGCGTTATGGATATGGATGAAGTGTTGGTTGCCAGAATGGTGTCTTCTGGGCAGGCTTCGTCCAGTTGCTTAAAAATCTTCAGTTTTAAATCTATATTTTCTGTTGCAGCTTCCACCACCAATCCTGCGTATTCTACACCTTCGTTAACGCTGGTGTATGTTGTTATGTTTGCTAAAGTTTCGGTTTTATCAGCTTCAGAGATCTTTTCTTTAGCAACCATTCTGTCCAAATTTTTAGTAATGGTTGCTAAACCTTTTTTAAGCGAATCTTCACTAATATCTATTAATTGAACTTTAAAACCAGATTGGGCAAAGGTATGTGCAATACCGTTTCCCATAGTTCCTGCTCCAATTACTGCTACGTTTTTCATTTGTAATGTATTTGTCATTGCGAGACTTTTTTTTTAGTCTTGGCAATCTATTTATTTATAACTTGAATTTTAATTTAATTTCGATTAGAAAGATTACTTCAGTCGTTCCTCTTTCGTAATGACGTTTAATTTCTAAAACTGATCAATAACCATAGTCGCCACACGCAAAGCTTCTGTGCCATCATGCAATGTTACAACAGGTTTTGTATTGGAGTTGATAGCATCTGCAAAAGATTCTAATTCGTCTAAAATGGCATTATTGCTGGTTATTTCAGGGTTATCAAAATAAATTTGCTTTTTAATACCTTCGGCATTTTGAAGAATCATATCGAAATCTCCAGGATTTTTTGGAGCGTCTTTCATTTTTACAACTTCACATTTCTTGTCTAAAAAATCGACTGATATATAAGCGTCTTTTTGAAAGAAACGTGTTTTACGCATGTTTTTTAAAGAAATGCGACTTGCTGTTAAATTAGCAACGCAACCGTTTACAAACTCAATTCGTGCGTTGGCAATGTCTGGCGTATCGCTAATTACCGAAACACCGCTTGCAGACACGCTTTTAACCTTAGATTTTACAACACTTAAAATAACATCAATATCATGAATCATTAAATCTAAAACCACAGGAACGTCTGTTCCTCTTGGGTTAAACTCTGCTAACCTGTGCGCCTCTATAAACATTGGGTTATGTAGTTGATCTTTAACGGCAATAAATGCAGGATTAAAGCGCTCTACATGGCCAACTTGTCCTTTAACGCCATACTCGGCAACTAAAGTTCTTAAAGTTTCTGCCTCTTCAACTGTGTTGGTTATTGGCTTTTCTATAAAAATATGTTTGCCTTTAGCGATGGCTTGTCTGGCACAATCGTAATGCGAAAGTGTTGGTGTTACTATATCCACCATATCTACAGCATCTATTAATGTTTCGATAGAATTAAAAAACTTATAGCCAAATTCGGCTTCTATTTTTTTGCCATTTTCTTCGTTGGCATCATAAAACCCAACAAGGTTATATTTTTCAGACTGATTAAGTAATCTTAAATGAATTTTTCCAAGGTGTCCAGCACCTAAAACTCCAGCGTTTAGCATTCTGTTTACGTTTTTAACAAAAATAGCTTTTTTGAAGCAGAAAAAAGAAAAAAGAAAATAGAAAAATTGACGGTTTCGATTGCTTGGTTTTTACTATTTTTAACATTCTAAACTTTCCCAATTTTGAAAGACTCTTTTAAACATAAAGGCTTAAGACAGCAATTAGTAACAATTATAAAAAACAAAGGGATTACAAACGAAGCTGTATTGAAAGCTATTGGTAAAATTCCACGACATTTATTTATGGATTCTGGTTTTTTAGATCATGCTTACCAAGACAAAGCGTTTCCTATTGCAGCAGACCAGACTATTTCGCAACCTTACACAGTGGCGTTTCAAACCGAATTAATGCAAATAGAACGCGGTGATAAAGTTTTAGAAATTGGTACTGGAAGTGGCTACCAAACGGCAGTGTTATGCGATTTAGGAGCTAAAGTATATAGTATAGAAAGACAACAAGAGCTATTTAAAAAAACGAGTAAGTTTTTGCCAAAATTAGGCTATCGCGCAAAGAAATTAATATTTGGAGACGGTTATAAAGGGTTGGTTGAAGAAGCACCTTTTAAAAGTATTATTGTAACTGCTGGAGCGCCTTTTGTGCCAAAACCTTTATTAGCACAATTAGAAATAGGTGGACGGCTTGTTATTCCTGTTGGCGATAATGTGCAAACCATGACACTTTTTATAAGAAAAGGACCAAAGGATTTTGAAAAAACGGAGTTTGGCGAATTTCGATTCGTGCCGCTTTTAGAGGATAAGAACTAAATTGAAAAATCATTTTTTATTAGGAGTAAACGCAATCTTCACCACCCAAATTAATGGTCCAAAGGTCATGATTGCTATCACAACATATATTAAATACTCTGACCATTTTGCCGACTTACTAGCTCCAGACATTCCTAAGCTAACAATTTGATAAGTAACCACGGCAAAAAGTAAAGCCATTAAAAAATTTAGCCAGCTCATCATTTTTACAGCCGATGTATAATGTTTTTCGGCATTTTCTTTTGTTATTTTATCTGGGTAATTAAACAGATGAGGGTATTTGTTTAGCTTGTAAATACCTATACACAAAACGAATCCAATAAGTATTGGAAACCAGACAAAACTTTTTTCTCCATAACTATCTACTTCGCCAGAGAGATTAAAATGCATAGGTACTTGTTCGGGTAAATTATTATAATTTAATACTGTATACAATAAAGCAATACAAAGGAGTCCGAATGTTGCATATTCTAATATACGCTGCGCTTGATCTTTTTTTAAAGTTAATTTTGGCCTGCTGTCATTAAACATATTTCAAGATAATAATAAATCCTTAAGTTGAAACGATAAAATTGTTTTACAAACTAATCCCAAATAAAACAGCATCGTTTATAAAGCCACTTTGATAAGAGCGTACATAATCTAAACGTAGAAAACGAAACTTACCAAAACCAATGTTATCTACACCAATGGAATATTCAGAATAGGGTTTGTTTTCTGCTGTAATAGCAGCATTTACACCCATAATTAAATTAAAGTTAAGTTTATTTAACAACGGTATTTTATTCAGGATATAACCGTTAAAACGATGTTCGGCATGTAGTTTTGCATAACTATTATTAGTACTTAATGCATAATATGGCAAATTTTTAAAGGCGCTTAAGTAAGAACCATCGAGCTTTACGTTGGTTTGGTTGCCGTTAAAATGGTAGTAATCCATGAAAGCAATGTTATCTGCATTAGTAAAAACGCCTCCTAAAACATTATATTCAAATTCACCTTTATTATCCATATCCACACGTTGTCTTAGTCGTGCTTTAAACTGGTCGAAATTATAATTTGTATTAGTTGCAGCAAAACCTTTTTCGTAAGCTAAAGATAAGGTTGGGTATTTTCTGTTGGGAATATTAAATTTTCCAGTTGGATAGCTTAAATAATCCTGAGCAAAATTGATAGTGGCTTCCACATTGAGTTTAGCAATATTGTGAGTGTTAAAAGGCTTGCTGGTAAAATCTGTTTCGTCTAAAGGATTATTACTGGTGTAGCTATCTCCATTTTCATCTATTGTAACATAATCGCTATTATTAACAAGAGCTTTTCTTCGCTCGAAAGCTAAAGTAGAGTTTAATCTAAAACCATTAAAAAGTTCTTGAAAGTATTGACCTTGTATAAAACTTTTGTCGTAGAGTTTCATGTAATTGTCTTCAAACAACAGCGAACTCACCATATTTTCTAATTTAGAAATTGGGTTTGCACTATTAAACTGTTCTGTTTTAACACCTCCATAGAGTGAGATAAATCTATCGTTTATGTTATTAAATTTAAAGCTTGCCGCTGCTGTTGCACGTAAACGGTCATCTGCCTCACCGTAATTAATATTTGTTGTTATGTTGAGGTAGCGTCTAAACTCGTCGTATTGTTTTCTAAAACGTACATCTACATTACCATTCCAGCCTTGAACCGTATTAAACGAAATGTTTTTTAAGGGCGATTCTATACTAAAACGATAATCTTTATGCGAATTTTGGTAGCTGTAACCACCTAAAAGGTTGCCAAGTTTAAAGGTGTTGTTTTCTCTATCGATAGAATCTAAATAGGGTTTCGATTCTTTAACGAGTTGAATGCTGTCTTTTCTAATATAATCTTTAGCCTCCTCATTTGTGAGTGGTACAGGGCGTTTAGTATCCCAAAATGTAGAGTCTTTTTTATTGGAGTTTTCTTCGAAAGATAAAATCTCTCTAGTAAAATTTTTATCTGAAAATTCCGGAGTAAAATCATAATCGCTGTAAACAGCAGTAAATCTACCTTCACCTGTAATACCAAAAAGGCCATATTTAAAATCGATAGTTTGCGATATTAGTGCCCAGATATTATCTGTTTCAGAATAGGAAAAGGTCTGTTTTAAGGTGAGTAAATCTATAAGCGGAATTCCAGTACGCTTTCCTGTAATGGTAACATCTGTTGCGTAGATGAGCCATTGGTCTTCAACAATATAAATGTAGCCCGAAAATGCAGCGTCGTTATCACGCTTTGGCGTGATTAAAATTTTATTAATAAGGTTGTTATTATCATCGTAAAAAACACCTTCTAACTTATATTTATAATAATTAAACGCATAGTCTGCAATGGGAGAAATTACAGTATTACCCAAATCGAACGTGTTGTTATAGAAGTTATAATTTACATCTGTTGCATTGTTAAAGCTAAAACCACTATCGTCACCACTTACTTTCGATGCCATAATGGTTTCTTTTAAACGTCGTGGTTTTTGGTATTCGATTTTAGATATGGTTTCCGATAGATAAAAAATACCACTTCGCGTAGAATCTAAACCTCCACCAAGATCACCAACATCTCTACCAAATACTTTTTCTGGAGCATCCTTAATTTTTATGAGTCCGCGAGAATAGAAATTAGCTTTGTATTCGCTTAATTTTTCTAAAACAGCTTTGCGCTTTGCAATTGTATTTCTTATAATTTGATTGGCTGGGTTTTCTTCGGAATTGATAACAACTTCACTTAAAGTAAGATTTTCTTCTTGAAGTGTGGCGTTTAAAACAAAAGGAAACGCCTCAATTAAAACTGTTTTTTTTAATGTTTTAAAACCTAAATATTGAAAAACTATAGTGTATTCTCCAGTTCCTGAAACGTCTAAAACGTAATTACCGTCGTCATTTGTGGTGGTGCCAGTATAGGTATTATCTACATACACATTTACAAACGGAAGTGTTTCACCTTCATTAGATGTTATATTTCCGGTAATTTGAGCGAAAGAAAAATTATAAATGGAAAGGAAAGCAAGTAGGAGTAAAGATTTTTTCATAGGTGAAAGGTGTTTCTACTAATTTAGACGCATAATTTAGCAAAAAGGTTGCCTGCGCTCATTCAAACTTAGAAATAAAAATGATTAGCATTTGTTATAAAAATGCCAAAGTTTAGAAATTTTTCTTGACTCGGTCTAAATGACGTTTGTTATCACGGTCTTTAATTGTATCGCGTTTATCGAAGAGTTTTTTTCCTTTTGCCAATGCAATATCGAGCTTTGCATAGCCTTTTTCATTAATAAATAAACGCAAGGGAATAATGGTTAGACCAGAAGTATTGACTTCTTTTTCCAGTTTTTTTAACTCCCTGCGGTTTAATAACAATTTACGTTCGGCTTTTGGTGCATGATTATAGTAGTTGCCGTAAACGTATTCCTGTATCGTCATATTAATAACAAACAATTCATTATGCTCGTTAAACTCGCAAAACGCTTCAGCAATCGAAGCTTTACTGTCCCGAATAGATTTAATTTCGGTTCCGGTTAAAACGATTCCAGCTGTGAATTTATCTAATATTTCGTATTGAAATTTAGCCTTTTTATTAAGTATGTTTACTTTTTTCTGCATGTAAGGACAAAGCTAAAAAAATAGAATTAATCTACCGTTTTTAGTTCATGTTTTATTTCACCATCTGTAATCGTTACAATATACATCTGGTTATAAATGCTTTCATCGATTTCTTGGTATTCATTTGTGCCGATAATACGGTTTACAAACCCAGGAATGGTGTTAGTATGGCCTACAATTAACACCTTTTTACCTCGAGTATCTTTTAAAAAATCACTGTAATTAATATTGGTAGGGTTGTAGATAATAGTTTTTAAACCTTGAGACTTCGCTGTTGGTTGTACAGTGTTTTTAGTTCGCGTAAGATTTGTAGAATAGATAGCATCTAATTTTATATTACTAAAGTACTTTGCATAATTTCGGGCACGTGTTTTACCTGTAGGTAATAATTTAGGGTTATTAGCAGGTTTATTATCCTTCTCTGCATGCCTTACAAAATAATACGTTGTTGTTTCTGTGCTGTTTACTGTACTATTGTTTTGTTTCGTTTTCTCGTTCTGGGCTTTAACGCATGAAAAAGTAATAAGCACAAGAGATATAATTAGTAGTTTTTTCATAAATAAATATTAAGCAAGTTCTAAAGCAATCTCTACCATCTCTTTAAAAGTTGTTTCGCGTTCCTTACTTGTAGTTTTTTCTCCAGTAACCAAGGAATCTGAAATAGTAAGAATTGTTAAAGCTTTTGCATTATGCTTGGCTGCTACAGTGTATAAGCCTGCCGTTTCCATTTCCACGCAAAGTACACCAAATTTACTCCATTTCTTGTAAGATTCAAAATCGTCTGCGTAGAACTCATCAGAGGTAAATACATTTCCTGCTTTTATAGGAATATTTTTCGCTTTTGCTGCTTCAACTGCTTTTAGAAACAATTCAAAATTAGCAGTAGGCGCGTAGTCTGCACCTCCAAAACGCAATTCGTTTACTCCGGAGTTGGAAGATGCCGCCATGGCTAAAACCACATCTCTAATCTTTACATGCTTTTGGTAAGAGCCAGAACTTCCTACACGAATTAAATGTTTTACATCGAACTGTGTAATTAATTCGTGAGCATAAATAGAAATACTTGGAACGCCCATTCCTGTTCCCATAACCGAAACACGTTTATCATTGTAATTTCCAGTGTAACCCAACATGCCTCTTACTTTATTAAAGCATACAGGATTCTCAAAAAAAGTTTCGGCAATCCACTTCGCTCTTAATGGATCTCCAGGTAATAATATGGTTTCTGCAATGTCGCCTTTGTTGGCACCAATATGTATGCTCATAACAGTAAATTAAATCGTTGTCTTCAATAATCTTTTTCTTCGGAAGTGCTTCCGGTTACAATAGCGATTCCGTTAGAGGTTCCTATTCTATCGACACCGAGGTTAATATATTTTAAAGCTGTTTTACTATCTCTAATACCTCCTGAAGCTTTTATTTTAGTTTTATCATTACCAATTGCACGCTTCATTAGTTTTATATCTTCTATTGTTGCACCACCTGTGCCGAAGCCAGTAGATGTTTTTATAAAATCGGCTCCTGCTTTTATAGCCAATTCACTGGCTTTAATTATTTCCGAAGGTTCCAAATAGCAAGTTTCTAAAATCACTTTAAGCATGTTATCTGGCATAGGGTTTTTTACAGCTTCAATATCTTTTTTTACAGCATCGAAATCTTTACTCTTTAACAAGCCTATGTTTATAACCATATCAATTTCATGGGCTCCATCCATTAATGCTTGTTTGGTTTCGTGAACTTTAGCATTTGTACTCATGGCGCCTAAAGGAAAGCCAATTACACTGCAAATTTTAATGTTTGTGTGCTCTAATTCTTTTTTAGCCAAAGCAACATAACATGAATTTACGCAAACCGAGAAAAATTTATGAGTAATAGCTTCACCACAAAGTGTAATAACATCACTTTTAGTAGCCGTAGCTTTTAAAAGAGTATGGTCTATAAATTGATTTATGTGCATAAACCAAAGTTACAGTTTTTATTTAGGCATTACAATGTTTTTTTATTTGTGTTGAAGAGTTTTAAGAACCTAAAAGGTAGGTGAAAATTCGAGCATTGTAAATAAAAAAAAAGCGACATCATACACATTTGTATTTTGTCGCTTTTTCAAACTAACTAACTAACCATTATTATGAAAACGTACTAATTTCTCGTTTATTTTAAGTTAACAATACTTTATGATTTTAAATATTATCAGAGACTAAATCACCTTGATTTCTAAACACTAATTGCTTGTTGAAAGCATCTAATAATATCACACTATCTGTAGTTACTTTTCCAGACAGTATTTCTTTACTTAACGCATTTAAAACTTCTTTCTGGATAACTCTCTTAACAGGTCTCGCACCATATTCTGGGTCAAAACCTTTTTCTGCTAAGTATTCAATAGCCTCTGGTGTAGCATCGAATGTGATGCCTTGTTGTTCAATCATTTTAGTTACGTTTTTTAACTGTAACCCAACAATTTCTGTTATATTTTCTTTAGTTAAAGGCGTAAATAAAATAGTATCATCAATTCTGTTTAAAAATTCCGGTCTAACCGTTTGTTTTAATAAACCTAACACCTCTAATTTAGCAGCTTCCATAGCTGTATCCATATCTTTTACGGTGTCAAATTTCTCTTGTATAATCTGGCTTCCCATATTAGAAGTCATAATTATAATTGTATTTTTAAAATCGGCTGTTCTACCTTTGTTATCAGTTAAATGGCCTTCGTCTAGTACTTGTAATAAAATATTAAAAGTATCTGGATGTGCTTTTTCAATTTCATCTAAAAGTACCACAGAGTAGGGCTTGCGACGCACAGCTTCGGTAAGTTGTCCGCCTTCGTCGTAACCTACGTATCCTGGAGGTGCACCAACTAATCTACTAACAGCGTGTCGTTCTTGGTATTCACTCATGTCTATACGTGTCATCGCGCTTTCATCATCAAATAAATACTCGGCTAACGCTTTTGCAAGTTCCGTTTTACCAACACCAGTTGTACCTAAGAATAAAAAGGTTCCAATTGGTTTTTGCGGATTTTGCAAACCAGCTCTGGATCTGCGTACTGCATCACTTACAGCAACAATGGCTTCTTCCTGTCCAACAACACGTTTGTGTAATTGTGCTTCTAACTTTAAAAGCTTTTCACGTTCACTTTGTAGCATTTTGGTTACAGGAATACCTGTCCATTTAGCCACAACTTCTGCAATGTCGTCGTATGTTACTTCCTCTTTAATAAGAGAGGTTTCAGACTGTGCTTTTAAATCTGTTTGAAGCTTTTCCAGTGTTTCCTGTGCTTCTTTAATTTTACCGTAACGCAATTCGGCTACTTTTCCGTAATCGCCTTCACGCTCAGCTTTTTCGGCTTCTAATTTAAAGTTTTCAATATCTTGTTTCGTATTCTGAATGTTATCTACAACTTCTTTTTCACTTTTCCACTTCGCATTAATCTCACTACGTTCTTCTTTTAAATTTGCTAAATCGCTTCTTAAAGATTTTAACTTTACTTCATCTTTTTCTCGCTTAATGGCCTCAATCTCAATCTCCAGTTGCATGATTTTACGGTCTAAAACATCTAACTCTTCTGGTTTAGAATTTATTTCCATTCTTAATTTAGAAGCAGCTTCATCCATTAAATCGATAGCCTTATCTGGTAAAAAACGATTTGTAATATAACGTGTAGATAATTCTACAGCGCCAATTATAGCTTCGTCTTTAATGCGTACTTTGTGATGTGTTTCGTATTTTTCTTTAATACCTCGTAATATTGAAATGGCACTTTCTGTATCTGGCTCATTCACCATTACTTTTTGAAAGCGACGCTCTAAGGCTTTATCTTTTTCAAAGTATTTTTGGTACTCATCTAAAGTAGTCGCTCCAATAGCACGTAACTCGCCACGTGCCAAAGCAGGCTTTAAAATATTTGCTGCATCCATGGCTCCCTGTCCGCCACCAGCACCTACTAAAGTGTGAATCTCGTCTATAAACAAAACAATGTCACCATCACTATTGGTCACTTCTTTTATAACAGCTTTTAACCGCTCTTCAAACTCTCCTTTAAATTTTGCACCTGCAATTAGTGCTCCCATATCTAAAGCGAAAATTTGTTTGTCGATAAGATTTTCTGGGATATCACCATCTACAATTCTATGTGCCAAACCTTCTGCAATTGCGGTTTTACCAGTTCCAGGCTCACCAACTAATATAGGATTGTTCTTGGTTCTACGTGATAAAATTTGAAGAATTCTACGAATTTCTTCGTCACGACCAATTACAGGATCTAATTTTCCGTCTTTAGCTAACTGGTTTAAGTTTTTTGCATATTTATTTAAAGAATTATAAGTATCCTCCTGACTTTGAGAGGTGACACGATCACCTTGTCTTAATTCGTTAATTGTTGCTTTAATACTCTTTTCGGTTACACCTTGATCTTTTAAAACTTGAGCAATCTTACTTTTAGATTTAAAAATAGCTAATATTAAGTGCTCTATCGACACATACTCATCGTTCATGTCTTTAGCAATTATAGAGGCTTCATTCAAGGCTTTAGAAGCTTCTCTTGAAATGGATAGTTCGCCACCTGTAACTTTAGGAAAACTTTCAATTTGTTTGTCTAAAATTTGCTTTAACATGGGTACGTTTACATTCATTTTTTTTAAAATGAAAGGCAAAACGTTCTCATCTACTTCAAAAATGGCTTTAAAAATATGCTCATTTTCTATTTGTTGTTGCCCTAAGCCTTGTGCAAGCTGCTGCGCTTGCTGGATGGCTTCCTGCGATTTTATTGTATAGTTATTAAAATTCATATTTGTATGTTTTGTATTTTTATCATTACTATGAATAGCATTCAGAAACGATAAAATGTTGTGTTATTTATTCTTTTTTGTTAATCTAATTTCAATTACCTTACCAATACTATGCACGAGACAAAATGTCTGTTAACACTGGCTTTTTCATGACTTTTTGACTGAATTATTACTCAGTTGTTTAATTTTTATTAAGATATAATAATCGATTAATTATGATGGGTTGTTTACGTTTTAATTTTTGCTATATAATGCTCTCTAAATATTTAATAAATGTATTATTTAAGCATTAGCAAATTTTACGATAAAGGAGGCGTGCATATGATAATTCTCGATCTAATTAAAACTTTTACTTAAGAATGAAACTTAAAAGACTTTTAAATTAATAAAAGAATAATTTTTTGTAAGTTTAAAATTGTTGAACGACAACTATACTATGGGATTTTTAAAAAACATTTTAGGAGGTTCTAAAGAACCAAAGGAAGAAAAAATATTGCCTTGGAAACCATTAACAACGGTTGATCAATTAGATATAATTTCAGAAATATCAAAAGAAAAAACTCAGATAGTTTTTAAGCATTCTACGCGTTGTGGTATCAGCCGTATGGTAATGAATCAATTTGTTTCGGCTTACGATTTAGATTTAAATGCCGATTTATATTATTTAGATTTACTTAACTACAGAGACGTTTCTAACGAGACTGGCTATAAGTTTCAAATTATGCACGAATCGCCTCAGCTTATTGTTGTTAAAAATGGAGAAGCAGTTGCGCATGCAAGTCACGGAGCTATTAATGAGTTGGATTTGATGAAATTTGTATAGTAATTATTGTGAGTTTCGAAAACAAGAAACCATAATTGTAGCAAAAAGATTACAATTTTTATTAAATTTGAGCTTAAGTTTTAAACTTAATGCTATGAAATACAGGTTAATAGTTGTAAAAGTACTTTTGCTTTTAGTTATTCTTTTAAATTTTTCTTGTGATAGTGATGATGAATGTGATGAAAGCCTCGTTACTGTTGAATTTGCAGTTAAAATTAAACTTGTATCTACAAGTGGCGACAATTTACTAAACGATGATGATTTTGACTTAGCATTATTAAAAATTACAGACCCAACTAATTCTAATCTGGAACGCTCATTTTCTCAACTAGAAGAAAATGGAGTAGCACTTATTGTGTTTGATGCTTTAAATATGGATAGTGTAAATTTTGAATATGATGATGAAAATGAATTTTATTTTGGGTTTGATGATATTAAAACCCAATCCATTGGTTGTATAGTTGTAGTAACAAATTATAAAGCAAGAAAATTAAATGGCGATCTTATTTGCGACTGTAATGTCATTGAGCCTCTAACAGTTACTTTAGATTTATAAGAAATATACTTTAAAAAATATAAAGGCTCCCAAAGCAATTTGGGAGCCTTTTTTTAACTTCTAAAATTATAACGTGTAATAATATTTTTAAGTTTAAGTTTAAGGTCTTCGCCTGTGTCGAAAACCATTTGTTCGTTACTTGGAAAACGAAGTCTTCTATTTTTTAAAATTTCTAAATCTTCTGCTGTTAAAGCTCTATGGTCTCCTTTTGCAGTGGCATAGAGATTATTGAATAAAAATTCACTATTAACAGGGAAACTTTCTAAAACTTGATTCTGTTTTAAATCACTATAAACAACTCTCGCTACTACTTGTGTTGATTTTAATTGGTTGTATTCAAAAAATCTCGCTTTTGCTGTAATGATTTTATCTTGTTTAACATCGTTACCAAGGCTATCTTTTACCACGTTTCCGTTAGCATCTAAAACATATTCCCAGCCATCTATTACGTCTCTTTTTCTCAATAGTTGCTTTTCTGTAATGCGCTCTGGCGACACGTTAATACGTTGTAACTGCAATTGCATTGCATAATCGTAGTTAATGTTTGTATTTGTATTTGCATGATATACTGTCCAAAAATCGTTTAAACCATAAGTATCAAAATTTAATAAATCGTTTTGTAAACGTATAGGTATTATTTGATTTGTCTGGTTTTCAATAGTAACAATCACAAAATCTGTTCCTTGATGGTGAGCCACATCCATAAGTTGTCTTACATCTTTATAATTGGCATTGATACTTTCTATGTATTCCAGAGTTTCAAAAGCAATTCTGTTTTTAAGCTTGTCATCACTTTGCATTAAAGCAACTGCTGTATTATATTTATATTCTGTAACTTTAGCCTTGTATTCAACTATTGCATTAGTGTAATTTTTAAAATCTAAAGTCAATGGTTTTCCTCCAATTTGTAATGGCATTACAGCTTTTATAGCACGTTGTCTGTCTTCTAAGTCTAAATAGATGTTGAAAATGTTTTCGTATAATTCTGGATTACCATCTTTTTTTAAATGGTTGATGCTGTTATGGTTTTCCTCTACTACTTTATAGTATGCATCCTGTAGCATAACAATGTAATCCTGCTTACGCTTTTTGTCCTTATTATTTTCTAATTTTTTAAGTGCATTACTAATGGCCTGGTCGTAATTTCCAGAGTGTAGTTGCTTTTCAATTTGTTTTCTTCCAACACAAGATGTTAGTATTAGAAGAACTACTGTTAATAGTGTAATGTTTTTCATCTTCTCGTGTTTTTATTGGTTTATACTGTAAGTATAAAATCAATTTGTGTGCCAAAACAAAAAAAGCCTTTAAACACGCTGTGTTTAAAGGCTTTTAATAAAGATTACTCTTTTACTTATTTTTTTTAGGTTTAAAGACTGGTAGCAGTTTAGTTGAAACTTCACCAAAACCAATACGGGTTCCATCTTTTACGCAATAACCACGCATAATAACAGTGTCGTTATCATTAATAAATTTACGCTCACTACCATTGTTTAATTTCACAGGCTTTTCACCTCTCCAGCTTAATTCTAACATCGAGCCGTAAGAATCTGGTGTTGGGCCAGAAATGGTACCACTTCCCATCATATCTCCTGAATTGATTGGGCAGCCATTAATGGTGTGGTGTGTTAATTGTTGCGCCATACTCCAATACATATATTTAAAATTAGAGCGACTTACTACAGTCTCTTTTGCTTTTTGAGGTTGAATGGAAACTTCTAAGTTAATATCAAAACTCTTTTTGCCTTTTTGTTGTAAATAATCTAACTGTTTCTTTAGAGGTTTAGGTCCAGCAACACGATATGGTTCTAAAGCATCTAACGTTACAATCCATGGTGAGATTGACGAAGCAAAACTTTTTGCTAAAAATGGGCCTAACGGTACGTATTCCCATTTTTGGATATCCCTTGCACTCCAATCGTTAAATAATACTAAACCAAAAATATACTCCTCAGCTTCTTCAATAGGAATTGGCTCTCCCAAATCATTAGCGTCTGTAGTAATAAAAGCCATTTCTAATTCAAAATCGACTAATTTACTCGGTCCGTAAACGGGCTCTGTTGCACCAGCTGGCAAAGTTTGTCCCTGCGGTCTGTGTACTGGAATACCAGATGGAATAATTGAGCTACTTCTACCGTGATATCCCACAGGAATGTGTAACCAGTTTGGTAAAAGCGCGTTGTCTGGATCTCTAAACATAGTACCAACATTTGTAGCATGTTCTATACTTGAGTAAAAATCTGTATAATCACCAATTTGTACTGGTAATTGCATTTCTATTTCGTCTAAACGAAATAAAACAGTTTCTTTATTTTTCTTATTATCTTTTAATTCGTTATTGTCTGCATCAAAAATGTCGGCAATTCTATTACGTACTAATCGCCAGGTTTTACGACCATCTGCAATAAAATCGTTAAGTGTGTCCTGGAGAAAAATATCATCGGTTAATGGGATGCCTTCAAAGTAACCTAATTGATGCAATGCACCTAAATCTATGGCTGTGTCTCCAATTCTTGTTCCAATGGTAATTATATCGTCTCTGGTTAAAAAGACTCCAAACGGAATGTTTTGAATTGGGAAATCAGAGTTTTTATCGACGTGCAACCACGACTTACGATCTGGATTATTTGCAGTTATAGACATATAATTAGTGTTGATTGTTTGTTTATAAATTATACCCAAACCTACATAAATTTTAATTTTAATACTAATCTATTTACTATTTTTGGTCTTATTTAACAATAACACCATTATATGCAACGCGACGAACAAATATTTGAATTAATAGAAGCCGAAAAACAACGCCAACTACATGGTTTAGAATTAATTGCATCAGAAAACTTTGTAAGCGACCAGGTTATGGAAGCTGCTGGTTCTGTTTTAACTAATAAATATGCCGAAGGATATCCTGGAAAGCGGTATTATGGAGGTTGCGAAGTGGTGGATGAGGTAGAGCAAATAGCAATAGACAGAGCTAAAACCTTATTTGGTGCTGCTTACGCCAATGTACAACCACACTCTGGAAGCCAGGCAAATACTGCTGTTTATCATGCTTGTTTAAAACCAGGCGATAAAATTCTTGGTTTCGATTTATCTCACGGAGGACATCTTACTCATGGTTCTCCAGTTAATTTTTCAGGAAAATTATACAATCCTGTATTTTATGGAGTAGAAGAGGAGACTGGTGTTTTAAATTACGATAAAATTCAGGAGATAGCAACACGCGAAAAGCCTCAGATGATTATTGCCGGAGCATCTGCCTATTCAAGAGATATGGATTTTAAGCGTTTTCGAGCGATTGCAGATAGTGTTGGTGCAATTTTATTAGGAGACGTTTCGCATCCTGCCGGATTAATTGCCAAAGGTATTTTAAACGATCCAATTCCACATTGCCATATTGTAACTACTACAACACACAAAACGTTACGTGGACCACGAGGCGGTATGATTTTAATGGGAGAAGATTTCGATAATCCTTTTGGACAAAAATTAAAAAATGGAAACCCGAAAAAGATGTCTGCTTTATTAGACTCTGGTGTTTTTCCTGGTAATCAAGGTGGCCCTTTAGAGCATATTATTGCTGCTAAAGCAATAGCATTTGGCGAAGCTTTAACCGATGAGTTTATGCATTACATGCTACAGGTTAAAAAGAACGCCGAAGCAATGGCAAAAGCCTTTGTAGCTAAAGATTATAAGATTATTTCAGGTGGTACAGATAATCACATGATGTTAATTGATTTACGAAATAAAAACATTACTGGTAAAGAGGCAGAGCAGGCGCTTGTAAAAGCAGATATTACGGTGAATAAAAATATGGTTCCATTTGATGATAAGTCTCCTTTTGTAACTTCTGGTATTAGAGTTGGTACAGCTGCAATTACTACACGTGGATTGAAGGAAAATGAAATGGAAACAATTGTTAATTTAATTGATGAAGTTATTAACAATTTTGAAGATGAAGAGACTTTAGAAACAATAGCTAAAAAAGTAAATACTATGATGAGTGGTTTGCCACTTTTTAATGCTTAATTATAATTTAATAAAATGAAAAGCCTCGATTTATCGAGGCTTTTTTATTTATAATTTTGCGTATACATCTTTTAGAGATTTAAACGTCTTTCGTTTATATCTAACACCATCTTTATTTCTAACATATCTTATTAAATCGTGCTTTGGTCCAGAAGACCAAAAATGCCAAGTGTCAATTAATTCATTTTCTTCTTTAACGTAAACATTACCAAAAAGTGTTTCTCTAAATGGGTTTACAGAAGAATCATAAACAACTACATCGTCATCACTATTATAAACTTCTCTAAGTAAATAATTTGTATTGTTTTCAGACTTGTAAATAGTTTCGGTTAAAGTATCGTCTGCATGGTAAAACACAATATTGTCGATAACATCAGTAGAATAGCTCTGGCTATCATCTTCAGTGTAATTAATTACGACATATTCATCATCAAAAATACGATTGTTTAAACTAAACACGCCTTCAATAAGCTCTCCATTTTTGAGGGTCATTTCTCCTTGGTAAGCTTCATTAGGACCATTATCATTATTCGAATTTAATAACAGAATAAGATTGAGGGTGGCAAGAGCAGTAGCAGTAGAAGTGTTTTCATACTTGCTTTGAGCAAACATAGGTGTAGCTAAAAATAAAATGAGGACAATACTAACTGTAAACGTTTTAGATTTCATAGGTATTGGTTTTTATGAGTTTACTAAAACACATCAAGAATTATACCTATTTGTCTTTCTATTCGAACGTAATGTGTTGATAGGCACCCAAATCTGGAGAAGCAGTCCTGTTTACACCTAAAAGATCTAATGGTACTTGCGTAGCAAATGTTGCATTTCCTTGTCCATTTGCATTAGAATCGTCACCAATTAACATATTATTTTCAAAAGGAGCTCTAAAATCTGGATTTTGATTACGAATTAAATTCTCGTAATGCGTAGTATCGCTAAAATCGTAATTGGCACCACTTGGACTACTGGAAGCCTCTGCAAACTGGACTAAGCAATTGGTAAATTTAAAATTGAAAACAACGCCAGGATCTATTATTTCATCGATTATAAATTCGGGATTATCGTTTCCGTAGATAATAGAATTGTTAAAATTACATTCGGTTAAATTGGCTAAAAACGTTGTGCCATCTGCATCCTGTACAAAATTATTAACCAAAAGCGCAGGGAATTGCCTAAAACTATTATCCCAGTAATTGGCGATTGTACTGTGGGTGAAATTATATTTTCCGCCAAGCGTAAGTGCTACCGATGATTGCCCAACATTGTTAACCACAAAATTTTCTGCGGTAATGGAGGTGTTTCTGGCTAAAACACCATAGTTACTAAAATTATATAATTGCGAATTTGTAATCGTTAACTTGTCTTGAGGAGCATCTGCATTACCATCACTTAAAATACCAATGGTTCCGTTTTTAATGGTGGCGTAATTAATGGTGTTATTTGTGCTATTCTCGAAAAGCCAGATGGTTCCCCATTGTCCTGGCACATTAGCAAAAGCAGGTTCTAATCTGTCGCTTTCGAAAATAACCTCATTTTCCATAAGCGTTTCGTCTGTACTTAAACTTCCATTAACCTGTAGTGAGGCATTTTCTAAGACCAATAGTCCAGAATTAGCATGAAAATGGACACGAGCACCAGCTTCTACGGCTAAAGTTTCTCCATTTGGTACAGCTGCATAGCCATAAATAACGTATGGTTTCTCGTTTGTAAAGGTTAATTCGTCTGCCATTAATTCTCGACCCTGAATATCGGTTTCAATGGTTTGTCCATTGCTGGTAAAGGTAAGTGTTTCAATCACGCCTGTGGCATCATCACGATCCGGAAAGATAAACACAGCATCTTTTACCAAGGTGACCAGTTCTACGGTTTGTAAATTACTTCCACTATCGAAATTAATTTTATCGGTATATAAAAATTCATTAGCTAAAATGGTTTGTTCTTCAATATCTATAGTGGTTTCTACAAATATAAAAAGGCTGTCTTTTGCCTGGATTTCTACGTTATTAAAGGTTTTGCCAGCATTACCATCTACGTTTAGTCTGTAAGCAGAGGTTTCCCCACGCTCTAAACCTATAGACGGAATAGAGATGTCGTTATCACTTCTGTTATATACTTTTAAGTTATAAGTACTTGAACCTATGTTGGTAAAAACGGTATCTAAATACACAGTGTCTTTAGAGAACTCTAAGCTTCCGGTACTTGGTTCGAATTCAAAGTCCTTGCGGCAAGAGCTCCAAAGTAATAAAAAACCAAAACAGGCAATAAAGTAAAAAAGACGTTTCATAAAAAAAGTAATTAAATCGTGGCTTTAGGCGACTAAAATATAACTTTTGAATTGATGTTTTAGTATTTAACGTTTTTAATTATAATTTTTTTAATCAGTTTTTTTACTGTTGAAGTTTCTTATAATGGTGTTAAATTCCTCGCTAACTTTAATAAAGGTCTCTAAGAGTTCAAGTTCTTTGTCTTTTGCTAACAATTGGCTATCTATGCTTTTTGCTTCATAAAATTCAAAAAACAAAAACTTTTTGTCGGCATCAATCTTTAGGGTATTGGTTAATAAAGTATCGTTAAAAAGTGTGTGATTATTATTAAACAAAGTGTCTAAATCTTGATAATTAATAGGCTTGAAAGGTGCTGCTTTATTTTTATTCTTAAAGAGCTTTCCAATTAAACCAATAATTTTGACAAGGTCTAAATTACCGCTCGGCATCTTTCCATATAAATGAGGGTTATTTTTTATATCCTCAAGTATTTGGTTTTTTAATGCCGTTTCCAACTTAACAATATCTGCTACTTTATCTTTTTGAGTACCATCGATTATTACTTCTTTAAGTCTGTTTTTTGCTTCCTTTAACTGGATTACAAAAGTTTCGGTTTCGTAAACAGGCTTTACAATAATATACTGCTCAATATAAAATAAAGCGCTTGCTTTAAGCGTATCGTTAACTTTTGCTTTAATGGTAAACGCTCCATTTTGGTTGGTGAAGACACTGTTTTTATTAGAGAGATTTTCAATTTTAATAGATTCAATAGTGGAAGTTTCATTATAAACAACACCGTTAATAGTTTGAGCTGTTAATGAAATAGAACCGAGAAAAATAAGAAAGAGGTAGAATTGTTTCAAATAATTAACGCTATTGGTTGTTTCAAAAATAGAATTATCACCAGTTTGGGATAGTAAATTATGAAACTTTAACAGCGAAATTAAGAGATGTTAACAGAATATATTTTTTACGGTTTCTACAATTCGAGCTGGCTTAAAGGTTTTATTTTCCATAAAACACCATTTAGTTTCAGATTTTGCTAAGAGTGTATTTGTTTTTGCATTTAAAACTTCTACTATTCTGGTTGAGGTGACACCTTCGGCATTGGTAACATAGGTTTTTAGTAGCAACTCATCGTTTAAAAATGCAGGCTTTTTGTAGTCTATGGTATGCGATAGTAACACCCAAAAATATTGCTCTATAATATTTTTTGAAGCTTTTTGTTCCCAATGCGATTTAGCAATGGTATTAACCCATTCAATATAGCGTACATTGTTTACGTGGTTTAACTCGTCGAGATCATTGACCGAAACAATTATATTTTGGGTATAAACTTTCAAATTATTTTTCTATTATTTTAACCTCAAACAGTTTATCCCATCGTTTTCCTGTTACAAAAATGGTTTGTGTTTCCGGGTTGTAGGCAATACCATTTAAAACATCTAAACCTTTGTGCTTGGTTACCAATTCTTTTAGCGGAGAAAAATCTATAACGGCTTCGGTTGCACCATTTTTAGGATTTATTATAGCCACACCATTTCTTTGGTAGATATTGGCGTATATTTTTCCGTTAATCCATTCTAGTTCATTAAGCTTTCCTATTTTACCCTTATTGGTGTAGACTTGAATATGACCATCTTCAACCAATGTTTCAGGATTTAATAACCATATTTTTTCTGTTCCATCACTTTTATAAAGCATATTGCCATCATTACAAATGCCCCAACCTTCCTGGCTTTTACCAAATTTAAAGGTACTTGTACGCTCGAAAGTATCTGCATTGTAAACAAAACCTTTCCCGCTTAACCAGGTTAACTGATACAGTTTTTTGTTTAAAACAGTAAGGCCTTCACCAAAATAATTATCGCTTAATTTAATGTTTTTTAATATCTCGCCTGTTTTATAATTCACTTTACGCAATTTGCTTTCACCTTTTTGCCCAGTGCTTTCATGCAACACACCGTTATAAAACTCTAATCCTTGCGTGTAAGAAGTAATATCGTGAGGATAGGTGTTAATAATCTCGTAAGTGTAAACTTTAGGAGTAACATCGTTTACAATAGAAATGTTTTGCATAACCGTTTCTGTTTCACCATCGTAATTTACTGTGGCAATAATATCATGACTTCCTAATTTAAAATTGTTTAGCGTTGCTGTTTCAGCAATCTCTTTACCATCTAATGTATAACTAACCGATTCTATTTCAAGGTTTTTTGGGTTTTGAATGTTAAGTTTTAATTCTTCATTTAATGCAATGGTATTATTTGTTGCATTTGTAGAAATATTAAAGTTTTTTTCAGCTTTATCACCATTGCAATTTGAAAGCGTGGCAGCTAAAAATATGATAATAAGGTGTTTAATTATGTTCATTGTCATCTTATAATTTTAAGCAAGATATTTATTAAAATTCAGTTTAAAAAATCATTGTGATAAATTTAAAAAGATTGTATCTTTGCAGCGGCAAGTCCTACACAACCAGCTCCTGTTGAATCCTCCAGGTCGGGAACGAAGCAAAGGTAAATGGTCGTAGCGGTGTGATGTAGGTAGCTTGCCTTTTTTTGTACCCTAAATTTAGGTTTTTTAGGCGAGCTTCTACATTACATTAGCTGTTTTAATTTTTTACAATTTTTGGCTATTACTTCAATTAATTTATTTCATTATTAGTTTTAAACTTATAACTTTTCTACTTTTAACTTTTAACTTATTTATATGTCTAAAGTCGTTTTAATAACAGGAGGTTCTTCGGGAATTGGGAAATCTATTGGTGAGTATTTAACGCAACACAATTATATTGTATATGGTACAAGTCGTAGTCCGGAAAAATACACCAATCATCCTTTTAATATAGTTGGCTTAGATGTAAAAAATGTACCGTCTATTAGCAATGCCGTTGCTGAAGTTATTAGTGCTGAAGGCAAATTAGATGTACTCATTAACAACGCTGGTGTGGGCATTACTGGACCTATAGAAGAAATTCCTGAAGCAGAGATTGAAAATAATTTTAACACCAATTTATTTGGGCCAATAAACGTTATTAAAGCCGTTTTACCGCACATGCGAAAGCAAAATAGCGGATTAATAATCAATATAACATCCATTGCTGGTTATATGGGTTTGCCATATCGTGGTATTTACAGCGCAAGCAAAGGCGCATTAGAGTTAGTAACAGAAGCTTTTAGAATAGAATTGAAAGATTTTAATATTAATATGGCAAATATTGCTCCTGGTGATTTTGCAACAAATATTGCTGCAGGACGCTATCATGCGCCTTTAAACGATAATTCTCCTTATAAAAAATACGGAAGTGTTTTAAATGATATCGATGAGCATGTAGATAGTAGTAGCGATCCTATTGCCGTAGCTAAGATGGTGCTAAAAGTTATTAAAGCCAAAAAACCAAGAATACACTATAAGGTTGGTGCTTTTATGCAAAAATTCTCTATTGTTTTAAAGTTTTTACTTCCTGATAAAGTTTATGAGAAAATGTTGATTAACCATTATAAACTTTAAATACTTGTACAGATTTAAAGATGATAGAATTTGTTAATATCATTTCATATCATTTTTTATTGAAAATAAAGAGAAGTTGTAACTTCGTAACTTAAAACACAACTAAATATTTAATATGAAATTTTTTATAGACACAGCCAATCTGGAGCAAATTAAAGAAGCTGAAGATTTAGGAATTTTAGATGGAGTAACAACAAACCCATCTTTAATGGCTAAAGAAGGTATAACTGGTACCGACAATATTTTAAAGCACTATGTAGCTATTTGTAACCTTGTTTCTGGTGATGTTAGTGCCGAGGTTATTTCTACAGATTTTGAAGGTATGGTTAGAGAAGGTGAAGCTTTGGCCGATTTACACGAGCAAATTGTTATTAAACTACCTATGATTAAGGATGGCATTAAGGCTTGTAAATACTTTAGCGATAGAGGAATTAAAACCAATGTTACTTTAGTTTTTTCACCTGGTCAAGCATTGCTTGCAGCTAAAGCTGGAGCTACTTATGTATCACCATTTATTGGTCGTTTAGATGATATTTCTACCGATGGTTTAAATCTCATAGCAGAAATAAGACATATTTACGATAATTATGCTTTCGAAACGCAAATATTAGCAGCATCTGTACGTCATACTATGCACGTAATTGATTGTGCTAAATTAGGAGCCGATGTCATGACTGGGCCTTTAAGTTCAATCGAAGGTTTATTAAAACATCCACTAACAGATATAGGTTTAGCTAAGTTTTTAGAAGATTATAAGAAAGGGAATTAAGCTTTAATGCCGTTTCGAACAGAAATTAAAAAGTCCTGTAATTTTATTTACAGGACTTTTTTAATGCTATATTATAATAAGTTTATTGATTTATTATACCCAGTAACTCCTGCTCGAAAGCAATGTTAAACATATTTGCTTTAGCATTTTCAATCTGTCCTTTCTTATTGAGAATAAATACTTTTACAATAGGTCTAACAGATAACGAATCTATGGATTGTTCTGGAAATTTAAATCGGTATTCATTATGAATTCTAAGATCATGACGTTTTAAAATGGTCACCTGTTCTTGATACGAAATAGAATCAGAATTAACCGCAATAAAATTAAATTCAGGATATTTAACATTTAACTCTTTAGCCCTTTTATGAGAGGATATAAAATGGTTTTTATTGCGTTTACTCCAAAAATAAATGACAGTTGGCATTTTAATAAGCTTTTGTATATTAACCTCTTTATTGTCTTTGTTAAGTAATATAACAGGTGGTATTTTATTGCCAGGTTTTAATCTTTTGTAAGAGTTTACAAAACGCGTGGCTTTTTCAATATCTTTAGCGTTAGTGCTTTTTTCTTTAAAAGCTTGAAGAATTTCGTCGTAATCTTCTGTGTTTTTAGAAACACTTATAAACTGGGCAATAACGTGCCTGAGCAATCCGTTTTTAATCTCTTCGTTACTCACTTTTTCATCTATAATATTAAGCTTGTCAATGTTATAATGTACATCTAATTTGTTGTATGCGCTGTCTTTAGAATGCTCAAAATGATTTTGTAAAGCAAGATTATTAAAGTGATATCTTAAAAACGAAAGATACGGACTGTAATCTTTCAGGTTTGTATTGTTATAGTCTACATCATCTCTGTAATCGTAAAAATCTTCAGGTAAATTATTAAAGGCATCTAACTCAGAAATTTTATAATTAGCAAGTGGATATAATTCTTTATGAGAATAATATTCGTAATTAATACTGCCTTCAGCTATTTCATCAAATAACTCGGAAGTTTCATTTTTAAGTTTAAACTGCTCTAGTTTCTTTAATTTTCGGTCTCTATGTAAGCGGTAAATGCTATCAAATTCTCTGGCATCCTTTTGCCCTAAACCTAAAATTTTGTCGTCTTCCTGTTGGTTAAGAAGGTACATTTCCATTAGGAAATTGTTCTCTTTACCACCTTTTCCTGTATAGACGAGGGATTCATCAAAATCAATGGTATTTAAACGTAATTTAAGACTATCTTGATGTTCAATTAAAATATTTTGAAACTCTCTACCATCGTAAAAACTGTACAAGCCTGGTTCAAAATCACTTATAGAATAAGAAAACCTGTTTTGTTTATCTAAAAAGATAGTGTCTATTACCTTTCCAGATTTTTTTAAAACAAGATATTTGCTACTTGGATTTATAATCTCACCTCCAATATATGCTTTAGTATCATTGATGTCTTGAGCATCGTCTTTACAAGACGACAGCACAAGCGCAAAGACAGCTAAAAGATGTAGGACGTTAAATTTCATAAAATATAATAGCAATAGTTAGTTAAACAAAAGTATGTTTTGAAAGCTTGTATTGGTGTTAATGCGCTGTTAAATTGAGATTAAAATAAGTTAAATCTTTTAGCTTTAATGGGTTATAAGTGTATTTATAACTCTGCTTTTGTTTTTTGGTACCGAAGATATTATATACTTTTGCAAAAACTTACAATCGTTTTATAAAAACTAAACATTTGGTGTTTGTAAGTATCAAATAAAATAATCTGAGTTTAAAATAAATATAATACATGTTATCAGTTTCAAATCTTTCGGTGCAATTTGGTAAACGCGTACTATTCGATGAGGTTAACACAACTTTCAATAATGGTAATTGCTACGGAATTATAGGTGCCAATGGTGCAGGAAAATCGACGTTTTTAAAGATAATCTCCGGACAGCAGGAAGCAAATTCCGGTCATGTACATTTAGAGCCAGGAAAACGTATGTCGGTTTTAACGCAAGACCATAATAAGCACGATGCAGATACGGTTTTAGAGACGGTTTTAAAGGGTAATAAGCCTTTATATAAATTGAAATCTGAAATCGATGCTTTATACGCAGATTATACCGATGAAAATGCCGAAAAAATAGGGGAGCTTCAAGTACAATTTGAAGAAATGAATGGATGGAATGCCGATAGTGATGCTGCAGCAATGTTATCTAACTTAGGTATCGATGCAGACCTGCATTATACTGTAATGGGAGACTTGGACGGAAAGCAGAAAGTACGCGTGTTATTAGCACAGGCACTTTTTGGGAATCCAGACGTTTTAATTATGGATGAGCCTACCAACGATTTAGATTACGAAACCATTGGCTGGTTAGAGAATTTTTTAGCCAATTATGATAATTGCGTTATTGTAGTTTCTCACGACAGGCACTTTTTAGATGCGGTTTGTACACATATTAGTGATATAGATTTTGGGAAAATAAATCATTTTTCTGGTAATTATACCTTTTGGTACGAGTCTTCACAGTTAGCAGCAAGACAACATGCACAGCAAAATAAAAAAGCTGAAGAAAAGAAAAAGGAATTAGAAGAGTTTATTCGTCGTTTCTCTGCAAACGTAGCAAAAAGTAAACAAGCTACCAGTAGAAAAAAGATGATCGATAAATTAAATATTGGTGATATTAGACGCACGAGTCGTCGTTACCCAGCCATTATATTTGAGCGTGACAGAGAAGCAGGAGATCAAATTTTAAATGTAAATGGACTTGCAGCTTCTATTGATGGAGAAGTGTTATTTAAGGATATTGACTTAAATTTAAATAAAGGTGATAAAGTGGTGTTATTTTCACGCGATTCTCGAGCTACAACAGCATTTTACCAAATTCTTAATGGTAACGAAAAAGCAGATGCAGGGAAATTTGATTGGGGAGTAACTACAACACAATCTTATTTACCATTAGATAATAGTGATTTTTTCAATAACGATTTAACTCTTATCGATTGGTTACGCCAATGGGCACAAACCGAAGAAGAGCGTGAAGAAGTTAATATTCGTGGCTTTTTAGGCAAAATGATTTTTAGTGGTGAGGAAGCGTTTAAAAAATCGTCTGTATTATCTGGAGGAGAAAAAGTTCGTTGCATGTTATCTCGTATGATGATGACAAGAGCAAATGTTTTACAGTTAGACGAGCCAACAAATCACTTAGATTTAGAAAGTATTACAGCTTTTAATAACGCACTTAAAAACTTTAAAGGCACCGTATTATTTACTACGCACGATCATGAATTTGCGCAAACTGTTGCAAATAGAGTGGTAGAGCTCACACCAAATGGCGTTATTGATAAATACACAACGTTCGATGAGTATATGCAAGACCCTAAAATAAAAGAATTAAGAGATAAAATGTATGCAGTAACTGCTTAATATCACTTACAGCGTTGAGTATACATCAAAGAGAAAAAACCTTATAAAATCAACAATTTTATAAGGTTTTTTAAGTTTTATAGTATTGCTATTTATTAATTTAATCAGCTTCCATTTCACCACGAACGGTTTCCACAATGCGTACCGCTTTATCGGTTTCGCTTTCATGAACATAAATTTCGGGTTGTCCAGGCAGCGTGGCACCAAAGCCAGCGAGTCGTCCAGACTCGGTTTCGTCTTTAATTACGGGGTTAATGCCAATGTCTTCTAAACGTTGCTTAATAATTTGCACGACTATCGTGTTACCAGTATAAATTTTTATGTATTCAGAATCTGTCATAATTTTAATTTAATTGTTACTCTTAAATATACAAAATTAATGCGAAACCTAATCACGTTTTATAGAGCTAAAAATTGGTGTTAAAAACATACAAAATTAATTTATTTTCGTTTAACTTATAGGTCTAATATATAAATAGTTACGGTTATGAATGGGAAAAATTACTACACATTATTACTGGTCATTTTATTTTTTGGTGTTTCAGCTAATAGTATTGCTCAACAGATATTAAACGATAAAAATACCCAGATTGAAAAGACAGAGCATAATAAACGCACAGATATTATTTCATTTTTATCTGCTTCTAAAGAGCATGCTACGCTCTTAAATTATTTAAAATCCACAGGTTTAGACGAGTTGTTTTCTACAGAAATCAGTTTTACACTTTTTGCTCCAACCAATGCTGCCTTTGAAAAATTACCAAAAAGCGTTTTAGAAGCGTGGAATTTACCAGAAAATAGTGAATTGCTTAAAAGCGTTTTAAATAATCATATAATCACAACAAACGTAAATATAGCCTCCATTTCTGAATCTATAACAGAGCACAATGGAAAGATAGAGTTAACAACTAAAAACGGTGCAAAACTTACTGTTTTTGCCAAGCAAGGTATATTAACAGTTAAGAATGGTAAGCATAAAAATGCGCTGATAGAAACTTCAGAAAAGCTGCAAACAAATGGTTCTGTCCATATTGTAGATACAGTAATTTTGCCTCAATAGCTTACTTATTTTATATAAATAGACAAAAGCAACCACTTAAAGGTTGCTTTTTTATTTTTGGTTATTTTAGCGTGTAATAATATCTTGACTATGATTTTTTTCTTTGGAACACGAGCCAGTAAAATAGGGCAAAAGCGCTTAAACAATGTAACCTGCCCTTATTGCCAAACACAAAATTCATTTATAGCAACAACATATGGTCGCTACGTGCATTTTTTTTGGATTCCTTTATTTCCTATTGGTAAAACAACACTTGCCGAGTGTACGCATTGTAAAAAAACCTACGCTCAAAACGAATTTACCGACCAAATACAAAGAAGTCTGCAAAGAGAAAATGAAATAAATCCCTCTAAACGTCCATTCTGGCATGGTTGCGGATGCCTTATTATTGTTGCATTTTTTGTAACTACAGTTGGTGCAGCTGCCATTGGAGCCATTTTTTATGATAAAGACATAGATAATATGCCAGAAGATGTAAGGTTTAACAAGTTAAAGGAAGATAGGGATCGCGTGACTTCAAACATCACTTTCGAAACCGATTCTATTGCATTTTCAGTACAACAATGTATTAATTCATCGGTTGAAGGCTTAAATACTGAAAACATAAAATATGCCTCGCAATTAAACGGAGAAAAACTAATGCTAATTTTAAAAGTCCTGGATATGAAATCTGTTGAGAAATCTTCTCGAAAAGAATTAGTGTTTGCAGTAGAAGACTGTCTGGATGAATTAAAATACACTAATATTACAGAACGCTATATTGCTGTTGATGGTAAATGGAATATGCTTATGGTAAAAACACCTTATGAAGCAGACTTAGAAGGGAAATATGCAAGCGAGGCTAAGTTATTGCGTTTTTATGACAACACCTTAACAATCCAGAAGGAAGAAATACAATAAAATAATTTTCCCATCGCTGTTAATTATACATGCTGTCCCAGATTACGGTATTAAAATTTTTTTTCTGCGATATGGCATAGAAAATTATTACACCAATTACCGACTTAAACATAAACAGAAATAAAATAAAAAATTTAGAACTTTCTAAAGCAATAGTGGATGAAAACCCATTACATAAATAGGTAATTAAAAGGCTAATACATAGAGCAGTTACTAATAACGTTTCAAAATTTCTAAATGGTAACATGAGCCATTTTCTTAATGGATGTAAGTCGTTTCCCCATTTATGAACAAGATAAAAATAGCCATTACCAATGGGTGCAAATAATAAAGGGTCGTCTGGTTTTTTAAGTTTGAAAAGCTTTGAAGGCGCCATAATTTTAAAGCCTTTTAAAGTAGTGTTATGCTCCTTTTCTAAGTCTTTAATTTTTGTGATGGCTTCTTGAGGGAACTCGTTTTTAAAATATTTTGTATCTAAAAAACGTAAGCGATATGCTATGCACGTTGCTTTAATGGTGTTAATATGAAAGATATGTTCAGAACGTAACAAATCGAAATTAAACGCATTGGTAATAGCGCTGTCTCCAAAGTGTAATGTTTTAATAATGCTGTCGTTGTGCAGGTCCTGAGCTTGTAATATCTCTTTTACTTGTTCTAAAAGAGAGGAGGAGGTGTAATCTCGTCGCTTTCTTTGCTCTAAACACTCTCTTATGTTTGTAGATTTTAACAACATAGCCTTTCAGTTTTTATAAAAGTAAGACTTAATAGATTAAAATACAAGCATGTAAGAGTAGTGCTCTAATTATTAAGCCCTAAAATAATTGTAAAGTTTATAGGCGCCATAACCAAATAAAATAACTGCAATTATAAGTCTAAAGCTACTGTTGTTATCGTCAACAATATAGAAATGCTTATATACTCCATAGGCTCCAATGCCAGCAAAAGCAATACCTGAAAACAAGTTCCAGAAACTTTTTTGTTGTGGGTTGTTGTTTTGTGTTTCCATAATTATCTTAATTCAGCACCAAGTTTACTTTCAAAATTATTTTGAAGTTTGTTCATTACTTTATCCACCACTTTATCCGTTAGCGTTTTATGCTCATCCTGAAACATAAAACTTACGGCGTAACTTTTTTTGCCTTTAGGTAAGTTTTTACCTTGATAGACATCAAATAAATTTACATTTTTAAGTAGTTGTTTTTCGGTTTGTTTTGCGATGGTGTGGATGTCTTCAAAAGTAACATTAGCATCTAATAACAACGCAAAATCACGTCTAACTTCAGGATACTTTGGGATATCTGTAAACTTAATTTTGTTGCGTTTTGCCACTTCAATTATATTATCCCAATTAAAATCTGCAAATAATACTTCTTGAGCAATATCAAAATGCTTGTTAATTTTCTTTTTAATAACACCAAAATCTACTAAAATCGTTTTACCTAAACTGTATTGTATGCCTTCAGTAAATACATCGTTTTTAACAGGTGTTGCTCTGTAACGCGAGATGCCTAAACGTTCTAAAGTAGCTTCAATAGTACCTTTCAAATAAAAGAAATCTCCTTTTTGTTGCGGTGCATACCAACTTTCATCTGTTTTGTTACCTGTAACAAAAAGTGTTAAATGTTTAAATTCTTCTCGCGAACCATTGTAGTCGTGATATGTTTTTCCAAATTCAAAAAACTTAAGATTACCACGTCTTCGGTTAATGTTATAGGAAATAGCTTCTAATCCAGAAAATAATAACGACTGTCTCATAACAGATAAATCGTTACTTAACGGATTGAGCATGGTTACATTATGTGCATCATTTAATTGTTCGCTTAATGCAATATAATCTGGTGTGGTAAGCGAATTTGCCATAATCTCATAGAATCCCTGAGATGCCAGCATATTACCTACAATATTTTGTAATTTATGATCTTCAAATTTCGAAGAGTTAGAAATCGATGCGTTAAGCTTAGTGGTTGTTTTTACATTATTATAACCATATACACGAAGAATTTCTTCTATTACATCTGCTTCACGTTGCACATCGTTTCTGTACGCAGGAATGGTTAAACCCAATCCGGTTTCGGTAACATTATTTACTTTTATTTCTAAAGAGGATAAAATACTTTTTATAGTTTCCTTTGGTATCTCTTGTCCAATAAGCTTTGTCACCTTGTCGAAAGTAATATGCACCTGGAAATCTTCAATTTTATTTGGGTAAGCATCAGAAATGTCACTTGTAATTTCTCCGCCAGCAACTTCTTTAATTAATAATGCAGCACGTTTTAAAGCATATTCTGTAATGTTTGGATCTATACCACGTTCAAACCTAAATGAAGCATCTGTATTTAAAGCGTGACGCTTTGCTGTTTTTCTCACACTTACAGGATTAAAGTAAGCACTTTCTAGGAATATTTTAGAGGTGTTTTCTGTAACACCAGAATCAATACCGCCAAAAACACCAGCAATACACAGTGGCTTTTCAACATCACAAATCATTAAATCCTCTTCGTGTAATACTCTTTCTATGCCATCTAAAGTGATGAATTTTGTGCCTTTGGCTACGGTTTTAACTTCAATTTTATTACCAGAAATTTTATTAGCATCAAAAGCGTGTAAAGGTTGCCCTAACTCGTGTAATACATAATTGGTGGCATCTACGATATTGTTTATAGGAGAAAGCCCAATAGCTTTTAAGCGGTGTTGCATCCACGAAGGCGACTCACCAACTTTAACACCAGAGATAGTAACACCACAATAACGTGGCGCTAATTCTTTATTTAAAACCTCTACATCTATTTTTAAACTTCTACTATCTACATTAAAAGCGCTAACCGATGGTGTAATTAATTCTAAACTCACGTCTTTTTGCAGTAAGCCGGCTTTTAAATCGCGAGCCGTACCAAAATGGCTCATGGCATCTGCACGGTTTGGAGTTAGCCCGATTTCGAAAACCTGATCGTTTTCAATATTAAACAAATTAGCACAGGCAGTGCCAACTTTAGTGTCTTCTGGTAAAACCATAATCCCGTCATGAGACTTCCCTAAGCCTAATTCATCTTCTGCGCAAATCATACCATGGCTTTCTTCACCACGAATTTTACCTTTTTTAATGGTCCATGCTTCACCTTCTTGAGTATACAACGTAGTGCCAATAGTGGCAACAGGTACTTTTTGTCCTGCAGCAACATTTGGCGCACCACAAACAATTTGTAACGGTTCGCCAGAGCCAATATTTACAGTGGTTACTTTTAATTTATCTGCATTACTATGTTGTTCGCAGGTTAAAACTTCGCCTACAACAACACCTTCCAGTCCGCCTTTTACACTTTGGTAAGTGTCAATACCTTCTACTTCCAAACCTAAATCTGTTAATAATTCGCCGGTTTGTTCTGGCGTCCAATCTATGTTAACAAACTGTTTTAACCAGTTGTAAGAAATCTTCATTTGTTATGCTTTAAGAGGGCAAATATAAGAATAGTTGCGTGTTCTTGAAACAGAAGAATGGCTTTTTTATTTCCTTAAAACTTTCTTTATAATATGTTAATTGTGAATAGTAAAACATCTAAAATCTATGACTAAACGTAACTTATGTAAACAAAATTTATTAATCTATTAAAAAAATATCCCACAAATGAAAAATTTAAAAACAGCACTATTTTTTGCGGTTGCCTTATTTTTAGGAGCAACGCAATTTGCAATGGCTCAAGTTGAAGAAGAAACCGAAACAAAAGAAATGAGTAAAGAAGTTACCATTGAAAAAGAGGTTGAAATGGATACAGATACAGAAGACGTTGAGATTAAAACGAAACAAAAAATTAAAACAGACGTAAAAAGCGATCCTAAATTAGAAGTTAAGGACGAGCCGCTTAACCGTTTAGATGGTGAAGGCGTAAAAGAGGATGATGAAGATGAGCTTGAAGACGACGATAATTAAGCTTCCCTCAAAGCTTAATTACAGAAAAAGACATTGTGTTGTACAATGTCTTTTTTTTGTTTAAAAAATAAGCATTGCCATATGGCTTTTATATCTTCGTAGTTTATTATTAATTTTTTAAAATACAAAACATGCGTAATATCGTTTCCTTCTTAATAGTAACCATTGTACTGTCTTGTCAAGATAAACCCACTCAGGAATTTCTCTCTTCTGGTGATTACAGAGCCGAAATACTAATTGCTGAAAATGAAGTGATACCATTTACTTTTAAAGTTAACGACGCTAATAACTTAACCGTTTTTAATGCTGAAGAACAAATTGAAGTCGATGAAATTACATACCGTAACGATTCTGTATTTATAAACATGCCAGTGTTTGAAGCGCTTTTAGCAGCAAAAATTAAAGATGAAACCCTAAACGGAAACTTTATAATAGAAGGCAAAGAGCGAGTAGTCCCTTTTAAAGCTGAAAAAAACAACACACGTTTTAATATTACTGCTAATGCCGAAGCTAATATCGCAGGAAACTGGGAAACCGTATTTAGCCCAGACAGTGAAGATGATAAATATATTGCCAAAGGTGTATTTAAACAAAACGGAAACCAGGTTACAGGTACTTTTTTAACCGAAACTGGAGATTACCGTTTTTTAGAGGGTGTAATTAATGGCAACGATTTAAAACTCTCTACTTTCGATGGTGCACATGCCTTTTTATTCACTGGCACAGTAATCGATTCTACCATTAACGGAACCTTTTACTCAGGAAACCATTGGAAAGAGCCGTTTACTGCCAAGCGCAATGCCAATTACCAATTACCAAGCGCAAACGAACTTACGTATTTAAACGAAGGTTACGATAGTTTGGCCTTTACCTTTCCAGATGCCAATGGTAATATGGTTTCACTTAGCGACGAGCGTTTTAAAGATAAAGTGGTATTAGTACAAATTATGGGAACCTGGTGCCCAAACTGTTTAGACGAAAGTAAATACTACGCAGACTTCTATAAAAACAATAAAGACAAAGGATTAGAAATTGTAGCCTTAGCGTTTGAATATGCAAAAACCGATGAGAAAGCCTTTACAAGCATTAAACGTTTACAGGATAGAATAGATATTACTTATCCTATTTTATTGGCACAAACAGGAAGTACAAGCAAACAAAAAGCACAGGAAAAACTACCTATGCTTAACCACGTGTTAAGTTACCCAACCACTATATTTATAGATAAAAAAGGGAAAGTACGCAAAATACATACTGGCTTTAATGGTCCTGCAACTGGTGAAAAATTTGTGGAGTTTAAGAAAGAGTTTACTGGGTTTGTGGGTGAGTTGTTGGTGGAGTAGGGTTGTGAATTTTTGTTTGAGGGTTTTGTGTATGGTTAGTTGCGTGGTTAAGTAACTATTTAGTAAATAATTACCGACAAATAAAGTCCACAAGGACTTTCGTAAGTAGGCGAGAAGCCAGCAATAAATTATATACGGTGTTGTGCGTTCGTGTTTTATTTAACTAATTTTAATCTTTCACAATTTTCATTTATTCTTTCAAGAGCTGAAATAAATTCAGACGTATCTAAAAAGTAACTTGGATATGCTTTTTTCAATGATTTTATTGATGCTGCTGCTACAAGAACTACAGCATTTTCATTTTCCTTAATATCCTTTTCTAATCTTAAATATTCTTCTGAAGCAATTTCATAATCTCTTTTTTTGAAAGTCTGAATATTTACGAACTTTTCTTTAACATTGATGTTTATTAAATAATAATCTCCATAAAATTTCTCAATTTCTATTTGTCTCGCTGAAATTCGTAATGCCTTGAGAATATCTATAACTTTTAGTTCATTAGTTAAATTAAAGCATTCAACCATTAAGTTCTCCATTGAGCGTTCTTTATGTTCTTCTAAAACAGGTAATTCCTCTTTAATTGCGAAAAGAGAACTAACTATCTTGAAAAAATCAAGCCATTCATCAGGTCCTTGGCTCGATTTAAGAGAGGTTTTGGTCAAAATACCTGCTGTTTCTACAGCAGTTGCCCAATTGTGTTGTAATTTAGTTCTTATTTGTAATTCTAATAGAAGATTTTCGTATTTGTCTAATTTTGAATTGTATGTGTAAATAAAATGTATGCTTCTATATCCTGATTTTTTTGGTCTATCAACATAATCAACAGTTTTATTTAGTTTATGATTTGTTGTATTTCTTTCTAAAATGCTTTTTAACTTAAATAAATCTTTTGTGTCTTTAACAACAGCTCTGTAGCCTCCTATGTCTTGCATTCCACCAAGTCCCATTGATTCGTTCAAATCAAGTTTATACTCAATTGATGTCAAACGTTTTAATCTTTGTGAAATTAAGATTGGTTTAATTCTATGTTTTGTTAATATTCGAATTAAACCATTTTTCATAACGTTCAGCGGATGTAAATGATTTGCTCTCCAGTCATTTATTAATTCTAAAGCAATATTTCTTTCCTCAATGGATTTTGAGGTCATAATCTTTTTTCCTGCTTTTGTTATTTTTTTTCTACTATATTTCATTTTACAAATGACTCTCAACTATTTAAACGAAGTTAGCAGTTTAAACCCATAATCTTATAGCTATCAAGTAGTTAATTTTAACCAGTTATTAACAAATTTACACGTATTACTTTACACGTTGTAATCGCTCCACAACACCATCTGCCCAATCCTTAATGCGTGGTCCAAAGCATTCTAAAATAGCATCCACACCAACAACACTTCCTTTTGCTAAGCGACCTAATACGGCTAAATGTATGGTTTGTCTTTTGTTTTTAGAAACTACCAATCCGTTGGGTTTGGTTTCTACGCCTAATTCGCTGTGTATGGGTTGTATTAAGCTATCTTGTAACAGGTTAGTTACCAAAGGTGAGGTAACTTTTACAATTTTTGGAGCATCTAAAACGGTATTTACCATTGTGTCTACCGTAACCTGTTGTCCATCCTTCTCTAATAGCCATCCTTTTTTTGTTAATGTTATTTCTGGGTCATCAAGAACATTTAAATTTAAAGTGCCTTGGTAAATTAAAGCTAGCAGCTGTTGTAAGCTTTCAATTGGTGGTGCAAAAGCGTAGCGTTTCATACGCTCGTCTAAAGCAATAACCTTGCTTATTACGTCGTCTTTAAGCGCAGAATGCGACATGGTTTTGTATAGTGTTGGTTCGCAATGGCGCCATACTTGCCCCAAACAGAAATCTAAACTTATAGGTTTTTTGGCGCTTGCCATATCTACAAATGCTTGGATAATAACTTCTGTGGCATTTTTATTAGACACAATTAACTCGTGCGTAAAATGTTCGTTCTTTAAATAGCTACTAATAATAGCTTTTAATGCTTTTACAGAGTAGTTGTGTGCATAGGCTTTATTACCCAAATTTATGTATTGCTGTGCTGCAACAGTTGCCATGGCATCAATTAAAAAGGCGTTGCCATTACTGTAGTTGGCATCGTTGCTTACTTGTGACAAATCAGATTTAAAAGCAAGAAGCAAAGCTTTAGAGGGTTTAAAAAGCGCATCGACTTTAGCGTTTAGTGGTTTGCTTGCCATTGGTAACCCGTCTAAAGAAAACGGAATAAGGGTTAAGTTAGCGTTTCCGGGTTTGTAAATCATTTTGTTGGTTTCGGGATCTACAATTTCAAAACGGCCACCATTTGCTTTGGTGATGGCTCTAATAACATCTATGGTTGCCAAACCAAAACCTCTAAAGCCAACGGTATGTGTTTCATTTTTAAAATCGACAGTTAAGATGTTTTTTATAGGGTAGGCGTCTGCAAATACTTTTACAGTCGCATTATCTTTAGCATAATCCATCCATTTTTTAAGCTGTTTGGACAGTTTGGTGTCTTGATGGCCAATGGTGAGTAATACTTCATCTGCTGCAAACGTTTTGTCGTTGCTTAATGTAATAGTCAAATCACCATCAGCGATTTTGGTTAATGCTTTTACTTCGGCATTAACCACTTCTAAAATATCGTGCTCAGTTAATTGTGTAGCAATCGATTGGTAGCGTGCTCGTAAATAATCTCCAATTTCGGAGCGTTTAGGATAGACATCATGAACTTTATTTTTTAATTCCTTTTCGTCTATACCTTTCCAATCGTGATAGGATGGAAACGCCTCTATATGAAGCTGGTTTATAGCTATTTTAGGTCGTTTTTCTATGGTTAGCGCACGATTAGAAATGTTGAGCCAATTAGTGTCTGGCTGGTTAGAACGGTAGATATAGCCACTGCCAAGTTGGTTGGTTCTTTCAAAAATTAAAATTTTAACGGCTGTTTTATTATTTGTCTTTGATAATGCAAGGACAAAATTTTCTAATGCTGAAAGGCCTCTTGGACCACATCCTATAATTGCAATGGTTTGAGTTGGTTTGGTCATATTCGTGTTATAAATAAGTTTACAACCTATGCTTTAAATGGTTAGTATATTGCTTCGAAGGCTTCTATTTTGATTGTTATAGCTAATTATTCAATCCAGATGCTGTCTATTAAAAGTTTAAAAGATTCCTCTTTTTTGTTACCTATTAAAAAGGCGCATTCTTCAATTTGTGCTTTGTCAAAATTAGGGTAATCCAATGTGCGGCCTCGAAATGCAGGATACATATTGTTTAATTTTATAGTAATGGTTTCCCATTCGCCAGAAGTTGTAAACTCACCAATGTAGGTGTAGCGGTCATCTCTGTCGTTTTTAATTCGGAATTGATAGGCTTTGCCATCGCCTTTTAATCTAATAGAAACTTTGGTGTGGTTAAATACGCTTATAGCCTCAGTATCGTAACGCACCGACGAAAAGCCACCGTTGTTTTCCAAAGAAATATTGCCACTAAAAACACCGTGACCATCGTTATTTACAGAAAATGTACCGTTGGAGCGTCCGCCCATAACCACATCGTCCACAATGCGCCAATTTGAAATGTTGGCATCTTTACTAAAATCGAAAATTGTAATGGACGTTGACATAAATAAGATGGTTAAAATGATGGCTAATAGTTTCATAGCATTTGCTTTACATCAAATTTACGGATTATAGTTAGGTAACATTCTCAACAAAAGGTTAAAACAACATGGTTTTAATATTGTTAGAAATTTAAATTATTTTAAAATTATGATTGTTTGTTTTTGTTTAAGTATTAAATTGAAAATTAATACAGAGTAAATGGAGCTTTCATGTTGAGATAGCAACGCAGCGTGTTAATAGTATTTTTTTTGCTCTAAAATTTAAATTAATAGTTATTAAACAAATGGCCAGCAAAAACGATAAAATTAAAAATTATCTCAAGACATACGCTTCCCAATTAGGAGCGTCTTACGGGGAGCATGATGGTATTTCAAAATTAGTTTTAAATAATAAACAGGGTGAAGGGTGTATTACAAGTTTTGAAATGAACAAGGCAATTTCGGTAAAAATTTATAATATAACATTTAATAAAAATCAAACATTTTCCTATAGCGAAGTCTATGACGATTCAATTTGTTTCCTATACTGTGTTAACGGTCATGTTTTTCATGAATTTAATGATGATATAAAGCAAAGGAAGTTTGGTAGGATGGAAAATGTAATTTTATATAGCTCTAATAACCATAAAAGTATTATAAAATTGCCAGCCAGTATACGTATAAAAATGACTGTACTCGTTGTGTCTAGACATTTAGATAAACAATTAGAGAATACAACAAAGCAACTTAGCGCTATCTCACAACTTGTTGCAGCAATAAATCAAGATCATTCTTCGAACTATTTTGCAGAAATAAATCCTTTAACCAACAAGTTTGCAAAGTTTTTAGTAGAAAATAAAAGGATGGATGCTGTGGGTTATTTAAAGGTTGAGAGCGCTGTTGTTAACACTTTGGCGTCTCAAATAGAGAATTATTATAGATATAAAAATAAAGCCTTAAATAATATTAATTTATCGCATGCCGAATTAAATGCAATTTCTAAGATTGGAGATTATGTTTTAGAAAATATTGATACAACCCTAAAGGTTGAAGACGTTTCTCAGCAATTTGGTATTTCGGGAAGAAAACTGCAATCTGGAATACAATTTCTTTACGGGCAAACCTTAACAAATTTTATTCGGGATATAAAGCTGGAACGTGCAAAGGAATTAATACAATTTACCAACATGAACATCTCGGAAATTTGTTATAGTATAGGTTTTAATAACAAAAGTTACTTTACAAAAACCTTTTCAAAACGCTTTGGCATTGTACCTGTAAAATATAAAGATTCGGTTATTAGAGAGGATTTTATTTTTGAATTAAGCTATAAATCCTCTGCTGTTACAAATCTTTCGGCATTAGACATTAACACTATTGTCTCAAGTGCCAGAGCTAATAATTTAAAATTGAAGATTACTGGCTGTCTTGTGTTTTATGAAGATTTATTTTTTCAGATTTTAGAAGGAAGAAAAGAGGATGTTTTAGAATTGTACGAGTGTATTAAGCGTGATAAAAGGCATTACAATGTTACGCTTCTTTCTAAGAGGGTATCGTTAAAAAGAAAATTTCCTTCATGGAGTATGGCAGCAATTTCCGACCGTGGAGAAATTAACATTCCACTAGATGGTAAACCATATATGCTTAATTTAAATAATATTATTGATGATGAAGAGATAACAAATAATAAAACTATGCTATTCTGGAAAAGGGTTCATAATATTATTAGAGATCTTGAAGAAGAGAAAATAAATAGTGAGGTTTTAATGTAATAAATATTAATTACCCATGTATAGTTTCACTTTTACCATAGCTTTTTATCAATTCGCCTTCAAACGCAACAAGTTCTTGCCAGCGTTTATCGACATCAATGCCTTTACCATATTTTCTGGCAAAGGTGATAAAGGTTGTGTAGTGTCCAGCTTCGCTAATCATTAAATCGTGATAGAATTTAGACAATTCTGGATCTTTAATACGTTGAGAGAGCAATTTAAAACGTTCGCAACTGCGTGCTTCAATCATAGCAGAAAATAACAAACGATCTACAAAACTCTGTAGTCTGCTGCCGCCTTTATTCATAAACTTGTATAATTGATTTACATAATGGTCTTTACGCTCACGACCCAAGGTGTAGCCACGTTTTTTAATAATGTCGTGCACCATTTGAAAATGCTCTAATTCTTCTTTTGCTAACTCTAAAAGCGCAGTAACCAATTCTTCATGTTCGCTATTGTGTGTTATAATAGTAATGGCATTTGTTGCTGCTTTTTGCTCGCACCATGCATGATCGGTTAATATTTCTTCAATATTACTTTCTACAATAGTTACCCAACGTGGATCGGTTTCTAGTTTTAGGTGTAACATGCTCATGGTTTACTGTTTTTTGTAAAGATAATACATACCGATAAATTTTAAATTCTAAAAATTGAAATCTAACATTATTGCTCTATTTTGAAAAGCTATAGCTTTGTAATTTGCTTATGTTTTTTTACTGGTTTGAGAAAACAAAAAATGGCTAAACAAAAGTTTAACCATTTTTTTCTTTCAAAAAACAAACTTACTAATTCATTCTTAGAGCTTGTTTTTTCAATTCTTTTCCTGCTAATTTTTTATTTTTTTCTATAATAGGAATAGTTAACTCTCCATTTTTGATTGTGTATTTTCCTGGTTTGGTAACCATACCTTCGCAAAAGGAATTTTCTTTTCCTTTAATAACTATCCCGTTAAGTTTGTTATCGAAGCCTTTAATTATTAAATAACTTTTTCCTTCTTTTCCTTCGATAGTAAAATCATCTCCATTGTTTGCAATTAGCATAGCAGATATTTTTTTTGCTTTAAGTCCTTTTGGGTCTTCAGTTTCCCACGTATAACAGTAAGTAATAATAAGTATGGAGATACAAAATTGGTGCTCTCCAGGAGCTTCATTAAATTGTTCAATGGTTGGTTTTAATAAATCGTTAGAAGTGTTTGTTGCATTTAAATTTAACGCAAACAAAAAAGCAAATAGAATTAATGCAATTTTAGTGTTGTTAATAGCTTTCATAATAATATAGTTTTAATAATAGGCCTACTCTTTAGCTTTTCGGCTTCCGCTTATAGGACAAAACTATAGTTGAAATAGCTATAAATAAATAGTGAATCTATCAAGTAGCAAGTTGAGTGTATAAATTGTTTATTTGAGTTTATGTTTGGTAATTGGTTGCAGATAATGCGCTTAGCTTATGTAATTCCAAATATTTTTATACTTGCTCATTTGCTGGTACGTATTCATAATGGCAGCATTTTCATCACTCGACAACGATGGGTCTTTTTCCAACACTTGTTTTGCATAATAGCGCGCATGCTGTAAAATAGTATTATCCTTTATAATATCTGCAATCCTAAGGTTTAAAACACCACTTTGTTGCGTTCCCATAATATCGCCTGGACCGCGTAATTTTAAGTCGACTTCGGCAATCTCGAAACCATCATTGGTGCGTACCATAGTTGCTATACGTTTTTTACTGTTTTCTGAAAGTTTATGACTCGTCATTAAAATACAGAAACTTTGTTCTGCACCACGACCAACACGACCACGTAACTGGTGCAATTGCGATAAGCCAAAACGCTCTGCACTTTCAATAATCATAACCGAAGCATTGGGCACATTTACACCAACTTCTATAACGGTCGTGGCTACCATTATTTGCGTTTGCCCATTAATAAAACGTTGCATTTCAAACTCTTTGTCTGCAGGTTTCATTTTGCCATGTACAATAGAAATTTGATATTCTGGTGCAGGAAAATCTCGAGCAATACTTTCGTAGCCATCCATTAAATCTTTATAGTCCATTTGGGCACTTTCCTGTATTAAAGGATAGACAATATATACCTGTCTTTTCTTCTTAATTTCTTCACGAATAAATTGAAAAACTTTAAGTCTATTAGAGTCGTATCTATGGACCGTTTTTATCGCCTTTCTTCCGGGTGGTAATTCGTCTATAATCGAGATGTCTAAATCACCATAAACAGACATCGCCAAAGTACGAGGAATTGGTGTTGCGGTCATTACCAAAACGTGAGGAGGGAAGGTGTTTTTTTTCCATAATTTAGAGCGCTGTTTTACACCAAATCTGTGTTGCTCGTCTATAATTGCTAAGCCTAAATTTTTAAATTTTACCTTATCTTCGAGTAACGCATGTGTGCCAATTAGGATGTTTAATTCGCCATTTTCGAGCATGTCGTGGATTTCTCGACGTTCTGAAGTTTTACTTGAACCTGTGAGTATTTTAATACTGATATTCAATTTGTTACATAGTTCAAGCAAACGGTTGTAGTGCTGGACTGACAAAATTTCAGTAGGTGCCATTAAGCAAGCTTGGAAACCATTGTCAAGTGCTATGAGCATTGACATTAAAGCAACTATGGTCTTGCCAGAACCTACATCGCCTTGTAAAAGACGATTCATTTGGGCATTACTACCCAAATCTGCTCTAATTTCTTTTAGTACTCTTTTTTGCGCACCAGTTAATTCGAACGGTAAATGGTTTTTAAAAAAGGTATTAAAATGATTTCCAACGGTTTCAAAAGGAAAGCCTTTTATTTTCGATTTATGAATTAAATTTTTAAGAATTAATTGCAATTGGATGTAAAATAATTCTTCAAATTTAAGCCTGAATTCTGCCTTAGAAAGTAGCTCAGAATCCTTAGGAAAATGGATGTTAAAAAGCGCCTGAGATTTCGAAATTAATTTAAGATTTTCTAACAGATTTTTAGAGAGCGTTTCAGCAAATTTTCCACCAGTTTCAAGGAAGAGATTTTGCATGATTTTTATCATCACTCTGTTGGTGATTCCCTTGTTGGATAATTTCTCTGTAGAGGGATAAATGGGTTGCAAAGCAGAACGTAAATTTTGCTCATGCTCCGTTAATAATTCAATATCTGGATGCGGCATATTAAATTTGCCTCCAAAATTATTTACCTTTCCAAAAATGACGTAAGGGACATTAATTTTTAAGCCTTCACGAATCCATTTCTGTCCGCGAAACCAAACCAATTCCATAGTTCCTGTTTCATCCTTAAAAGTAGCAACCAAACGTTTGCCTCTTTTTTGAGCGACTTCCTTAAAACCAGTTATTTTTCCAATAATTTGTACCTCGGCAGGATTTTGGAATAACTCATTAACCTTGTAATACTTGGTACGGTCGAGATAACGATTAGGAAATAGGTTAATGAGGTCTTGATAGGAGTGAATACCAAGCTCCTTGCGAAGCAAATCGGCACGATTTGGTCCAACACCTTTTAAGTAATCTATAGGAGTTTGAAGATTGGTAGCCATAAGTGAACGAATTTAATGTATTTCTCTTGAAACTGAAAGTAGTTTATTGTTACTTCGAGTGAAATTCTTTTATAGAATTTATAACGAGAAGCTTTAAACTTTAAAGGTTCTCAATACAATTCTCCTGCGTCAAATGACACGAACTAAAGATTTTAAATTGTATTTCTGCTATCGCAGGAATGACAGAAAATTGTATTTTGGTCTAATCCTTGTTTAAAACCTATTTATGAGATTCTTATTTTTTGTTATTAGTGCCATAATGTGCTTTTCTTCGGGAGCGCAACAGACTGAATATGTTGATTTTAAAACTACTCAATCTAAACTAATAATCATTCCTGACTCCAGTATGGTTTTTGGTAATGTAAAATATTCATTTAAAATATTACGGAGCGTTGATTCTATTTATTTAGACGCTGTAAATATGAAGTTTTCAGACGTCCAATTAAATGGAGAAAAAGTAGCATCTAAAAATGATTTTAAAAAGATTTGGTTTAAATATAACTTCAAAGAAAATAATTTTTATTCTGTTAGTTTTAAATATGTCGCGTATCCAAAAAAAGCGATGTATTTTGTTAAAAGGAATGACGATTGGCAAATATGGACGCAAGGTCAGGGTAAATATACCAGCAACTGGTTTCCAAGTATAGATGATACAAATGATAAAATCGAATTTGATTTATCAGTTGTAAACAGTAATTACTATAACGTAATTGCGAATGGGAAAATAGTTAAACATAAAGATACATTAAACATCTCTCAATATCATTTTAGCATGCAAAAACCAATGTCAAGCTATCTTTTAGCATTAGCCATTGGAAAATATAAGAAAAAAGAAATCACCTCTAAAAGCGGAATCCCAATAGAACTCTATTACTATCCTGAAGATTCCGCCAGAGTAGAGCCAACCTACCGTTACACAAAACAAATGTTCGATTTCCTGGAAGAGGAAATAGGTGTTCCCTATCCTTGGCAAAACTATAAACAAGTACCTGTAAAGGACTTTTTATATTCTGGGATGGAAAATACAAGCCTCACGATTTTTAGTGATGATTTCATGATTGATGAGACTTCATTTATAGATAAAAATTATGTTAACGTAAATGCTCATGAACTTGCACATCAGTGGTTTGGAAACTTAGTTACAGCAACCCAAGGCAAGCACCATTGGCTTCAAGAAGGCTTTGCAACCTATTATGCCTTGCTGGCAGAACGCGATATTTTTGGAAACGATTATTATTATAATACACTTTATGAGTATGCCAAAGAGTTAATAACACAAGAGGTAGCTGGCGATGCCACTGCACTGTTAGACCCTAAAGCAAGCAGTACTACTTTCTATAAAAAAGGCGCTTGGGCTTTACATATTTTAAAAGAAAAAGTAGGAGAAAAGGCGTTTAAAGAAGCAGTTATAAATTATTTGAACAAGTACGCTTTTAAAAATGTAGCAACGGAAGATTTTATTACAGAAGTTGAAAAAATCTCCGAACAGGATTTAGGTGGTTTTGAAAAAGAATGGTTGGTTTCCACCACATTACCATTAGCAAAAATGAGAGCCAGTCTAAAGAAAAATGAAAGTATTGCGTTTCTGGAAACCATAGTAGAAGCACCTTATTTAAGTTTTAGAACAGACGATAAAGGTTATGTGCCTTCAAGCCTGGTTACTGCGTTACCAAAAGGTTATTATACCGAAAGACTTGCCGTTTTAAACGAGGCTCTAAAGAAACCAGAGTATCCAACGTACAAAGAGTTGATAGATGAAGCTTTTTCTTCTAATGAAATAAAAATTCGTCAATTGTTGGCGCAACGACTCCCAGAAGGTTTCAAAGAAGAGAATGAATCTTTATTAGAGGACGCATCGTACATTACTAAAGAGTTTGCATTGCTGAATTTGTGGTCTAAATACCCTAAGGGCAGAGCAAAGTATTTAGATGCAACTAAAGATGTTATCGGTTTTAACGATAAAAATGTAAAATGTTTATGGCTAACATTAGCCTTATTAACTCCAGATTATAATCCAGCATTTAATAACGTTTACATTAATGAACTTAACAGCTATACGTCACCAAAATATGGGTTTCAAACAAGACAGAATGCTTTTTCATATATTAACAATCTAAAGATTTTTAATACTAAAGCGCTAATTAATTTAAAAGACGCTACAAATCATCACAACTGGCGATTTAAAAGTTTTGCAAGAGATTTATTGAAATCATTAAGTGAAGACGAACAATATAAAGAGATAATTACTAATTTGCAGGCTAAGGAATAAATTTAAACAAGCAAAAAAGTAGAATTCCTTCTGCAAAGGGATTCCAAAAAAGTTTATGAAAGCATTAGTAATTTCTGGAGGAGGTAGTAAAGGCGCATTCGCAGGAGGTGTGGCACAATATCTTATCGAACATGAAGGCAGAGAATACGATATGTTTTTAGGTACATCTACAGGAAGTTTACTTGTGCCACATTTAGCTTCTAACGATATTGGAAAGTTGTACGATGTATTTACACATGTAAACCAGCATTCTATTTTTAGCATTAATCCCTTTGTCATTAAAAAAAGAAAAGGCCGAGAATATGTATCTATAAACTACTTTAATACCATGCTTCAGTTTCTAAAGAAGAAGCGTACGTTTGGCGAGAGTAGGGCTTTAAGAAAATTAATTAAAAAAAATTTCACGGAAGAGGAATTTAACCGTATTCGTGAAACAAAAGAAGATGTGGTTGTTACTGTAGCCAATTTGTCTAAAAATCGCACAGAATACAAATCTATTAACGATTTTGAATATGAAGAGTTTTGCGATTGGATATGGATCTCGTGCAACTACATTCCGTTTATGTCTTTAGTTAAAAAAAATGGTTTTGAATATGCCGATGGAGGCTTAGGCTGTGTGGTGCCCATACGTGAGGCTATTAAAAGAGGTGCAACAGAAATTGATGCTATTATTTTAGAAAGCGAAAATCTTGAATACAACAAAGTACTTGGTAAAAATCCATTTTCTTTAATGATTAATTTATTTGGTCATTTATTAGACCAAGTAGAACGAGGAGATATTACAATAGGTAAATTGGCAGCATTACATAATAACGTAACACTTAATTTGTATTACACGCCAACAAAACTTACCGAAAATTCATTAATTTTTAACAAAGGATTAATGGAAAAATGGTGGATGGAGGGTTTTCTTTATGCGCAGGATAAGCACGGCAACAGCAATCCAATTAATTCTACAGTGCCAATAAAACAGAATATTTAATTTAAAATTTTAGGGTAACATTTTTGTATGCAGCTTGATATAAGGATGTAAACAATTAAAAACCTAAAATTTTATATTATGAAAATTCTTAAAGTCCTTTTCTTATTAGTCGTTACCATAACTTTCTCAAGCTGTACCAATAATGACGATGATGGCATTACAACTACCTGTACAACTCAAGGTCTGTTTTACGATTTGGGTACAAATGCACAAGTCTTTGAGCCAGAAGTAAATTTAACTACAGATTTTTACATAACTTCAAGTAATGGTCCGGAAGTAGAAATCTATGGCGCTGGAGTGGTGTTTGTAACCACCGAAGTAACACTAAATGCCACAGGAACAGCAATGCTAATTCTTAATAATGGGCCAAATGCAAATGTCTATGTAACTTGTTTAGCTACAGGAACTAATGTTGGAGATACTATGCGGTTTATTTTTAATGGTATTTATAATGGAGACCCAATTACTGGTGAGTTTTGCGTGACTATAGACGTAGCGCACTAATTAATATATATATATATATATATATATATATATATTGAAATAATAAAAAAGCCATATCAATGTGATATGGCTTTCTTTATAAGTTTAATCTAAGCTATTTCCAGATTTCGCTAACTTCCTGTTTAATATAAGAAAGGCCTGCGCTGCTTGGTGGAATTTTATCCATCATATCGGTTAAAATGATTTCCCTTAACTTACCGGCAGAGTCTACTTTGTCACTCATTGCCGCTTTTCTTATGAGCTGAATAGTAGCGCTTTTTGAAGCATTAATAATGCTCCAGCAATTGTCTGAAATATAAATTTGCTGCGATAAATTATGCTCGAACTCTTGCTCGATACTGTTTATTAAAAGGGCTTCGTAATCATCTTTTTTAGAAGATACAGGCGCAATTCTGGTTAATAATTTATTTGGAGAAATACGCTCTAAAAAAAGCGAAAACCGTTCGTAAGCCTGTAAACGTAGTGGTAACGATTCTTTTTGAAGTTCTTTAATAATTAAAAATTTACGTCTATCATCTTCATTTTGAATATGTTCTCTAAAAAATAAAAAAGCGATGGCACCAACAATAAGCGAGGGAACTACATACATTAATAAATTTAGCAATTGATCTTCCATTTAGTTCAGTTTTATTATTTAAACAAACTTAATATGTTTTTAAATAGTGTACAAGCAAATTGAACCGCATTTACTAAGCGTGATTGGTTTGTGCTTTATAACCTCCTAAATGTTCGCATTCCTTTAAACTTTGCATGTTTGTAAATGGGACTGGTGTTTTATCGTATTGATAGGTAACACTAAGTTCTGCAGATAAATTATGATCGTCTACATTCACCTCTATGTCTGTCATTTTAAACTGGCAAGGATGCTCGTAACCTGCAGCATGCGTAATTTCAATAAATTCTTTTCTAAAGGTTTTAAAGTATTGTGCCGCACGTTCAGATTTTAATGGAACATCTATACCACGTTGTAGCCATTTGCTTTGTGTTGCAACACCACTAGGGCAACGGTTGGTATGGCAAATTTTTGCTTGAATGCAGCCAATACTCATCATCGCTTCTCGTGCAACATTAATTACATCCACACCCATTGAAAATGCCATAGCAGCTTTACCGGGAAAACCAAGTTTTCCGCTACCAATAAAAACGACTTGTTTTTCTAATCCCTTTCTTTGAAATAATTTATACAAATCACCAAAAGCATACACCCAAGGTAAACTTACATGGTCTGCAAAACTAGGAGGCGCAGCACCAGTACCACCTTCACCACCATCTACAGTAATAAAATCGGGTCCTTTTCCTGTTAGTTTCATAATATCGGTAAGCTCTTCCCATTGGTCTAATTTTCCAATAGCAGCTTTAATGCCAACAGGTAACCCTGTTTCTTCGGCAATGGCTTCAATAAAATCTACCATCTCTGGTATCGTATTAAAAGCCTTATGGTTTGGTGGTGATAAAACTGTTTTACCAACTTCAACACCACGAATGTCTGCGATTTCTTGTGATATTTTCGCACCAGGTAAAACGCCACCTTTACCAGGTTTTGCACCTTGAGATAATTTTAATTCTATAGCACGAATAAAAGGATTGTTTTTAACCAAAGCTTTCATTTTTTCCATAGAAAATCCACCATCTACATCACGAACACCAAAATAACCCGTTCCAAAATGAAATACCACATCACTACCATTACTATGGTAGGCAGATAAACCGCCTTCTCCGGTATTATGGTAGGCTCCAGCTATTTTACAACCTTTATTTAATGAGTCTATTGCTCTTGCTGATAGTGATCCATAACTCATAGCAGAGACATTTATAATTGAGGCTGGACGATAGGGTCTTCTACGTTTGTTGTGTGCTCCAATAACCTTAGCGCATGGCAAAAAATACTTGTCTTTGGCATTAATATGATTGTCGTCTATTTTAAAAGGAATCATCGCATTATTAATAAAGATATGCTGATGTGCGTATATATCGCGATCGGTGCCAAAGCCCTCATAATTATTTTCACTTTTGGCAGATGCATAAACCCAACCACGCTCTATGCGATTAAAAGGTAGCTCTTCTCTGTTATTTGCTATAAAATATTGGCGAATTTCTGGGCCTATACTTTCAAACAGATAACGTAGATGGCCTACTATTGGAAAATTATGACTTATGGTGTGTTTACGTTGTATAATGTCTCGAAGTGCAACGACAGCTAAAGCGATAACAACCCAAAGCCACCAAGAAATTGAAGAGAGGAAATTTAAAATGGTACTCATTTTTTTAGAAAGTATTTTTCCAAAAATATAAAATTAAAGTAGTATTAACTTTAATAAAAGTAAAAACCATATTTAAATGCTTTATACAGCTTCTAAACGTTCGCGAAAAATTGTAAACTTTTAGAGAAAAAGAATTCCGTAAGTAATACATTAAGGAGAAAAAAAAAGAAAGCCGACTTCATAAAAATAACGAAGACGGCTTCCTAATATAAGTGTGATTAATAGCATTGTAAATCTAAGAGATTTTTAAAGAATTTTTTAAATAAAACGGGTGGTTTTTGGGTAGTATTTTAGTCTTAAATCTATATTTGGTGCAGTTTAACCTAATTGTTAATAACTGAAGCAACTTCTTTACGACTTTTAATGTTAAGTTTGGTGTAAATGTTTTTTACATGGTATTTTACTGTGTTTTCTGAAATATGTAATTCTAGTGCTATTTCTTTATTCGTTTTACCGACGCTAATAAGTTGTAGTATTTCGGTCTCTCTAAAACTTAGTTGCTTAACATTCTCTTTAATAGAATTTTCGTTAGTTTCATTCTCTAAAGTTTCATTACGCTCTTTAGCTTCCTTTATGTAAGAATCCAGTTCAATTCTAATTATCCTGTTTTCATATTGCAAAGTTCTCATCCTGTAAATTACAGCAAACGACAGCACTAACATTTCCATAATACCACCAAACTTTACACCACTCGAAGTGATTTCTAATAAGGTGAAGCCTAAAAGTTTAGACACATAATAGCAAAACCCTAAGACTAATATAAAAATATATGCCAATAAGAATATTTTTGAAAAATTATTTTTATTAAATAGAAAACCTGCTGTTATTATATATACAGCACACACAACAAATACTAAAACTTCAAGTATGGCGTAATAAGTAAAATTGAAACTTGATAAATAACATATGGAGAGTATACCAATAGTGATTACTAAACCAAGTGCAAAATATTTAAGTTTAGGATAATAATTTTCGGTTTGTAAAAAAGAGGAGGCGAATAAAACGGCAGTAACAGAAACAATAAAGTGATCTATTGTCTCTAAAAAATCTATTAATTTGGTCGAAGCTCCAAACAATCTCAAAACACCATCACTAATTAATAACCCAAAAGTAATAGCTATTAAAAAGAAAACGTAATATAAAATGGTATAGTCTTTAAAATTGAAGAAATAAAACAGATTCATAATTAATATAACCAAAGCAAAACCATAATATAAACCAATGTAAAACAGCTCCTTTTTTTCTTTGAAATGATAAGCTGAAGCTGTAAAAACTTCAATGGGTATAAACGATTCGCGCTGTGCTAAAACTTTTAAATAAACAGGCTCATTAGTATTAGAGATTTTAAATGTCGGAAACCGTTCTAAATCTAAAAGGTCGAGCTTTATATCGCCTTTAAAGGCGATTGCTTCTGTGATGTGCGGATTTGTAATTTGAATATAATAGTCGTCCTCAACAAATTTTTCAATTTTAAACCAATAATGTGCATGGTTTAAACCATCGTTAATTGTTTTTATATAAGGTTCAAAATCAAGAGACTTAACAGCGTCTTTTGTAATAGTTTGATTAACATCTTTGTAAACAGAAATGGTTTGAGCAGAAAGTACGTTAAATACCACAGAAGCCACAAATAGGAATGCAAACAGAGAAATCTTTCCTGTAGGAGAATTCAAAAGTTAGTTTTTTTAGTAATTAGTAATAGCACTACAAATATATTCAAAAAAGTATAAGGATAGACTAATGTATAATTGTTTATAATTATTAATAAAACCGAGGGCTTAAAACCATTACAATACTTATTTTTATGGTCTTAAAATTGAAGCTACCTTGGAAAAATACTTAAGTCAGTTAAACGAAGCACAATACGAACCTACCATCCAAAAAGATGGACCTATGATTATTATTGCAGGTGCAGGTTCTGGAAAAACACGCGTACTAACTTATCGTATTGCTTATTTAATGAGCCAAGGAGTAGATGCCTTTAATATCCTTGCATTAACCTTTACCAACAAAGCAGCCAAGGAGATGAAAGGCAGAATTGCTGAGATAGTTGGTGATGGAGAAGCAAAAAACCTATGGATGGGAACCTTCCACTCGGTTTTTGCCAAGATTCTACGTTTTGAAGGACATCATTTAGGCTTTCCAAGCAATTTTACAATTTACGATACTCAAGATTCCCAGAAATTGTTAGGTTCTATCATAAAGGAGATGGGCCTGGAAAAAGATATTTACAAGACAAAACAGGTTTATAGCAGGATTTCTTCATATAAAAATAGTTTAATTACTGTAAAAGCATACTTTAAAAACCCAGAACTCTTGGAAGCCGATGCTATGGCGAGACGACCAAAAATGGGAGATATTTATGCCGAGTATGTAAACCGTTGTTTTAAAGCCGGAGCGATGGATTTTGATGATTTATTGCTAAGAACCAATGAGTTACTCACGCGTTTTCCGGCTGTTTTAGCAAAATATCAAGACAAATTTCGATACATTCTGGTAGATGAGTACCAAGATACAAATCACTCACAGTATCTTATTGTTCGCGCTCTGGCAGACCGGTTTCAAAATATTTGTGTGGTAGGAGACGATGCGCAAAGTATTTATGCCTTTCGTGGTGCTAACATCAATAACATTCTAAATTTTCAAAAAGATTACGATAATGTTAAAATGTACCGATTAGAACAAAATTACCGTTCTACAAAAAACATTGTTGGTGCAGCTAATTCTGTAATAGAACATAATAAAACAAAATTAGATAAGGTTGTTTGGACAGCTAACGACGAAGGCCCGAAAGTAAAAGTAAATCGTTCGCTCACAGATGGTGACGAAGGAAGATTTGTAGCAAGTACCATTTGGGAGGAAAAAATGAATAACCAGCTGCATAATAGTGATTTTGCAGTGCTTTATCGTACCAATGCACAATCAAGAGCGATTGAAGATGCCTTAAGAAAACGAGATATTCCTTATCGAATTTATGGAGGACTTTCATTTTACCAGCGTAAAGAAATTAAAGACGTAACAGCTTATTTGAGGTTGATTCTCAATACTGCAGACGAGGAAGCTTTAAAACGCATTATTAACTATCCTGCTCGTGGTATAGGGCAAACCACTATAGACCGATTAGTTGTTGCAGCTAATACAAATAACAAAACAATTTTCGAAGTCTTAAAAAACCTCGATACTATAGACATAAATATAAATAATGGAACTAAAAATAAACTAAGAGATTTTGTTACCCTTATAGAAAGTTACCAGGTAATGAACCAAACAGCCAACGCTTTCGATTTGGCAGAGTATGTCACCAAAAGTAGTGGTTTAATTAAGGAGTTTAATAAAGATGGCACACCAGAAGGTGTCATGCGTTTAGAAAATGTAGAAGAGCTTTTAAACGGTATTAAAGATTTTGTTGAAGGACAAATGGAGTTAGCAGATGCTGGAGATTCTTTAGCCGAGTTTTTAGAAGATGTGGCGCTGGCAACCGATTTAGATGGCGACAAAGGCGATCCTAATCACGTGGCGTTAATGACCATTCACTTGGCAAAAGGATTAGAATTTAACCATGTATTTGTCGTTGGGTTGGAAGAAGATTTGTTTCCAAGTGCCATGAGCATGAATACCAGAAGCGAGCTTGAAGAAGAACGTCGATTATTTTACGTAGCTTTGACTAGAGCAGAAAAGCAAGCGTATTTAACCTATGCTTTATCGCGATACCGTTGGGGAAAGTTAATAGATTCTGAACCAAGTCGTTTTATTGAAGAAATTGATGATGCGTTTTTAGACATCATTACACCAATAGAAGAACGTCGTATTAATCCAATGCTATCAGCAGATATATTTGGAGACGTGGAGCCTAATAAGATTAGATTTAAAAAACCAGTACAACCTAAATTTCAAAAGAAAGTGGCAAAAAAGAAAGAACCAGAAAACTTCAAAATTAGCGCTCCTAAAAAAATGAAAAAAGCTTCAGAAATTAAAGCACCTGCTGATGCCAATTTATTTGGAGGAGAACTTGCCGTAGGCAATAGAGTAAAACATTTAAAATTTGGCAGAGGAGAAGTTCTTAAAATAGAAGGCAAAGGCAGTGATGTAAAAGCCGAAATTAATTTTGAATTTGGAGGAATAAAAAAACTACTCTTACGCTTTGCTAAGCTTGAAATTATCGGATAATTTTTTTAATTGTTAATGATGCAATTCAATAAAAGCTTTCAACTTCGTCCAGGTATCAAATAAGTTTGCTCCAACCCAACCATGTGCTTCGTTAGGATAAAGCGTAAATTCATGGGTCACACCTAAAGCTGTTAATTTTGCATCCATATCCACACCTTGAGAGGTGGGAATTAAAGGATCCATACCACCATAAAACAATGTAGTAGGAGGAGAGTTAGCTTCAACTTGATGGTAAGGACTGTAGTCTTCAAGAAAAGCAGTACTTGGCGTTACACCAAAATACACAAAAGTAGGGTCCACAAAATCAGCATAAGCCGGATCTGTAAAATTTGTTGGGCCAACAATACTGGCAACCATGTTTATATTGTTTTGTGCATCATATTCATAACTCCAAAGCATCGATAAATGCGCACCTGCACTCACACCTATAAAACCATAATCGTCCGACATTATATAGGTGTCTTCATTCGCTTTTAAGTGGTTTACAACTTCGGTAATATCGTCTAATTGCATAGGAAAAGGCGATACGCCTTGCGATGCCAAACGATAATTAATATTTACAATAGCATAATCTGGTAATTCTAATTTAGCGATATCCTTGTAAGGATTCATATCTGCCTTATCGCCAGAAGTCCAGCCACCACCATGAACAAGAATTAATACTTTAGTATTTAAATCTCTGTTTGCTGGTAAGTAAATATCATAAACCTGTTGGCTGTCATTACCGTAAGAAACGTTTAATAACTCTATTTCTTGGGTAGGTTGTGTACTTGGTTCCTGTAGAGAATCGTCATTAGAACAAGCAACGAAACTAGTTGCAACTAATATGAGTAATAAAAATTGAAGAGAAGTCTTTTTCATAAACAAAATAGTAATTACATTAGTAAACGTTAATGCAAGGTAATTATTATGGCTGAATTTATTAGAATTTACGAAGAAAACCCTAATCCTAAAGAGATTAAAAAGGTGGTTTCTATTTTAAAAAAGGGCGGACTTGTTATTTACCCAACAGATACTGTTTATGGGTTAGGCTGCGATATTAATAACACGAAAGCTTTAGATCGAATTGCAAGAATTAAAGGAGTTAAATTAGAAAAAGCCAAACTCTCTTTTATTTGTTCCGATTTAAGCAATTTAAGCGATCACGTTAAACAAATAGACAATGCCACATTTAAAATTTTAAAACGCGCATTGCCTGGACCTTATACTTTTATTTTACCGGGTTCTAAATCTTTGCCTTCGGTTTTTAAAAATAAAAAAGAGGTTGGAATTCGTATTCCAGAAAACAACATAACACTGGAAATTGTAAAAGCGATGGGAAATCCCTTGGTTTCTACTTCTATTAGAGATGAAGATGAGATTTTAGAATATACTACAGATCCAGAATTAATTCTCGAAAAGTGGGATAAACTCGTCGATTTGGTTATCGATGGAGGTTATGGAGGCAATGAGGCTTCCACAATAATAGATTTATCTAAAGAAATTCCTGAAGTTATTAGAGAGGGAAAAGGAAGTATAGAGATTTTTTAATATGAAGACACCTAAGAACAATTCTATAAATTACATAGAATTTAAAACAACTGATATTAATGCAACGAAAGCGTTTTATAAAAAGGCATTTGGCTGGAACTTTACCGATTACGGCGAAAACTACATTTCCTTTTCTGAAGTTGGCATCGATGGTGGTTTCGAAAAAACTGAAGCACCTATAACTAATGGCGCTTTAGTAGTCATTTTTCATGAAGATCTTTTACAAGCCAAACAAAACGTGATAGAGGCAGGTGGAAACATTAATGTTGATATTTTTTCTTTTCCTGGCGGAAGCAGGTTTCAATTTTTAGACCCTTCGGGAAATGAATTAGCTGTATGGACTCATGACCAAGAATAACTAATTGCAACCCAAATCTATTTGAGATTGCTCGTCATTATTCGGAATACAATTACCAGAAAACACTTCAGTTGGCACATATCTCTCTATGTTAGGATCGTATAATGCGTTTTCAACAAAAGCAACAACATCATTAATTTCCTGCTGTGTTAAGTTTAAATTAGTAAACTCTTCGGCAAGTTGGCTATCTGGGACATTGCTGTTTTCTTTCTCACCATTAACAATATAAGTAACAACCTCATGTATAGTAGAAAAAGTACCTCCATGGCCATAAAAAGTACTCGATTTTAAATTGTATAAATTAGGTACCTTAAATTTAAAATTATCGCTACTATTATTGGTGAAACCGCCACGACCTAAGCGCTTGAGAGCAAAATCGTCTGGATTATTTACTGTACCATTACTTTGGTCTATATCTCCCATACCAAGTGCATAAAAGGCTTCCGATTTTAATGCTGGACCTGTATGGCAACTAACACATTGTGCCTTATCAAAAAACAAAATAGCACCTCGTTTTTCCTGGGTACTCAACTCATGGTAATCTCTTTTTAGCCAATTTTGCCAAGGCGATTGGTTTGCCAATAACGTTCTGTTAAAAGCGGCTATGGCCAAACCTGCAGTTATTTGAGAATAGCGTTCACTAACAGGAAAATCTGGGAAAGCATCATCAAACATATCTTTATAACCGTAGTCATTAATAAATGCTTCGTCTATTTTTAGTCTGTGCGCTGTTTGTCCTGCAATACCTTGTGTTTCTAATCCTTGATAGCCAAGTAAGTTTTCTGGTATTTCGTTTGCGTTTTGAGATACAAATGGCGCATTAATTCCAGCACCACCAAGCGACCCATTCCATAAGGCTACTTCTTGATAGGCAACGTTTAACAAACTTGGTACTTTAATTGGTAAAATATCTATGGAATCTACTGGCATATTACTATCCATTATTCTATTATCACCATTAAAGCCAAATCCTTTACCACCTTCACCAATGCCTTGCAAGTTTCCAGAATAGAATCCAGCAGCAACGGGATGACAGCTTGCGCAGGAGTAAGTACCTTCTGCAGATTCCATTTTAGGGTCTCCTCCAGTAGCAGTTTCATGCACTAACATTTTACCCAAGCTTACCTTACTCGCATTTAGAGGATTATTAGGGTCTTGTGGGATACTCGCATAATCATTAGAATTTGGTAATATAAAAAAGTCGTTTCCTATACCGTTGGACTTTTCAACCAATAGTGATAATAGCTCTGTATCCAATGGTGAAATATCTTCGTAATATGCTTCATTAACGCATGAAAATGTTGTAAGTGTTGCTAATAGCGTATATAGCAATGGCTTATTTAGCTTTAAAGTTGGGAAGGACATTTAAGCACGATTTAAAATTATATTTAAATTAATAATTTTTTTTGTTTTGAAACATCATTTTTTCGACTAATCGCATTTACATTAGTCAAATTGTTTATTCTAAATTTCTATTAAACAAAAAAAGCCCAATCTTACGATTGAGCTTTTTAATATTATAAACTTACTATTTAGTTTCCTTCAGATAAGGTTTTCATTTCCGTTTCAATCATTTCATAAAATTGATCGATTTTTGGTAAAATGTAAATTTTTGTTCTTCTGTTGGTAGCTCTGTTTTCGGCTGTTGTATTAGGTACTAAAGGTAAATAATCTCCACGACCTGCAGCAATTAATTGCTTTGGGTCCACACCTAAATCCTGTAATGCACGAACAATAGCAGTACTACGTTTTACACTTAAGTCCCAGTTGTCTAATAACACACCACTTTTGTAGGGTACATTGTCTGTATGACCCTCAACCATCGCTTCAAAATTAGGTTTACCATTAATAACTGTGGCAACTTTACCTAAAATTTCGGTCGCTCTGTTTGTAATGTTATAGCTTCCACTTTTAAATAATAATTTATCAGATAATGAGATAAATACAACACTCTTTTCAACATTAATTTCAATATCTTCATCATTTAATCCAACTTCTTTCTTTAAACTTGTTACTAAAGCTAACGTTACGCTATCTTTTTTGTTTAAAGCATCTTGTAAACGTGAGATTTTTAAATCTTTTTCTTTTAAACTTTCTAAAGATTTCTCGACGTTTTTAGCACCTTGTGTAGTTAAAACAGTAAGATCCTTAGAAGATTCTATTAACGCTTGATTGTTAGATTTCATATCTGCTAAACGGTCTTTTAACTCTTGTAAACGAGCAGCAGATGCAGCCTCGTCTGCTAAACACTGATTTAGTTTAACTGTAGCAGTATTTAATAAGTCCTGAGTTTCTTTTTGTTTCTCCTCAAGTGCCATAAAATCCTTTTTAGAGACACATGAGCTTAAAGATAATAGTGCTAATGCACCGCATAATATTAGTTTTTTCATAATTATTGTTGATATAAGTTTTTTAGATTAATGATATAAAAGTAATCGATTTTTAAATGTTAAAATAAGTATTAACAAAACTTTTGCTAAAATGGGCTATAATTGAGCGAAATGACGCTTTTTTTGTCCGAAATAGCTGTAAACAATGTGTTTTTTGTAGAAATATCCATTTTTTTGTGTAAGTAATTTACGCTGTTTCAAAAGTCGAGGGAGTGCTAAATAGTAACTACAATGTGCTTTTAAAATACTAAAAATATGCGAGAACTTAAAAGAAAATAAAAATTTAAGTGAGGCTAAACCGTCTAAAAGTAAACGCATAACAATTAATAAAAAAAGATTCCCTGAAGCATTTTTAGTAAGGGTAAATAAACTGTTTCTAAAATTTAAATAGGATTTTTTCGGGCTTGAAGCATCAAGTGTTGCACCACCAACATGGTAAACAGACGATTGCCAAACAAATTTTGCAGTATAACCCAAGTTATAGGCACGCCAGCACAAATCTATTTCTTCCATATGGGCAAAAAAGGTTTCATCGAAACCATTTAAAGTATTAAAAACATTTTTTCTAATAAAAAAACAAGCACCAGATGCCCAAAATATTTTACAATTGTTATTGTATTGCGCTTGGTCTTCCTCCACTGTATCGAGAATACGACCTCTGCAAAACGGATAACCATATTTATCTATAAACCCACCAGCCGCACCAGCATACTCAAAGTGCGATTTCTTTTTATAATCTAATATTTTAGGTTGAATAATGGCTGTACTAGCTTCTTTTTTAAAGGTGTCGATAACAGGAGCGAGCCAGTTTTTTGTAACTTCAATGTCGCTATTTACTAAGCAGAAAATATCTTCATCTAAATGTTTAAGCGCATCGTTATAACCCTTAGCATAACCACCATTCTCTGTGTTTTCAATGATTTTAATTTGAGGGAATTCAGATTTTATAAATGCCACAGAATCGTCGGTCGAGGCATTATCGGCCACATAAATATTAGCTTCCTGTGAATGGGCTATTATAGAAGGTAAAAACTTTTGCAAAAGTGCTTTACCATTCCAGTTTAATATGACGACTGCTATTTTCAAAAAAGATGTAGAGTTAAAATGTTAAAAAATTGAAAGTTTGAAAGTTAAAAGTTATATCGTTTAAAAGTTTAAAGTTTTATTTTTCTGCTAACAGCTAACAGCTAACAGCTAACAGCTAACAGCTAACAGCTAACAGCTAACAGCTAACAGCTAACAGCTAACAGCTAACAGCTAACAGCTAACAGCTAACAGCTAACAGCTAACAGCTCACTGTTCATTGTACTTTGGAATATCCTGTAAAAAATGATATTTTTCGGCTTCAAAATCCATAACGCAATAATAATGATTTAATCCGTTAGTAACCATTAAATACGTGGCATTTAAAGCTAAATTATACCTCGCAATTTGATCAAAAGTATGCTGATTCACTTTAATTTTTGGTGCTTTGCATTCTACAATTAAATGAATACTACCATCGGTATTAAATATCACAATATCATAACGCTTCTTTAAATCGTTAATTTTCAGTTCCTTTTCAACATTAATCAGTGATTTAGGATATCCTTTTTCTTCCATTAAAAACTTAACACAGTGTTGGCGAACCCATTCTTCGGGTTGTAAAATCACAAATTTTTTACGAATAGCATCGAATATAGATACTTTATTTTCGCTATTTTTGAAACGAAATGAATATGTAGGAAAATTTAATTCTTGCACTATACAAATTTATAATTATAACGTCATTTCGAGTGATTTTTGATAAAAAATTTTATCGGGAAGTTCTCGGTACTTCGGCAAATGGCCAAAACTCGAACTGACAACACCAACGCTATTAAAATTTTGGACGAAGTAAAGCAACTGGTAATCGACATAAAGAACAAAAAACTTGCTCCTATTTACTTACTAATGGGTGAGGAGGCTTACTATATTGATAAAATTTCAGATTATATAGAAGATCATGTTCTGGCAGAGGAAGAACGCGGTTTTAACCAAATGGTTTTGTATGGTCGCGATGTTACGATAGAAGACATCGTTGGTAATGCTAAACGCTTTCCAATGATGGCAGATAAACAGGTGGTTGTTGTAAAAGAGGCCCAAGATTTATCGCGAACCATCGATAAGTTAGCAGATTATGCTAAAAATCCACAACCGTCAACGGTATTGGTAATTTGCTATAAGTATAAAACTGTCGATAAGCGCAAAGCCGTTTACAAAGCCATTAAAAAATCTGGAGTGGTTTTCGAAAGTAAAAAGCTCTACGACAATCAGGTTCCAGATTGGATTAGAAGAACCCTTGCAACTAAAGGCTATAAAATAGCACCGAAAGCATCGCAGATGTTAGTGGAGTTTTTGGGCACCAATTTAAGTAAGATTAACAATGAATTAGAAAAGCTTCAAATTGTGTTGCCAGAAGGTACCGAAATTTCGCCACTACATATCGAAGAAAATATTGGTATAAGTAAAGATTACAACAATTTCGAATTACGAAAAGCTATTGGCTCCCGTAATGATGCCAAAGCGTTTAAAATTGTAACTTATTTTGGAGACAACCCAAAAGATAACCCAATGGTGGTTACCGTTTCTTTGCTGTTTAATTTCTTTTCACAATTACTGCAATTGCATGGTATGAATGATAAATCACCACGAAGCGTAGCTTCAGCATTGCGAGTAAACCCTTATTTTGTTAACGAGTATTTAGAAGCTGCACGTAATTTTCCAATGCGAAAAGTAAGTGGAGTAGTTGCCACGTTACGTGAGTTCGATGTAAAAAGTAAAGGTGTAAATTCTAATGCTGTACCGCAAAAGGATTTATTAAAAGAACTGTTGGTACGGATTTTAAATTAGGATGTGTAATCTTATTTAATCCTTTAAATACCACTGTCACACTGAGTTTGTCGAAGTGTAAAACAAAGAACCAGAATAGTCTTCGACAAGCTCAGACTGACATCGTAATAATAATTGCCTTTTAGGTAATTGAAACTATAGAGGTTAAGTTTATTTACAATGACAAATTTAAATACGACTGTCACACTGAGCCTGTCGAAGTGTTTAATAAATAAGTATAAAAAAATAGTCTTCGACAAGATCAGACTGACATTACCATAGTAATTGTCTTTTTAATATAATTGAAACTATAGATGCTTAGTTTATTTACAATGACAAATCTAAATACGACTGTCACACTGAGCCTGTCGAAGTGTAATAACACAAGTCAACGAGACCAGTCTTCGACAAGCTCAGACTGACATTGAGAAAGGAATTGTCTTTTTTAGATAATTGAAACTATATATTTTTTTAATTATATTTAATATGACAATCATAAAAACTACAGTCACACTGAGCCTGTCGAAGTTTAATTTATTTTAAAATGAAATTTTACTACGTCTACATATTATTATGCTCTGACAATTCATATTACACAGGAATGACTAATGACTTGGATAGAAGGATAACTCAGCATAAAACAAAAAGAAGTAGAGATAGTTACACAGCAAGCCGATTACCAATAATTTTAGTATGGTATTTACAATGCACAAACCCAACTGAAGCTATTAAAATTGAAAAACAAATTAAGGGTTGGACTAAAAAAAAGAAAAAGGCTTTGATTGATGAAAAATGGCAGGATTTAATTGAATTTTCTAAAAATTATACCGAGTATGGGCATCCGAGTAAACGAGACCAGTCTTCGACAAACTCAGACTGACATTACCATAGTAATTGTCTTTTTAATATAATTGAAACTATAGATGCTTAGTTTATTTACAATGACAAATCTAAATACCACTGTCACACTGAGCCTGTCGAAGTGTAATAACACAAGTCAACGAGACCAGTCTTCGACAAGCTCAGACTGACATTACAATAGGAATTGTTTTTTTTGAATAATTGAAACTATAAATTCTTAAGTTTATTTAATATTACAACTATAAAAACCACTATGGTCACACTGAGCCTGTCGAAGTGTAATAACACAAGTCAACGAGACCAGTCTTCGACAAGCTCAGACTGACATTGTAATAATAATTGTCTTTTTTAGATAATTGAAACTATAAATGTTTAAGTTTATTACAATGACAAATCTAAATACCACTGTCACACTGAGCCTGTCGAAGTGTTTAATAAAAAAATATCAAAAAAAGTCTTCGACAAGCTCAGACTGACATTACCATAATGATTGTCTTTTTAGAATAATTGTAACTATAAATGCTTAAGTTTATTTAATATTGCAACTATAAAAAAACCACGGTCACACTGCGCTATTCGAAATATGAAAAAACTACTACTAATAATTATAACACTCGTATTTTCCTGCAAAACAACCCAAACCCTTCCAGATCCTTTAGAAGCAGGATGGAGTGGTAAAAAAGTATGCGAAGTATTAAGCGACACCAAAGACCAACGTGTGCTAAAATGCACCTTTCCTCCAAACGTAGGTCATGAAAAGCACTACCACAAACCGCATTTTGGATATACCATAGCAGGAAGCACCTTTAAAATATCAGATAGTAAAGGGATACGAAACGTTCCTGTTGCTACTGGTGGCAGTTGGTCTAAAACCGAAGTAAGTGAACACGAAGTACTTAATGTTGGCGACAGTACTGCTGTATTTTTAATTATTGAGCCAAAGTAATAGATTAGTATCCTATTAAAAGACACCCTAATCCCTAATCCCTAATTCTTAATCCCTAATTCCTAATCCCTAATTCTTTTAACACTCTCATCACTTATTCCTAATTCCTAATCCCTAATTCTTTTAACACTCTCATCACTTATTTAACATTCGTTCAAGGTTCTTTAACATCTCATACTAAAGTCAAGTTAAACTGTATTGTAAATTCTCTTAATGCCTTAATTCATAGTATATTTGAGTAACAAAAATTACTAATCTTAAAACACTAAAAATGGAAAATTTAAATAAAAAGACCGTTGCGATTTTAGCAACTAATGGATTTGAGGAAAGCGAATTAAGAGAACCAAAAAAAGCTTTAGAAGAAGCTGGAGCAACTGTACACATTGTTTCACTTGAAAAAGGAGAAATTAAAGGATGGGCAGATGGTAATTGGAGTAACAGTTATAAAGTAGATAAAACGTTAGATGAGGTTTCACATAGCGATTACAACGCATTAATGTTACCAGGAGGCGTTATTAATCCAGACACATTAAGAAAAGAAAAGAAAGCTATAGATTTTGTTAAGTCGTTTTTTACAAACCATAAACCTGTAGGCGCTATTTGTCACGCACCTTGGTTACTGGCAGAAGCGGGAGTTTTAGAAGGACGTAAAGTAACATCTTACGATTCTATTAAAACAGATATCGAGAATGCAGGTGCTAAGTGGTACGACCAAGAAGTTGTTTGCGATCACGGTTTAGTAACCAGCAGAAATCCAAACGATTTACCTGCCTTTAATGCTAAATTGGTAGAGGAAGTTTACGAAGGTAAACATTCAGAACAATTAGCATAATAAAAAAATATCCCAGATCCTAAAAAAGCAATGTCGTAAACCGACTTGCTTTTTTTGGTTTACAACACAAAAACCAACTTGTGTTATTTTAAACTAAAAATAACAGTAAAATTAAAACAAATGAAAACACTACTAATAAAATGTCAGATTCTGTTGTTGGCCATTATTCTGGCTTCGTGTAACGGAGTAAAAAATAACAAGGCATCCACAGATGCAACCCAATTAAATGGTTCTTGGACATTAAGTACCATTAATGGAAACCAGTTTGATGCCAATATGCTAATGAAAAAACCTAATCTGCAACTTAATATTCCCGAAAACCGTGCTTCTGGAAACGATGGTTGTAATCAGTTTTCTGGTGCAATCGATACGTTGGAGGATAACAAATTAACCTTTTCAACCTTTGCAGGCACAAAAATGGCATGCCCAAATATGGAACTGTCACAGCAAATAAACAATGCATTAAGTGAGGTGGTTACTTTTAAAATTGAAGATTCTAAATTATTACTTTTTAATGCAAACAATACCGAAGTGTTGCGTTATACCAAAGAAAACAAAGACATGGCAGTTGCACATAACAGTAGCAATGCGTTAGATTGGTTTGGAACGTATAAAGGTACAATGCCTTGCGCAGATTGCGAAGGTATAGCAACCGAACTGGTATTAAATCAAGATAAAACGTACCAATTAAAAAGCATATATTTAGGAAAGGATAACAACGCGTTTAATGAAACTGGTACCTTTAATTGGAACGAAAAAGGCAATGGCATTACACTTAACGTGGATGGTAAAACGTCTGTAAATCACCAATTTCAGGTTATGGAAAACAAACTGGTGAAATTAGACAACACAGGCAATGTTATTACTGGAGCATTAGCAGATAAATATGTACTAAACAAAAGCATGGCAATGTCTCAAGAATTAAAAGATGGAGAGTATTTTTATTGGGTACATTCTAAAAGAGCAGAATGTACAGGCGTTGGCAAACAAAGCTGTTTGCAAATTCAAAGAGGAGAAACATTACAACCAAACGGCTGGCAGTTATTTTACAGTAGCATTAAAGGCTTTACTTTCGAGCCAGGTTACACATATAAATTAATTGTAAAAGAAGAACAACGTCCCGCAAACCAAGTGCCAGCAGATGCTTCGTCTATTAATTACAGTTTAATAAAAGTATTAGACAAAACTATGGACAAAACATTAAGACTCCATGATATTTGGGCATTACAAGCTGTAAAAGGAGAGACTATAAACCCAAAAGACTACAATCAACATCCAAATTTAGAACTTAATTTAAGGACTAACCGCGTGATGGGTAGCGATGGTTGTAACACCTTTTCTGGAGACATTAAAACAGCAGATACTAAAAACTTAACGTTTAAAGCTTTAATAAGTACCGAAAAAGCCTGCCTGAACATGAAACTAACAAACCAAGTAGGTAAGTATTTAAGCGAAGTACAAACCTATAAACTTAATAACCTCGAACTCACCCTTTTTAATACTGAAGGTGATGAGGTTTTACGATATAAAAAGGTGGATTGATATTTTAGTTTACAACTAAATTTAAAGAATAAGCGACGTGTAAGCGTTGCTTTTTTTAGTATAATAAATTATTAGAACATTTGAATCTGTTTAATTTAAGCAAAACAATATTAAATTTTAAAAATCTAAATTTGTTAGATATTAAGTGCAAATTTATAATATGATTCAAAATAACACCTATAAGCTGTTTATTAAAAGTGTTTTAGAACGCTATCACAAAGTAGAAGACACATCGGTAGATGCATTATTTGCAATTTCTAAAATTCAGCATCTAAAAAAAGGAACACAGTTACTACCAGTAGGTAAAACATCTAAACATTCACATATACTTTTTAAAGGAGCAATTGTATCTTATTATTTAAATAAAGATGGTAGTCTGTACCACAAAAATATTTTTCTTGAAGGCGATTTTGTAGGTTCTAAAGTGTCAACTTTAAATAATGCACCTTCTCGTTTTGCATTGGAAGTTATAGAAGAAGCCATTTTAATTACTTATAATTATAAAAAATATAGAGAACTTATAGATGCTAACTTAGATTTAAAAGATTTTTATATCGCTTATCTCGAAAAAAACTGGGTACTTGATAAAGAAAAACGAGAAATTGAAATCGTTATGAAAAGTACTAAAGAACGCTATCTCAATTTTATAACTACGCATCCAAATATAGAAACGCGTATTCCGTTACATTATATCGCGTCTCATTTAGGTGTTACTCCAACTCAGTTAAGCCGTATTCGTAATGATTTAAAGAAATCTGCTAATAATCAACATATGTAGAGAATAAGGTCGATAATTATCGACACCTTTACAGTATGAAACTATTACCATTTTATCTTTTAGCATTTATAGGCGGTGTTTTTCTTGCAGTACAAGCAGGATATAACACCCAATTAGGATCCATTTTAAAACAACCAGTCGCTGCAGCAATTTCAACATCTATTGCAAGTGTTATTTTTGGAAGTATTTTTATCTTATTATTTAGTAGAGATACTTTGCAGCTTACAACCATGACTCAAGTGCCATGGTATTTGTGGTTTGTTGGTGGTTTGTTTAGTGTGGTTGGTATTTCTCTCTATTTCTATACCATTCCAAAATTAGGAATTTCCCGAATGATAGCCTTAGGACTTTGCGGTCAACTTATTTTTTCGCTAATCGCTGGAAAATTTGGATGGCTAAATCTTCCTGTAGAACCCATTACAACAAAAAGAGCTATTGGTGCATGTGCCATGATAATTGGTATTGTGCTCATTAATTCTAAATAAACATAGAATTAAGGTCTAAAAATGCTTCAATCAACAAAATAATTACGCTAAAAACAATCAAAAACAAAACCAGTTTATTTACTAATAAACAAATAAATTCAATACTATTTACCACGAGAAGCTGGAAATTTAAGTGCTTTAGTGTTATATAAATAAATAATTAATTTAACGATGGACAAGATTCAACTAAACATAAATAACCTTACAAGCTTATGGACGCTTGCAGGTAAAGCGTTTTATAATTATAATGAAAAAGAGGCATTCTGTTATGCACACGTAAAGCAAACACAATGGCCAAACCGTATTTGGAAAAACGCACCACTTTCACAAGCGCATTTGAATATAATAATGCTTAAAATGAAGCAAGAAAAAGGCACAACCTTTTCAATATTGAATGCTAATGATACCGAAAAAAAACTAATCTCCAATCATAATTTTAAACAGAACTCTAAACAATATGGAATGAGTTTAGTACTCAGGGATAGTTTTGAGACACATAGAGAAATCGATTTTATAAAAGTAAAATCACAACAAGACGCAGAAACCTGGAGTCAAGCTTTTTACCAAGCGTTTCAATACAGCATAAGCGCTGAAACTGTTTATAAAACAAAAGATGCTGCAGACTATTTTATTATCTACCATAACCAACAATTGGTTGGCACCATTGTTTATTATGTTACAGACCATGTATTGGGTATACATAGTTTAGGCGTTATACCATCCATGAGAAAAAAAGGCTTTGGGAGAGAAATTATGCATCAAGCTTTAAACCAAGCTATAGATAATCCAATTTTAGATTTGGTGACTTTACAGGCTTCGGAAAAAGCAAAAACAATGTATGAAACATTAGGGTTTTCTCACGATTTTCTATTAACAAACTATCTCTTAAATTAATTAAAACATAAAAAATGAATTATATAAAAACACAAGAATGGCGTTATGCCACAAAACAATTTGATACCACAAAAAAGGTGTCAGCCGAAGCTATAGAAAAGATTAAGCAATCCATACAATTATCGGCATCATCTTACGGCTTGCAACCATATAAAATACTTATTATTACAGATGCTGAAGTAATGAAACAATTATTTCCAGCTTCATGGAACCAAAGTCAAATTACCGAAGCATCGCATCTTATCGTGTTTTGTAATTATACTAATTTTAAAGCTGAAACTATAGATACTTATATTAAACTCACTGCAAAAACAAGAGATTTAAAAGTAGATAATTTAAAAGACTATGGTGATTTTATGAAAAGTAAATTGGCCGAAATGTCTGCCAGAGAACATTTTAACTGGAGTAAACACCAAACTTATATTGCATTAGCAAACCTATTGGCTATTTGTGCAGACTTAAAAATAGATGCTTGCCCAATGGAAGGTTTCTATCCAGAAACCTATAATAACATATTAGGCTTAAACGCCAAAGGACTTAATGCTGCAGTAATTGCAACCATCGGTTATAGAAGTAAAACCGATGAGATGCAACACTTACCTAAAGTAAGAAAACCTATGGAGTTGTTGTTTGATGCTATCTAAAAAAAATTAAATAGTTATTATAAAAAGCGGCTCTAAAGAGCTGCTTTTTTGTTGATAAAAGTTAACAACTCCTTTAATTAAACGCTTGATTTTCAGTTTTTAAAAATCTACCTTCGCTTAACGATTGATAAAAAACATTAAAACGATTTTTTATCAGAGGACATTGTAACCAATTTATGAAAAAAACACTCACAGGAATTATATTAATTCTATTTTTGACACAATGCTCAGAAAAAAAGATAGAATTTGAATCAACGATAGTATTAAACGATTTATTAATTTCGCATACATCATCACTTTGGAAAGATGCCATAACGATGAAAGATAGCTTTACAGAAGGAAGGGTAAATCAATTTAATAAAGATATGTCCTTATTCTATGAAGAAGGTCGTTCTAATAAAGAATTCAACCCATTTTATTACCACGCATTAACTTTACCTTATTATCATGGTAATGGAAAAATGAATTCATCAGTATTAAAGGGAATATTACAACAGAATAAAATCCAAATTTCAGACAGTCTTTCTTTCAATAAAAAGTTAAGTTTTGAGAGCGACAATTCAATACTGTTAAACTCAAATATAAAAATCACTTTATATCAAATTAAATATAATGACTATGATACATGGTTAATTGGCAAAATAAATCATAATGAGGAATATAATGATGATGAAGGATTTTCAATGCCTATTTTTAGTTATAAGTACGAACTAAAAAACGACCGCATTTTATCTTATCTAACTTGTAATATAAATTACGAAATAGAAGGACATTTCAGTAATTTTAAAATCTTATTAAATAAAATAGATGTGATAAATGACAAGGTTGAATATGAGGATTTTACAAAAGAATTTCTTAGCAACTTATCTGAGAATTTGAAAAATTGGAACATAAACGTCTCATATAAATAAAATACTGGTTACAACACCGTGTATATTTAATTGCTTTGGCAAGTGCCTATTTGGAAAATTCCTTCGGAATTTTCTCGCGTTCGTTTTTGTTTACTAAATTAGTTGCTTGAAACACACAACAAACCATATACAACAACGTTAAGCGAAACTCCTAAATCTATTCTACATTTCCTCCAATTCCAACTTATAATCATACTGCAAATCTTCATGCAATTTTAAAACTTTTTTGGTAATGGCTTCAATATTGCGATCGTAGATATTTTGTAGTGTGGTGTTTCGTTTTATAGATGGCGACATCGCTTTTAATTTTTTACAAAAGTAGAGTAGTAGCTCAACTTCGGTTTCTTTGTTAAGCGAGTAGCGAATGTATTTTTTAGTGTTTCGTAATATTTTACGAACGCTCTTTTTAATGTAGAAATAGCTATTGGTATTTATGGCTTCAAACTGTTCGTCTATGTCTTGTTTCACGGTTTCTATATAACCCGCTTCGCTATCGGCCTCAAAAAGCAAATAGGTAAGTAGCTCTTTGTTTTCCTTTTTAAAACGTGCTAAACGCAAACACAGCTCGGCAAGTTCTTCACTCGATTTGTGTTTTAATTCTTTTCTTATAGTAACTACCGAAACTGCTTTCATCAAAAAAAAAATATTTTTTAAGTTCCCGCAAAAACGGGAATCTTATTATTTTAAAAAGGTAATATAACACTTAAAATTTTCACAATTAAAAATCCTTTAACAGTAATTCACTTTTAATATAAGTATCTTTTCTATTCTGAACTTTTCAGCAAAAAAAACAAGTATTAACTAAAAACCAAAAACAATATGCCATTTTTAACAAATAAAAAAAGCAAAGAACAAGTCGATATATTTTACGAAGATTACGGTAAAGGACAACCAGTTATTTTAATTCACGGTTGGCCATTAAGCCGAAAATCTTGGGAACACCAAGTCTGGAAAATTGTAGAAGCTGGTTACCGTTGTATTTCTTACGATAGACGTGGTTTCGGGATTTCCTCTGCACCTTGGGATGGTTACGATTATTCCTCTTTAGCCAGCGATTTAAATGCACTTATAGAAGAATTAAAATTAGAGAACGCTGTAATTGTAGGTTTTTCTATGGGTGGTGGCGAAGTAGTGCGTTATTTAACCGATTATGGCGATAGTAAAATTGCTAAAGCAGCTTTAATTTCGAGTATTGTTCCGTTGGTGAAGCAGAAAGACGATAATCCGGATGGCGTGCCAGAAAAAGATTTAGAAGGCATACAAGAGGCGTTGGAAAACGATCGTGTGGGCTTTTTAAAAGAGTTCCATAAAGGCTTTTATAACTTCGATGAGAATAAAAAAGAAGACCGTATTAGCCAGGCCGTTTTAGATTACGATTTTATCGTGGCGTCTCACGCGTCACCAAGAGGAACTATTGAGGCCGCTTTGGCTTGGATGCATACCGACTTTAGACCAGAACTTAAAAACGTAAAGGTGCCAACCTTAGTAGTGCATGGCGATGCCGATGCTACAGTACCTATTAAAACGTCTGCCGAACAAGCAGCAAAAGGCATTGAAAATTCGCAATACGAAATTATAAAAGGTGCACCACACGGTTTAAATGTCACGCATAAAGAAGAACTGAATGAGATTTTAATGAAATTTTTAAAGTCTTAAAAGAATTAAGTCTTGTCAGTTCGAGTGATTTCGAGGCACGAGAAATTGTATCGAGAACTTTCAAATTGAAAATCAATATAACAAGAAACGCCTGCAATTGCAGGCGTTTTTTATAGTTTAATGTGTATGCCATCTTTTAATTCGGCAGGACTTGGAGCTTCAAAATAAGTTTCCACAAAATCGAAATCTTCTATTTTTACTTCAAATTCATAAGTAACTCCTTTTTCGGTATTTCGTTTAATAACACGGTCTTTTCTTATAGCGATAGAAATATCTAAATAATGTAGTTTATATTCTATGTTGTTTTTTAAGGCAAACAGTCTAAATTTCTCCCGATGCTCGAATTTAGAAAAGCCTAAGTCGAGAATAGAATCCACGCCATTGTGTTCTAATTGTAATATGTAGTGCATCATTAAGCTTTCGCTTCTATCAATACGTTCCAACATCCATTCTAAACCATCGTCTTGGGTTTTGTCTGGCATAAATAAACGGTTGTTCCACTTATCTATAGAAAACACAATACCTTTGTTTTCTTCGCGTAAATGCTGTGCATAGGTCGTTTTCCCAGATCCTGTATTTCCTGCTATTATATGTATCATAAATGTTATTAGTTTTTGTAATATCTTCTAATCCTGTTTTTTGTAGCAAATAGTCTTGCAATACCAATAACTAAAATAATTGGCGATATAACGGTTAACAGGATACCCATGGTTTTAAGCTCGCTCAAAATTTCAAGTTTAAGAATCGATATACCAAAACCAAGGAAGACGACAAATGTTCTAAAATAGGCAAGAAAAGTACGCTCGTTAGCTAATTTTGTTCGTTCTATGGCTAATATATCTCGAGTGGTAAGTTGGTTGTCGTCAATCATAATTTTATCCTTTTAATAAATTAATACTTACAGTTGCCAACGCGCTATCTGGAAACCTTGAAAAGTATTTTGGATCTGGTTTTAACCCGGCTTCTTCGGCTATTTTCTTAAACACATCCACTTCCAGAATATATTGGTCGCTGTAACCATGCGTAGCATCGTAAGCTGTGGCAGCGGTTTTACCAATGTTTTGTGCTGTTAATTCCGGATTAATAGTATGCAACTCTATAATAAGTAATCCAAATTGCTCCACATATGGTTTCCATTTTTGTAAATGTTCCAGCAGGGAATCTTCCACCAAATTATTATTTATACGTTTACCATTGTGCGCAAAAGCGCCAGTAGAATCGCTTACACGATTGGTTGGCTGTTTTGGTGTTTCCCAAATACGATTATGGTCTAAAAACGTACGTACGTTTAGTAAATCTTTAAGCTTAATATTATAATCTTCTTTTAAGTCTTTTGCTAGTAAATCTGGTCTGCCAATGTCTCCCCAAATCACTTTTGCCCAAATATCGGCTTTTATTAAATTGGCTCTGGTTACTTTTAATGCGGCTTTATTAAAATCGGCTCCTACCAGTAATAACGGATGTTCTTCCAGTAATTTGCCACGCAAGGTTTGGTGTTCTATAACATCGAATATATGCTGAATAAACGCACCATTACCACAACCCATATCTAATATGCCTTTGGGCTGCTCGTCTATGGGTTTGTTAAATAATTCTATAATTACCTGATCTATAATTTTAAAATATGTAGAATGAGCGCCACCACTTCCCCAAACATTCATTTCTCTATGTACGTGTTTTTCGGTGTCTTCGGGATTGTCGTTTTTAAGAATTAGCGGATTACCAAAAAGCAAGTCGTCTAACTGCAAAAACGTTGGTAAATAAGAGACAGTTACACCGTAAGCCGAAGCGCGTTTGGCAAAAAACAAACCTTCGTCTGTAAACTGATAGGTTCCTTTTTTCTTTTTAAACCAACCAATATCACTTAAAAAATCTAAGATTTTTTTAAAGCTTTCTGGGTTTTTATGGTATTCTTCGGCAGTAAAAGAGGCTTCCATAAAATATTTATGAAACATACCATTTACACCTAACAGTACTGTAATTGGTGCCACAATACAGCCTTCAATATGTTTTACTACTTGCTCTTGTATATCAGAATCTTCAAAAGCGTTGAGGTTAAAATTATTTTCGTAGTTTTTAAATATGCGTTCAAGAACAATAAAAGCGTCGCTGCTTATGCGTTCTTCGGGAAATTTTACAGCATATTTTAAAACTTCCACAGCATCTTCATACAAATACGCATAGTTAAAAGCCGTTTCACTATTTTCATTTATGGAAAAGGTTATAACATCGTTTTTATTGTCTATAGTTTGTTGCAACCAGCCTTGAGCACATACAATGCGTAATGCGACATTTAAATAGCCTTCATTAGCTTTAAAATGTGCTGCTATTTTTCGAAGTTTTACAGATTCCTCCTGTAATAAAAATTCTAAAACACCTTTTTTATGTAATGCAAACATGGTGGTAGCTGTTGCAATACCATCGAGATGTCTAAAAATAGTGCCTCTTAATTTTTCTTTGTTTTTTTTGGTTAGCATTTTGTTAAGTGTTAGAATTTAAAGATATAAAAAAAGCGCTTACAATAATTGAAGCGCTTTGTGGAAGAATTTTATATTCTTATTTTTTATACTGAATGACTATCTCAATTTAGGAAAATCATTAGGATTTGCTTCATGCATTACGGCATAAACCGCTTCAAATATATCTTCGGCTGAAGGTTTCGAAAAATAATCACCATCACTACCGTAAGCAGGTCTGTGTGCTTTTGCAGTTAATGTTTTAGGCACGCTATCCAGATATTGATAGGCGTTTTGTTTGTTTATAATTTGATCTAAAAGGTATGCTGAAGCACCTCCAGGCACATCTTCGTCTATAATCATTAAACGATTTGTTTTTGCTATACTCTTCACCACGTCTTTATTTAAATCGAAAGGTAATAAGGATTGTGCATCAATAACTTCGGCATCAATACCAACCTGAAGTAATTCTTTAGCAACTTCCTCAACAATTCTTAAAGTAGAACCATAAGATAATAAGGTAATATCGCTACCTTCCTTTACGGTTTCTACTACACCAATTGGTGTTTTAAATTCGCCAAAATTTGAAGGTTTTTTCTCTTTTAATCGGTAACCATTTAAGCATTCTACAATGAGAGCTGGCTCGTCACTTTCTAGCAAAGTGTTATAAAAACCAGCGGCTTTTGTCATATTTCTTGGCACCAACACATGAATACCACGAACAAGGTTTAAAATTCCGCCCATTTGCGAACCAGAATGCCAAATGCCTTCTAATCTGTGACCACGCGTTCTAACAATTAATGGTGCTTTTTGGCGACCTTTTGTTCTATAATGTAAGGTTGCTAAATCGTCGCTCATTATTTGCAGTGCATATAAGATGTAATCTAAATATTGAATTTCGGCAATTGGTCTTAAACCACGCATAGCCATACCAATACCTTGTCCTAAAATAGTAGCTTCGCGTATGCCAGCATCTGTCACACGTAATTCGCCATATTTTTCCTGTAAACCTTCTAATCCTTGATTTACGTCACCAATATTTCCTGCATCTTCACCAAAGATTAATGCCTCTGGATATTTGCTAAAAATAGCATCAAAATTGTCTCTAATCACAACACGACCATCTACTTCATCTGCAGTTTCGTAGATTGGCTTAACTTCTTTAATATTTAATACCGAAGTTTTAGTTTCATTGTGTAAATGCGAACTGTATTTTGGTTGAACGAATTTAAAGTAGTTTTCAATCCAATTCAATAATTGTGTTTTAGCCGAAGAATTTTCGCTAACCACATATCTTAAGACCTTTCTTGCGGCAGCAATAGCATCTTTTCTTGCAGGCTCTGCAATGGCTAATAAATCGTTATTTATTTTTTCAATAAACACTTTATTTGCGCTTGTCTCTGCAACGTGTTTTAAAATGGTTGAAACCTCTTCGCGTTCCTTAATAATAGGATTTAAATAGGCAGACCATGCCGCTTTTTTTCCCTCCCGAACGGCTTTTTTAATATCTTTTTCTAAAGCAGATAGTTCGTCGTCTGTGGCTATACCAGTTTCTAGCATCCACTCACGAAGCTTAAGATTACAATCGTTATTTCTTTCCCACTCTAAGCGGTTAGCATCTTTATAGCGTTCGTGCGAACCAGAAGTAGAATGGCCTTGCGGCTGTGTTAATTCGTTAACATGAATTAATACAGGCACGTGTTCTGTTCTAGCAATTTTTGCGGCTTCTTGATAAGTTTCCATAAGTGCCACGTAATCCCAACCTTTTACGCGAAGGATTTCGTAACCCTTATTATCTTTATCACGCTGAAAACCACTTAAAATTTCAGAAATATTTTCTTTAGTCGTTTGGTGTTTTGCATGTACAGAAATACCATATTCATCATCCCAAACACTTATAACCATAGGTACTTGCAGGACACCAGCAGCATTAATGGTCTCGAAAAAGAGCCCTTCGCTTGTACTTGCGTTTCCAATTGTTCCCCAGGCAATTTCGTTGCCTTTATCTGAGAAATTAGTAGTATTAATTCCTTTTACTTTTCTGTATATTTTAGAGGCTTGTGCTAAGCCTAATAAACGTGGCATTTGTCCTGCAGTTGGCGAAATGTCTGCGCTTGAATTTTTTTGTTTTGTAAGATCATTCCAGTTGCCATTCTCGTCTAAACTAAACGTCGAGAAGTGTCCACCCATTTGACGGCCACCAGACATTGGTTCTTGTTTTAAATCTGTATTAGCGTATAAACCAGCAAAAAATTGCTCTATGGTGAGTTCACCAATAGCCATCATAAAGGTTTGGTCTCTGTAATACCCAGAACGGAAATCGCCATTTGCAAATGCTTTAGCCCAAGCTAATTGCGGTACTTCCTTTCCATCACCAAAAATTCCGAATTTTGCTTTTCCTGTTAGTACTTCGCGACGGCCAAGTAAACTACATTCCCGACTAGTAACAGCAGTCTTATAATCTTCTACAACCTGTGCTTTAAAATCATTAAAGGACAAGGCTTCTTTCAAGTCGGAATTTGTACTCATAGTTTTTTATGTTGATAGCACAAATTTAACGAATATAAGTGATTTTAGCAATACTAAAATGTCTTAAAAAAATGAATATATGATAATTATTAATGTGTTTTACCTATAATAATTTATAAATAGCTAATAAAATCAATTTTTGTTGAAGATAATATAATTAATACCAGCGTCTTGTAAATAATTTTAGCAACGTTTTTGGAGATAAGGTCACTATAAAACGGATGCTTCTGTCGTAATTGGGTTGAGCGATTTCCCAGCCTAAATTAGAATATACAGGAAGATATAATTCAAAATAATCCTCAACTAAATTTAACCTAATGCCTGCATCGTAAACAAATTTTGGGTTAAATCCTTTATTATTAACTAATCCTACGTCGCCATATGCCATGATATAGCGCCAAATAGTTGTACTGGCATTGGCAGTTGTAATCCATTGGTTTGCAAATGCAGGCTGCAATTGCGACTTAAAACCACCTTCTGATACTATAAGTTGCTGACTTAATAATCCAGCTTCTTCAGAGCGTCCTAAATAATCGTAGTCAAATAAATAATCGGTTGGTCTGTCTAAGGCAAAACTAAAGAAATCTGTAGTTTCAAAAGTTTTGTTGTAAAGAAATGATCCTGCGAAGAGACGTAAATTATATTGCCTGTTACCTTCGGTAAGCTTTCTAAACTCTGCTGTTGCAGATAGTTTTCCAAAATTTTCAGCAATTTGTAAGTCGGTATTCCACGAAAAGAAGTTTTTTAAATTAGGGTCGCTTTGTCCGTATCTTGCGTTAAACACACTGTATTTTGGTTCACCATCGGTTTCAAACTCTCCAGTAGGATCGATTTCTCTGTCTATTAAGATGTATCTTAAATTAAAGTAACTCTTTCTGTTATCTCTTAAATTATCTGGGTCTCTAAAACTAAAACTAATGCCAGGTCTAAGGGAAGTATAAGAGAGGTTAGGAGCGTAGTTGTAGTATTCTCCTCCAATACCATACGATGTGCGGTAGTTTCTCGAATTTTCTCTACGGTCTGTATAACTTACAGAAGCACTACCAACCAGCTGCTTGCTTTTAATAGCATATTTAGGACTTAAGCGATACAAAAAGTTTTTTGTAAGTATGGTTTTGTTATACAGTTTTAAACCAGGTGAAAAGCCGTCATAAAAATTATAAGCGAATTCTGGCATAAAAAACACCTGACTGTAGTTAGGGTCTTCAACATCTTTAAATAATCTGAATTGTAGCGGTTTGTTATTAGATAAAAAGCCACCTAAAGATTTCCAGTTGTTTCGCAAATTTCTTTCTGGTATTGTAGTGTCGTAGTTTAAAACTAATTTATCTGCATCATTATTAGCAATCGTAATTGTTTTAAATCCTTTAAAACCTTCAATCCATTGCTTAGAAAGGACAGAGTCGTCTTTGATAGTAAAGAGCGAGACAGGCATTAAATGATCTTGCTTATTCTTAATGGTAATGGTAAGCGAGTCTTCGGTTTTTTCTACTTTTTTAATTTTAAAATCTATCTTTTTGCTGCTTCCTACAAAATCTTCAAAAAACCAATCGATGTTTTTATTGGTATTTTGTTTTATGTAATTTTCAAAAGCTTTAGAACTGGTTGGTTTTAATTTATTTTCAGCTAAATATTGAAGAATTATTTTATCTATGGTTTTTGCGTCGGTATATTCATCTAAATACTTTAAACCTACACCTGCTTTGTATTTATTTGCAATATTTTTATTGAATTTGAGCAAAGAATCTTTTGGCATATCTAACGGCTGATCAAGATTAGAACGCGCCATATGCATATACAGAAAATTATATTGGTCATTAAAATTTAAATCTGAAGCATGAAACGCACGAACTCCCCAAACATTAGCAAGTTTGCCTAAAATTTTCATGTCGGGATAATTCTCTTCTACATACTTTATTAAATAATAGGTTTGAATACCATCTAATATCCATTGGTCTTCACGAGGATTTATAAGCAAGGTATTTTCAAGGTAATTATGTAATGTGGTTTTTAGTATTTTTAACTCGTATTGAAAGGTATCTGAGAACGGACGCACAAAACTTGGTAGCAGATTTAAACCGTAAATAGGGTCTTTTTTGTAATCTATTTGGGTAAGCAAAATCTTTTTATGCGGATAGTCTCCAAGGTTCTCTGTAATAAATGCGGCAACATTATCTGTAATAATGGCAACATCTGCGGGTTTTAAATTTTCTTCAAAAATGTTAGATTCTATAGTAAAATAATCGGTCTCAACTGTTTTATAAGTATCTGTCTTGTTTAGAAATAGTTTAGAACTAATACGATTTTCACCTTTTAAAACACTGGTCTTAGAACCATTTTTTTCGTTTTCTGTCGTGGTATCTTCGTCTAATTCGCTAATTAAAGTATAGGTGTTTGGGTAATTAACCTGCAGGTTTATATCTGCCTTTGGAACAAAGGCATCGTCTAAATCTTTGTTACTAAAAAAGTGCCAATCGCCATCGAACACAGCAGGTGTAATGTACCAATATCTTAAATTATAATCACCATCGCTGGTAATACCATATCTCGTGAATTTATCGTTGGGAACCTGAACAGTATAATTGAGTGTTAGCGTATAACTTTGGTTTGGAAGCAGAGATTTATTTAAAATTACTTTAATTACATCTGGATTATTTTCTAAATGATAAAAAGTAGTTTCGTTACTATTCTCCTTAATTGAATTAATGATGGTAAACCCACGATCTTCTTCTTTTGCAAAATGAAAAGTATTTTTAAACTCCTCTGTAAACCTGTTGGCTAAAGGTGTGGTTTTAGCGGAATAGCTATTGCTCCAATCTGTTAAATAAATGGTGTCTAATGCGATATTAGAGGTATTATAATATTCTATTGTTTGAAGAATATTGATGCTTTTATTTTCTACATCGAATGTGGCATTTATATCAAGTTTATTCTGGCTTAACGCCGAAAAACAAATACATAGGCACAATAAAAAGGGAGCGAATTTCAGGTTCAATTTACTTTTAAAAACTTTAAAGGTTTAACATTAACACCGTTGAGTGTAACATAGTACATTCCGTTTAAAAATGATGAAGTATTTATAATAACTTCTTCATTTTCATTAATTGAAACAGTTTTAATTAACTGTCCCAGCGTGTTGTAAATACTTACGTAATTAGCAAAAGTTGGTTTTCTTTTTGCTATAATTTTAAGCTCATCTTGAACAATATTTGTGCCTAATATTTCAAAACCCGTAATTTGCTGAACAAATTCCTCTACACTTAAAAAGTTTTCTGTTGTGGTTATGTTTATAGTAACGGGAAGATGGTCGCTAAAATTGTGTAGCGCATTTCTTAAATTAAAGTTATAATCTGGGCCATCACAATTTGTAGAATTTATAGCATTATTATAGCAATTACTATTGGCGTTGTTACCATAAACCTTATAACTTCCAGTTTCAAATTGCAATTCGGCATTGTTTTGCATGTTTGGCGATGTTAATATAAAATCAAAACGATCGTCAAAACCGCCTGCAGCACCACCCAAAGCTGTTGTAGTTCTTGTAGATTGTGTAAAAACGTCTATAAAACTTGTATTATTATGCCAGCTGCCAATGCGGTTTGCAGGATCTATAAATGCAATATTGTTATTACTGTTTAAAAACTCTTGAAAGCCTGCCTCACTTGCTGTGTAGAAATTTAAATCACCACCAAATAAGAAGTATTCGGTGTTTGAAAACGAGTTTAAATAAGTAGTTAAATCTTGAGCCATCTGGTAGCGTAAAGCAGCATTATCTGGTCCGCTTGAGGCTTTTAAATGGCCTACAATAACATTTAGAATTATTGGGTTTGTGTTTTGGTTAACAGTATTTAATTTTAAAATATAATGGTTAAAATCTCTGTAAATAGTGGTGATTTCGGTTTGCGATTCTAAACTAAACTTAGTGCTATCGTAATATATTAAATTTTGTAAGTCGTTTTGGTCGCCAAAATTATCATCAGAGGTGTTTAAAACAAAATTAGCCATAGTATAATTGGCATTTATATTTTGTTGTATTCTATTTAAAATCAATCCGGCACCATTAGTATCATTTAGCTCACAGACCATTAATAAATCTGGTTGGTAATCGCTTAAAATTATTTCTAATTCATTTAATCTTGAAAGTGCAGGTTCCTGTAAAGGAAAGTTAAGCAAGTTATAAAACATGGTTTTAAATGTCTCCTGAGAAAAACTATAATGGCAACTAAGAGTAATAAATAATAGAACTAAGGAGAAAGTATGTTTCATAACATTGTAAAACCTATATTTAAAAGTTCGGGCTTAAGCCGTATTCTTTATAAAAAGCATCTAAAATATTAACCACTTCCTCTTCTGTATCCACCAAATGAATTAAGTCTAAATCTTCAGCACTAACATTGGTAAACTTGCCTAAAACGGTTTCTTTAACCCAGTCTATTAATCCAGACCAGAAATCTGTACCAACTAAAATAATTGGAAATTTTTCTATTTTATTGGTTTGAATTAAAGTGATGGCTTCAAAAAGTTCATCTAAAGTTCCAAATCCACCAGGCATAACAACAAAACCTTGTGAATATTTTACAAACATAACTTTACGAACGAAGAAATAATCGAAATCCAGACTCTTGTCACCATCTATATATGGGTTATCATGCTGCTCGAAAGGTAAATCGATATTCAATCCAACCGAAGTTCCTCCTGCCAAGTGAGCACCTTTATTACCAGCTTCCATAATACCTGGTCCACCACCTGTGATGACGCCATAACCAGCTTCGCAAATTTGCTTGGCAACACTTTCGGCTAATTTATAATATTTATGATCTGGTTTTGTTCTGGCAGATCCAAAAATAGAAACACAAGGTCCTATCTGGCTCATTTTTTCAAAACCGTTTACAAATTCTCCCATGATTTTGAAGATTGCCCAAGAATCGTTTGTTTTATTTTCGTTCCAACCTTTATGATGTTGTTCTTTTCGCATGAATAAAATATAGTTTTTTAATTTACCGCCTAAAGCGGAAGATTTGATAATTTTTCAGAATCACAAATTTAAGAGAATTAGTGAGTTAATAAGTTAAAAATTGAAATAAAAAAAAGGCAACCATTTAGGTCGCCTTTTAATATACTTAATCTATTTTGTTATAGTGGCTTTCTACCAGAAATTATATTGTAAAGAATCACTATCACTGCAATAACTAATAATACGTGGATTAGGCCACCAGTGCCAATTCCAGGCATGACTCCTAAAAAGCCTAAAAGCCATACAATAATTAAAATTACGGCTACAAGCCAAAGAATACCTCTCATAATGTTTTGTTTTTATGGTTAATTATTTTAAAGATACGCAATTTTAATTCACTTAGTTGTTAATAAAGTGATAAAACACACATTAGCGAGATAAAACAAAAATGTAGAAATAGCTGTCTATATTTACATTTTTAGTATTATTTTATTAGTACAGTAATTCTTTTTTTAAAAACTTAGCAGTATAACTTTTTTTGTGTTTAGCGACTTCTTCCGGTGTGCCTTCCACTATAATTTTACCACCACCTTGTCCACCTTCGTAGCCAACATCTATAATATGATCTACCGTTTTTATAACATCTAAGTTGTGCTCTATAATTAATACGGTATTCCCTTTGTTTGCCAGTTTATTTAATACAATCATAAGTACACGAATATCTTCAAAATGTAAACCGGTAGTTGGCTCGTCTAAAATATAAAATGTGTTTCCAGTGTCGCGTTTACTTAATTCGGTAGCCAACTTTATACGTTGTGCCTCACCACCAGAAAGCGTTGTGCTTTGTTGTCCTAAAGTTATATAACCTAAACCAACATCTTGTATAGTTTTTAATTTCCGGTGGATTTTCGGAATATTTTCAAAAAACTCAACACTTTCATTAATTGTCATGTTTAATACATCGCTAATACTTTTGCCTTTGTATCTAATTTCTAAAGTTTCACGATTAAAACGTTTGCCTTGGCAGGTTTCGCATTCTACGTAAACATCTGGAAGGAAATTCATTTCAATTACTCGCAAGCCACCACCTTTACAGGTTTCACAACGACCGCCAGTAACATTAAAACTAAAACGACCAGGCTTGTAGCCACGAATCATAGCTTCTGGAATCTTGGCAAATAAGCTGCGTATCTCTCCAAAAGTGCCCGTGTACGTAGCAGGATTGCTTCGTGGTGTTCTTCCAATTGGTGACTGATTAATGTCAATAACTTTATCGCAATGTTCTAAACCTTTAATGCTTTTGTAGGGCATTGGCTTTTTTACGCCGTTAAAATAATATGCATTAAGAATAGGGTAGAGGGTTTCGTTAATTAAAGTAGATTTTCCACTGCCCGAAACACCAGTAACACCAATCATTTTACCCAAAGGAATTTTAACAGAAACGTTTTTTAGGTTATTTCCTGTACAGCCTTTAAGTTCAATAAATTTACCATTGCCTTCGCGACGCTTTTTGGGTATTTCTATTTTTCTTTTCCCGTTTAAATATTCTGCAGTTAACGTGTTTTCTTTTAATAGTTGTTTTGGTGTGCCTTGACTAATAATTTCACCACCATGTTTTCCAGCTCGTGGTCCTATATCTATAACATGGTCTGCACTTTCAATCATGTCTTTATCGTGTTCTACAACAATTACAGAGTTTCCAATATCTCTTAGCGAAATGAGTGAATTAATTAGTTTCTCGTTATCACGTTGGTGCAAACCAATACTTGGTTCATCAAGTATATAAAGTACACCAACTAATTGCGACCCTATTTGTGTTGCCAACCGAATACGTTGCGCCTCACCACCAGATAGTGATTTTGAGCTTCTGTTAAGAGATAAATAGGTTAAACCAACATCTAACAAAAACTGAAGTCGTGTTCTAATTTCCTTAATTATTTCTTCGGCAATTTTAATTTGTTTTTCAGAAAGGTTTTGTTCCAAACCTTCAAACCATTCAGCTAAATCAACAATATCTTTATTGGCTAATTCTGCAATATTTTTTCCGGCAACTTTAAAGTATAACGATTCTTTTCGTAAACGGGAACCTTCGCAAACAGGACATTCTATCTTGTCCATGTAGTCTTTTGCCCATCGTTTAAGAGAACGTGATTCTGCAGTTTTATATTGGTTTTCAATAAAAGTAGCGACTCCTTCAAAATCAATTTTATAATCTCTGGTAATACCCAAGGTTTTACTTTCTACCGAAAATTTATCATTTCCGCCATATAGAATAATCTGCTTCGCTTCTTTTGGGATATCCTTATACGCATCGGTTAATTTAAAATTAAATCGCTCTGCAATAAGTTGTAACTGTTTAAAAATCCAGCTTTTCTTTTCGGGACCGTGAGGAGCTAAAGCACCACTTTTAATGGATAATGAATCGTCTGGAATAATTTTGTTCTCATTAACCTGGTAAAGACTTCCAATGCCATTACAGTTTTCGCAAGCGCCTTTTGGCGAGTTAAAAGAAAAATTATTTGGTTCTGGATTAGGATACGAAATTCCCGAACTTGGGCACATTAAATTTCTACTAAAATAGCGTGCTTCCTGCGTATCTTGATCGATTACCATAAGTACATCTTCGCCATGATACATGGCAGTGTTTATGGTTTCGTCTAAGCGCTTATCGTTTGCTATAGCATCGTCAATTTTTAATCTATCGATTACAATTTCAATATCGTGCGTTTTATAACGATCCAGTTTCATGCCTTTTACTAAATCTTTTATTTCGCCATCGGTTCTCACCTTTACAAAACCTTGTTTAGCAATTTGTTCAAACAATTCGCGATAATGACCTTTTCGCGAACGCACAACAGGAGATAAAATATTTATTTTTTTTCCTTTATAGCTCTCTATAATTAATGCTTTGATTTGCTCATCACTATAACTCACCATTTTTTCGCCAGTATTGTAACTGTAAGCATCACTGGCACGCGCATAAAATAAACGCAAGAAATCGTAGATTTCGGTAATGGTTCCAACGGTTGAACGTGGCGATTTACTTGTGGTTTTCTGTTCTATAGCTATAACAGGAGATAACCCATCAATTTTATCGACATCCGGACGCTCTAAGCCACCCAAAAATTGTCTGGCATACGCCGAAAATGTTTCGATGTAACGACGTTGTCCTTCAGCATAAATAGTATCGAATGCTAAAGACGATTTACCACTACCAGATAAACCGGTAATAACAACTAACTTTTCGCGTGGAATAGTAACATCTATATTTTTAAGATTATGAACTCTGGCACCTTGTACCTCAATGTTTTCTTCAAAATTTGTCATATAATAGCAAAATTCTGCTGTTTTTAAGCAGATTTGCAAAGTTAAGGTTTTTACACCTCTTTTTTAAACCGAATCAGTTAGGATTTTATTAAAATCGAATGTCATTTCTTCGAAAAAAGAAATATCTTCTTGAGTTAGAGATTTTGTCTATTTTAGTGCTTTGTTCTCTTAAGAATTAAGGAACATCATAAAAAATTAAAGTTTAACTCTAAAAAAGATTACTGCATGTGCAGGGAATAATTATGACAATATTAGGAATAGGCTCAAGAATTAGCCACAAAGAATACGGGAAAGGAGTAGTTACCAATGTTGATAATCAGCAATATTGGGTAACATTTATTGATAATGGTTTGGAAACAATACCATTAAACGAAGAAATTGAAATAATTGAAGCCGCCGAAAATGAAGTGGACACTGTTAGTTTTTTTGATGTTGAAAGTAGTTTAGTGCGTATTTTAAAAAAATATAGTGATGTTACAGAAGTTGTTCATATTGGAGACAAGTGGAAAGACGGAAAACTTATTTTAGAACCTGGTGATATAAATTTGAAAAGTAAGGAAATTAAAATAGACGATTTCTTTCATAAAATTACAATGGTCCGTGATAGATTGCGTGTTATGGAGCAAAAAGTAAATTCCAGTAATCTTGAGGAACAAGAGAAAATAGATTTACAACAATATATTACACGTATTTACGGCAGTTTAACCACTTTTAATGTATTGTTTAAATTGAAGGATCAACAGTTCGTTGGGCAGAAGAGTAAGTAAACAGTTTTCAGTCTCAGTCCCAAACTATTATAATTTGTATTTATTTAAAATTGTCCTTTTTTCGATACAGACATTATTTGGTTGTCAAATTTTAGTTCAATCGTTGAATTCGTTTTATTTAATAGCTGATTCAATAATATTTTAAAAGTTTTCTGAAAACTAAGACTGAGACTGAGCACACTTTAAATTCGTAATCTCCAACCCTAAAACCATCATTTTATGAAATGTTGGTAACATCGCACCAGTTTCGGTTGTTGTCCAATCGCACCACGTGGCTTCAAGGCCATCTATTGGTAAAATATCTACCCACATTTGGAAACTTTTAGGTTTACCATCTTTATCTAAGTGCCATAAATAAGAATCGCCAGGAGTAGAACCTCCAGAAGAATAGGTAACCAATAAAGCATGCTCTCCGTTTTCTAATGTTACAAGTTTGCGTGTGGTGCCTTCATCAAATATTTTATAGGGTGCTACCAACCAAAAGGAATCGTTATTAAAATAGGTAACAGCTTTTTGTATTAAAGTATTACTCTCATCGCCTGTAACTTTTGTGTCATTTTTATAGGCTATACTTTTAGAATTATTTTTTAAATCTAAATTAACTTTGTAGTTTTTCCAGTAAACTTCGCAGGTGTTTTCAGTTTTGTTCCATTTAAAATGGTGACGTTTTTTAAACGTCCACTCTATATAGTCTGTTGCTTTATAAGCATCGTAGTTTAACGCATTTAGCATTTTTAAAGCCAATGTGTGAGCTCCTGCTTCTTTACCAACAGGCAAATCTTCATTATATTTAAAATATAAGAAACCATAGAGTAGAAGCGTAGGAAGTGTAAGGAATATTACTATTCCTGCGATTACTTTTAACACCCTTTTTAGTGTTAATTTTTTTCTTTTTCTCATTTCAATTTTTAATGATATAAAACTACAAATATTTTAGCATTCACGACCACAAAAAAATGCCTGAACTCTCGTTCAGGCATTTTATTATTTACAAACAGTTGTTTTTTATTTTAGCGTTTAAGCGTAAAATGCGCACGAACCGATTTCTTTTGGTCTGTGCCTGGTTCTCTGTATTCTACAGTAAACCAGTAATC